>JAJFTR010000001.1 GCA_021372825.1 Actinomycetes bacterium
CGCGCACATGGAGTCGTGGCACAAGTCGATGAAGTCGGACATGTATCACCGCCAGCACTTCATCGACGACCGGACGCTACGCTCGGCGCTTCGCAGCTACGTCGATTTCTACAACCAGCACCGCTTACACTCGGCCCTGGGATATCGTTCGCCGATCGAGTTCGAGGCCCAAGGTGTCTGACCACCGGCGTCCACTTTTTCGTAGGAACTCTCCCCCTGCAAGTGACCGTGTGATGCGCGGGCGGCGGAGCGGATCGGTTGCAGTCGTGTATGCGGCCTTGGAGTGAGCCATGCAGGCTCGCGGCTTGCGCCGCTCGAAAGCCCTGCTCACCCACCGGGGCGAAACCGCACGTTCAATCGGCGAGGATGGGCCAGAAGCGTAATCGGCTTGCTCGCTCCGGCGACCGACACGTTTGCCATCGACGTTCGCGCGGTGCAACGCGGAAAAGGTCTCGGGGCGTCGGCGCAAGCGCGACGTTCGACCCCTGAAGCACGGAGGACGGCACGATGAGCGACGCACAGGCGGCACCCGAAACGAAAGGCGTGGCGGTGAAGTTGCGTGCAACGGTCGACCTTGGCCCTGAGATCGAGGGCATGGCAGGGCGCCAGCTTCGAATGCGTATGGTGACCATCGAGCCAGGAGGCGTCTTCGGGCCGATCCACGACCACAAGGGCAGGCCGGGCATCGTCTACATACTGCAAGGTGCGATCACCGACCATCGGAATGGAGTCGCTACGGACTACGGGCCGGGGTGGGCTGGCCCGAGGACAGGAACACCACGCACTGGCTTGAGAACAGGGGCGCGACTCCGGCGGTGGAGATCTCGGTCGATATCGTCAGGAACGAGTAGAGAGACAGGGCCAGGTTCAGGTCTGCGCCAACCGCCACGACAGCCTGCCGTTTCACCGCAGAGTGGCGAAATCGAACCCGGCAACGCCCGTCCCGGCGCAGGCATGCCCGGGCATGCGGACTTGGCCGCACGCCGCGCCGGGTCGTAGTCTGGGCGCTCGGGGCACGCGAGGCGCCTGCATGCTGATCACTGGCCGCTGCCACTGCGGCAACATCGCGTTCACGCTCGACTGGACGCCGGAGCCGGCGGAGATTGCCTCGCGCGCCTGCACCTGCTCGTTCTGCACGCGGCACGGCGGGGTGTGGACGTCGTGCCCGGCCGGTTCGCTCGAGGTGCGCGTGCGCGATGCCGCGCACGTGTCGAAGTACGCGTTCGGCACGCGGACCGCCGAGTTCCATGTGTGCGCCGTTTGCGGGGTGGTGCCGGTGGCCACCAGCCGCATCGACGGCCGCCTGTACGCGGTGGTCAACGTGAACACCTTCGAGGGCGTGGCGCCCGCGCTGCTTTCCCGTTCGCCGGTCAGCCACGAGGGCGAGGCGTCGGACGACCGCCTGGCCCGGCGCAAGCGCAACTGGATCGCCCGCGTCGCCTATACCGGAGGCGGCTGACGCCATCGACGGCGGTCGGCGCATGGCGAACCCTGTCGTGGCGGTTGTGTTCATGGCTCCGCAATGACGCACCATTTTGGTGCTTCATGCGCCCCGAACCTGCGTCATCATGGTGCGCTCGCACGGACGCCCCTGCCACACTGCCGTGCAACCGATTGATCGGCAACGCAACCCATGGCTGGCGCGCCCCTTGCTATGGAAGGCGCATCCATCCACCGCACCGAGGTAGCCCATGTCCGCCGATTCCGTGCTCAAGCTGATCAAGGACGAGGGGGTCGAGTTCGTCGACCTGCGCTTCGCCGACATGCAGGGCAAGCAGCATCACGTCACCTTCCCCGCGCACGCCATCGACGCCGACACCTTCGAGGACGGCAAGATGTTCGACGGCTCCTCGATCGCCGGCTGGAAGGGCATCAACGAGTCGGACATGGTGCTGATGCCGGACCCGGCGACGGCGACCATGGATCCGTTCTCCGCGCACAAGCAGTTGATCCTTTCCTGCGACGTGCTGGAGCCGTCGACCATGCAGGCGTACGCGCGCGATCCGCGCTCGATCGCCAAGCGCGCCGAGGCCTACCTCAAGTCCACCGGCATCGCCGACACCGCGTTCTTCGGCCCGGAGCCGGAGTTCTTCATCTTCGACGCGGTGCGCTACCGCAACGAGATGGGCCACGTGTCCTACGAGATCGAGTCGGCGGAAGCGGCGTGGGCGACCGGCCGCCGCCACGAGGACGGCAACCACGGCCACGTGCCGGGCGTGAAGGGCGGCTACTTCCCGGTCAGCCCGGTCGACTCGCTGGGCGACCTGCGCGCCGACATGTGCAAGCTGCTGGAAGCGGCCGGCATCCCGGTCGAGGTACACCACCATGAGGTCGGCAACGCCGGCCAGTGCGAGATCGGCACGCGCTTCAACACGCTGGTGAAGAAGGCCGACGAGCTGCTGACCACCAAGTACATCATCAAGAACACCGCCCACCAGAACGGCAAGACGGTGACGTTCATGCCGAAGCCGATCGTCGGCGACAACGGCTCGGGCATGCACGTGCACCAGTCGCTGGCCAAGGGCGGCGTGAACCTGTTCGCCGGCGAGCTGTACGGCGGCCTCAGCCAGCTCGCGCTGTGGTACATCGGCGGCATCTTCAAGCACGCGCGCGCGATCAACGCGTTCGCCAACTCCACCACCAACAGCTACAAGCGCCTGGTGCCGGGCTTCGAGGCGCCGGTGATGCTGGCCTATTCCGCGCGCAACCGCTCGGCGAGCTGCCGCATCCCGTTCGTGTCCAGCCCGAAGGGCCGCCGCATCGAGATCCGCTTCCCGGATCCGGTCAACTCCGGCTACCTCACCTTCACCGCGCTGCTGATGGCCGGCCTGGACGGCATCCTCAACAAGATCGACCCGGGCGCGCCCTCCGACAAGGACCTGTACGACCTGCCGCCGGAGGAAGAGAAGAACATCCCGACCGTGTGCTCCAGCCTCGACCAGGCGCTGGAAGCGCTGGACAAGGACCGCGGCTTCCTCAAGGCCGGCGGCGTGTTCTCCGACGACTTCATCGACGGCTACATCGCGCTGAAGATGCAGGAAGTCACCCGGTTCCGCGCCTCCACGCACCCGCTCGAGTACCAGATGTACTACTCGATCTGACGGCGCGCGCCGCCGCAAGGCGCCTGCTTCGTGGCGACGCTCGGGTCGCCCGCACACAGGCTCCTGCATGGGCGTCGCGGACGGTGATGCCACGGCGCTCGTCTCCCTCTCCCGCCGCCGGCGGGAGAGGGTCGGGGTGAGGGTGGCGGCGCCGCAAGGCGCCTGCCTCGCCGCGACGCCCGGGTCGCCTGCACGCAGGCTCCCACGAAAGCGCCCCCGCTCCGGCGCGGGGTGAACGGCGGGGGGCTTGGCCGCATAATGCGCGTTACGCCGCGCCGTCGCGCGCGCTGCTCGCACCCCGTCTGCCATGCACATCGACCTGCTCGGACCGAAGTTCCTGGTCCTGTACGCCTTCCTCGCCGCCGTGCTGGTCGTGCACCTGCGCGGCAAGGTGCGCCTGCCGTTCCTGCGCCAACTGGTGAACCACTCGGCGTTCCTCGCGCCGTACAACGTGTTCGCCTTCCTGTTCTCGAAAATGCCGGCGCGGCCGTACCTGGACCGCGGCGCCTTTCCCGAGCTGGACGTGCTGAAGGCGAACTGGCAGGCCATCCGCGACGAGGCGTTGCGCCTTTCCGACGAGGGTTACATCCGCGCCGCGGCGAAGAACAACGACGCCAGCTTCAACTCGTTCTTCAAGGAAGGCTGGAAGCGTTTCTACCTCAAGTGGTACGACGAGCCGCTGCCGTCGGCGCGCGCGCTGTGCCCGAAGACGGTCGAGCTGGTGCGCGGCATTCCCTCGGTGAAGGCGGCGATGTTCACCCTGCTGCCGCCGGGCGCCAAGCTCAATGCGCACCGCGATCCGTTCGCCGGCGCGGTGCGCTATCACCTCGGCCTGGTCACGCCCAACTCCGACGCCTGCCGCATCATCGTCGACGGCGAGCCGTATGCCTGGCGCGACGGCGAGGACGTGCTGTTCGACGAAACCTACGTGCACTGGGCCGAGAACCGTACCGGGCAAACGCGCGTGATCCTGTTCTGCGACGTCGAGCGCCCGCTGCGCACCGCGCCGATGCGCGCGCTGAACCGCTGGATCGGCGGCCTGCTCGGCCGCGCCACCGCGACGCAGAACCTCGACAGCGACCGCGTCGGCGTGGTCAACCGCGTGTACGGCTTCGCCCACACGGCCGGCGAATACCGCAAGCGCCTGAAGCGCGCCAACCGCCCGCTCTACCACGCGCTGCGCGTGGCGCTGGTGGTCGGCGTCGTCTGGTTCTTCGTGCGCTGACGCGCGCCGCTCAGGCGCGGCGGAACGTCACCACCAGCACGTCGCGGCAGGCCGGTTGCGCGGCATCCAGCGGCTGCACCGCGGTGACGCCGTGGAACACGCGGCGGTCGTCCACCAGCGCGGCGTCGAACGGATCGGCCAGGGTGAAGCTGCCCAGCGCCGCGCCGCCCGGCGCGTGGATCGTCGTGGTGCCGCTGGCGATGTTGCGGCGGCGCACCAGCAGCACCAGCACGTAGTCGACGCCGTCGCGGTGCACGCCTTCCGGCGTCGGCAAACCGGGTTCGCCGGCGCGCGCCTCGATGCGGAACTGGTGCACTTCGATATGCCAGCGCCGCACCTCGGGCGCGAGCCCGCCGAACAGGGCGCGGCAGTACGCAAGCACCGCGCGCAGCGTCGCGCCCGCGCCGATCGCGTCCTCGATTGGCGCGAACCAGCGCTCGACGCCGCCGTTCAGCGGGTTGTACTCGCGGCTCTGGTAGTGCGGCTGGTGCGGCTGCCGCGCAATCGCGCCGCCCGCGTCCGCCGCGAACACCGCGTGGCGGCGGCGCCGGTAGCGGCCGTGGTCGGCCATGTAGGTGTCGGGCTCCAGCGCGTCCCAGCTCGCCGCGAACGCGTCGCCGTCGGCGAGAGCGCCGTGCGCCTCCAGCCGCGCGCGCATGCGCGCGGCGGGAACGAAGGCGAAACCGTCGGCGAGAAGCGTTGCATGCAATCCGTCGTGCCGCGTCGTGTCCATGGAGCCACCCCTCGAGCGATGCGTCCGCAGATGAGGGCGGCTGTGCGTTTTCGCAATCGCGGCCCGGGCAGCGGCTAGCTGCCGCGCCTGGAGTCGACCGGCGGCACGGTCGGCGCCGCCGGTCGAGGTGGATGCATTACGATTCGAAGTCGCGGCCGCAGCTCAGGGCCGGCACTCTTCCGCGGACCGCACGCAGCGGTTGCCGTACACGCACCACGTACGGCCGCCGGCGCACTGGTCGGAATTGGCCGCGCTGGTCCGGCACAGACCGCTGACCGGTTCGCAGGTGTAGCCCGCCGCCGCGCAGTCGTTGCGCGCGCCGGCGCTGTTGGCGCTCACCGTCGGCGTCTCGCAATAGGCGTGCACCTGGCTGCCGCCCTTGCGCGTCCACGCCTCCAGCTGCGCATGCAGGCTGGCGTTCTCCTCGCGCAACTGCTGGTTCTTCGCCCGCTCCTGCTCCCACTGCGCCCGGTAGTCGATCTGCACGGTATCGGCGACCTTGGGCACCACCATCGGCCTCACGGTACCGACGTTCTGCGCCGACAGCGGCGCGGCAAGCAACAGCGACAGCAGGAAACCGCCGGCTACGTACCTCATCGCAACGCTCTCCCCAAAGACCGCCCCGTGGCGGTTTCAGTGCCGAGCATAACGGCAGAGGTGTCGGTCAGTCCTCGAGCAGAGAAGTCACTGAAGCCAATCCCGCGATACTCGCAGCCTGAGCACCGACAACGAAGCCCGGGCATCAGGTAGTTACTCAACTTTTACAGCAGTTATCCAACGATGGCCGAGCGAGGCAACGCGGCGACCGCAATTCAAACGCGCAATTCAAACGCGTGTAAGTGAACCTGATACCGTTTTCCAACAAGGGTCATGATCCTTCACTATCAATAACACTCGCATAAGCCAGTAGCGCTGTCATCAATATCCAAAAAACTGAAACGAGCCACCACGAAAAATATGCGACTGGAGCCAATCCCGCCAGCGCACCGCAGAAGCTCCAGTAAAGTCTTTCACTTTTAGTCGTGGGCTGGCCTGCGGCGCGTTCGACGCGCGCATTGCTTGCACCACTTACGGTGTCTGCTCCTTCGGGAACACTCGCCGACGAAGAAGATGTTCCGCCATTCAGGAACCGCTGAACATAGATGTTTAGGTCGAATGCATGAGCCGAGACAATCTCGGAGGCAGGAACAATGATGTCGAAGTCTTCCCGCCTAAAGTTCTGTTGGGAACCGCCGGCATGTAACCAACTGTAGTCAGTCGTGTCTACGAACTCCTGATCATTATCTCTATAACCGGAAAGCAGTGGCTCGATCCTGACCCAGTCCTTCTTACCCCGCGAAGCATTAGCCTCAAGCGAAAATCCTACATAAACCTTTCTTGATGCCAACGTTAGCATGACAGGCAAATTTCGAGCGCTTGTGATCAGGAGAAACTCTTCGAGTTCACCGAGGCAACTCAACCTCAAGTAAAGTTGAACGCGAAGAAACGACGAGAATCGGATAGGGACATTCAGCAGAGTGAAACTAATAGCCGCGATCGGAACGGACCAGACAGCCGTCACTCCAAGAACGCTCAGTTTGTTTTCTGTAGCGAATGCGGATAGCACTCCGGAAATCTTCGCATTAAATTGCACCCCAAGCGCTCCGGACCTCTCGACAATTTCTCGGAGGATGTCGGCCTCGACCGCGAGAACGATAGAGGCCACAACCACACTGAAGTAGAGTGCGTGGCCATCCCAGCTTAGCGCGTGAGGCCTGGTGATCGACCAACGGCGCAGGAGCAAATATCCGCTCGAAAGAAAAATCAGCGCAAAGACTGCTGGGCCCATCCCTGTTGCTCCCCCTGGAGACAAAATTGGGCCCGATGGGGCCCAATCGCTGCGTTACTTTACTTTTTCCTTCCGATGTTCCTTGAGCACTGTCAATGCCTGGACTTGGCGCTTATAGCCGTCAGAATCATGGAGCTTACTGCGTTCAACGACCATCGCCCCGTTGCTCGCCATCTTGAAACCCGAAAACATGGCGCGCCCACTGGCAGCTGTGGTTTTGACCGTCCCCTTTGTAGCCATCGGTTGTTCCTCATGTCCGCCCGTGGATGAAATCCTACACTCCTAATGGGCCGTTCGTGTAAGGGGGGGGGGGTCGCTAGTGGCGATTTCGACCGCTACGCCGCGCTGCAGTTTTGGGGACGTCGCCAATTAATCCTCTCCACCCTGTGGCTCCGCCCCGCCGTGCTCCGCGCCACAGTGTGCGCTGTCGGTTCCCGCCAAATGCACGCCGCGATCTTGCAGGGCGTGTACACCCGGGCCGCAAACCCTGCCCAGGCGAGCACACGATTGCCACAGCGAACTTGAGCACGATCACGGCGAAACACATGCCGGAGCGGTCAGCCGCCATGAATGCACTATCATGGTGCAATGCACCCCCATGGCCCCATCGACGCCGCGCCCCTGCTCGACCAGCTCGCCACCGGCGTCGCCTGGCTGGATGAGGGGCTGGTCCTGCGGCGGGTGAATCCGGGGCTGGGCGAGCTGGTGGGAGTGGGCGCGGCGCGGCTGGTGGGGAAGCCGCTCGGCGTGCTGGCGCCGGCGGAGCCGGTACTGGTCGAACTGGCGCGGCGGGCGCTGGACGAGCGCCGCCTGCTGCGCGTGCGCGGCCTGGCGGTGTGCGCGGCGCCGGGCGCGGAGGTGCGCCTCGACCTCTGCTTCAACCCGCTGCCGCAGGGCCTGCTGCTGGAAGCGCAGCCGGCCGCGCCGGCGCAGGCCGAGGCGCCGCGGCTGTCGGAGTCGCTGCGCGGCTTCGCGCATGAGGTGCGCAATCCGCTGGCCGGCGTATCGGGCGCGGCGCAACTGCTGCTGCGCAAGCTGGACGAGCCGGCGCAGCGCGCGCTGGCCGAGCTGATCCTCACCGAAGCCGGCCGCCTCGCCGCGCTGACCGAACGCCTGCTGGGCGCGCGCGGCACGCTGGTGCCGGCCAGCGTCAACCTGCACGGCCTGCTCGACCGCCTCGCCGCGCTGCTCGGCGCCGAGCGCGCCGATCTCGCGGTGGTGCGCGACTACGATCCCAGCCTGCCGGCGGTGCGCGGCGACGCCGACCGCCTGCTGCAACTGCTGCTGAACCTCGGCCGCAACGCAGTCGAGGCCGGCGCGTCGCGCATCGTGCTGCGCACGCGCGCCGAGGCCGGCGTGCGCGGCGGCGGCGCACGGCGCTGGCTGCGCGTCGAAGTCGAGGACGACGGCCGCGGCGTGCCGGCGGCGCTGGAGGCGACGCTGTTCCTGCCGCTGGTGTCGGGCCGCGCCGAAGGCAGCGGGCTCGGGCTGGCGCTGGCGCGCGAGATCGCGCGCGAGCACGGCGGCGAGCTGGAACACCTGCGCCGCAACGGGCTGACCTGCTTCGTGCTGCGCCTGCCGAGCGAAACCGCCGACGAGACGCCGCGATGAACGCGCCGCACGCTCCCGAAATCTTCCTGCTCGACGACGACCGCGGCGTGCGCTTCGTGCTGGCCACCGCGCTGCGCGAGGCCGGCTACGCGGTGCGCGAATTCACCGCGGTCGATGACGTCGCGCGCGCGCTGGCGCGCGGGACGCCGGCGTTGCTGCTGACCGACGTGCGCCTGCCCGACGGCGACGGCCTCGCCCTGCTGGCGCGCGTCAAGCGCGAGCATCCGGCGCTGCCGGTGATCGTGATGAGCGCCTACACCGACGTCGGCAGTACCGCCGCGGCCTACCGCGCCGGCGCGTTCGACTACCTCGCCAAACCGTTCGACCTCGACCAGGCGCTGGCCGCGGTGCGCCGCGCGCTGGACAGCGCGCCGGCCGCGCCCGTCGCCGCGCGCAGCGCCGAGCCGCCGTCCGCGCTGCTCGGCGAAAGCGCGCCGATGCGCGAGGTGTTCCGCCTGATCGGCCGCGTCGCCGCCAGCGATCTCTCCGTGCTGGTCGTCGGCGAGACCGGCACCGGCAAGGAGCTGGCCGCGCGCGCGCTGCACCGCGAGAGCGCGCGCCGCGAGCGACCGTTCGTGGCGCTGAACACCGCGGCGATTCCGGCCGAGCTGCTCGAATCCGAGCTGTTCGGCCACGAGGCCGGCGCCTTCACCGGCGCCGCGCGCCGCCACCACGGCCGCTTCGAGCAGGCCGAGGGCGGCACGCTGTTCCTCGACGAGATCGGCGACATGCCGCAGGCGCTGCAGACGCGCCTGCTGCGCGTGCTCGCCGGCGGCGAGTTCTACCGCGTCGGCGGCCGCGAACTGCTGCATGCCGACGTGCGCGTGATCGCGGCGACGCACCAGGACCTCGACGCCAAGGTGGCGCGCGGCGAATTCCGCGCCGACCTGCTGCACCGCCTCGACGTGGTGCGCATCCGCCTGCCGGCGCTGCGCGAACGCTGCGAGGACATTCCGCTGCTGGCGAAGCATTTCCTCGCCGCCGCCGCGCGCGAGCTGAAGCTGCCGGAGAAGCACTTCGCGCCGGCCGCGCTGAAGGCGCTGGCCGCGCTGGAGCTGCCCGGCAACGTGCGCCAGCTGGAGAACCTGTGCCGGCGCATGGCGGTGATCGCGCCCGGCAGCACCGTGCTGGCCGAGGACATCCTGCACGACGGCGCGCAGGCCGCGGCGCCGGGCGCGGAATGGAGCGACGCGCTGCGCGCCTGGGCCGACGCCGAACTCGCGCACGGCGCGCGCGACCTGCATGCGCGCGCGCGCGAGGTCTTCGACCGCGTGCTGCTGGACGCCGCGCTGGCTGCGCACGGCGGCCACCGCCAGCACGCCGCGGCCGCGCTCGGGCTCGGCCGCAACACGCTCACCCGCAAGCTCGGCGCCTCGCGGCGCCGCGCGCCGCGCAAACCATGAGGACGACGATGAGCGAGATCCTGATCCGCGACGCCAGCCGCGCCGACATTCCCCGCCTGGTCGAGTGGAACGCCGCGATGGCGCTGGAGACCGAGGCGAAGACGCTGGACCGCGCGGTGCTGACGCGCGGCGTGACGCGCGTGTTCGACGAACCGGCGCGCGGCTTCTACCTGATCGCCGAGCGCGGCGGCGAAGCGGCCGGCTGCCTGCTGGTCACGCACGAATGGAGCGACTGGCGCGACGGCGATTTCTGGTGGATCCAGAGCGTGTACGTCGCCGCGCACGCGCGCCGCGGCGGCGCGTTCCGCGCGCTGTACGCCGAGGTCGAGCGCCGCGCGCGCGCGCGCGGCGACGTCTGCGGGCTGCGCCTGTACGTCGAAACCGAGAACGCGCGCGCGCAGGCGACGTACGCGGGCCTCGGCATGCAGCGTTGCCACTACTACATGTACGAGGCGCTGCTGCGCTGAACGCGCCGCGCGCGCACGTGACGTAGGCTGGGCGTAGGGTGGGCTTTAGCCCACCATCGGATTGTCGTCGCGATTACCCATGGTGGGCTAAAGCCCACCCTACGCCCACCACCCGCGCGCGGTGGCGCTAGTGCGTGGCGGCGGTCGCCGGCACGGCCAGCGCGCGCGCGTCAGCGTCGAGCACGATGCGCCCCAGCCGCTGCAGGTGCGGCGCGGCGCGGTAGCGCAGCGCCAGCGTTTCGCACAGCGCGCCCAACGCGGCGCGCGTCAGCGGATAGCCATGCGCGAGCAGGTGCGCGCCGTCGGGCGCGGCCTGCGCCACGCTGACCGCGACCACGCCGAGGCCGGGCGCCTCGTGCGCGTGCAGCGTCGGCGTGCCCAGCTCCGGACGCGCGGCGGCGAGCGGTTCGATCGCGTAGCCGTCGCGCGGCACCTCGCCGCCGATCCGCAGCGGCAGGCGATGCGCGGCCAGCAGCGCGGCCGACTGGCGCAGCTCGAACAGGGTGCCGGCCCAGGCGTGCGCGCGTTCGTCCGCATCCACGCCCTGCCCGGCCGCGGCGTACCAGCGTTCGAAGCTCGGCAGCTCCGCCGCGATCGCGCCGTCGGCATAGGCGTAGGTGATGCCGCGCGCGGACATCGCCGCGTGCCGCTGCGACGGGCTGAGCAGGGCGATCTCGATCAGCTCCCACAGCGCCGCCAGCGAGGCGTGCTCGTACTGCACGCAGGTCACCGCGAGCAGGTCGTGGCGGGTCAGGTAGCGCGCGTGCTCGAGGCGCACGCCGAGCAGGCGCATCACCAGATCGGAGGTGCGCTCGCCGGCCTGGCCCTGGCCGATCAGCTCGGTTTCCATCGCCTCGCCGAGCCGTTGCGCCAGCTCGGGCGACGCCTGCAGCGACCACGGCAGGTAGCGCATCGGCGCTTCCGCATAGGCGGGATCGGGCGTCAGCGCGGCGGTCGGCATGCGGCCGTCGTGCGCGCCGAAGGTGAGCACGTGCGCCTCGTCGGCGCGCGGCGCGCGCGCGGCCAGCGCGTCGAGCGAGGCCCACACCGGGAAGCCGGGGCGCAGCAGCTCGACCGCGTCGAACATCGCGCCGCCCAGCACCAGCCGCGCCTGCGCGATCTCGGGCAGCACCGCGCGCAGGTCCTCGGCGATGTGCGCGGCCAGCGCGTCGGCCTGGTCGCGGTCGAAGGTCAGGCGCGGCGGCGCCTCGCCGGGCATGAACTCGAGGGCGAGCACGGCGGGACAGGCGACGGTTTCGGTGGACATGCGCGACTCCGGCAGACGCGGGATTCTGGATGCTTCATCGAAGCGGGCGCGCGGCGTCGGCCGCGAATCGCCCGTACCTGTGGGAGGGCCTCAGCCCCGAATCGCTGTCCCGAAACCGCAGCCGAAACCGCTCCCGGAAGCAGGAAATTTTAGCAGACCGCGCATGCACGGACTTCCGCGCCGCCGCCGCGCGCGCTAGCCTTGCCTCATTTGCGAGGACCGCGACCATGCAGCAGACCCTGAAGCGCGTCGGTGTGGTGGGCGGCGTGCGCATCCCGTTCTGCCGCAACAACACCGCCTACGCCGACGTCGGCAACTTCGGCATGTCGGTGAAGGTGCTCGGCACGCTGGTCGAGCGCTACGGCCTGCACCGCGTCGAGCTGGGCGAAGTGGCGTTCGGCGCGGTGATCAAGCACAGCTTCGATTGGAACCTGGCGCGCGAGGCGCTGCTGTCTTCCGGCCTGGCGCCGACCACGCCGGGCATCACCACCGCGCGCGCCTGCGGCACCTCGCTGGACAACGCGATCATCATCGCCAACAAGATCGCCACCGGGCAGATCGAGGCCGGCATCGCCGGCGGCAGCGACACCACCAGCGACGTGCCGATCGTCTACGGGCGCCGGCTGCAGCAGCGCGTGCTGGCGGTGAACCGCGCCAAGACCTGGCAGGACAAGCTGAAGGCCGCGCTGTCGGGCTTCTCGTTCGGCGAGCTGAAGCCGAGCTTCCCCGGCGTGGCCGAGCCGCGCACGCACAAGTCGATGGGCGACCACTGCGAGCTGATGGCGCGCGAGTGGAACATCGCGCGCGAGGCGCAGGACGCATTCGCGCTGGGCAGCCACCAGAAGCTCGCGGCGGCCTACGCGGCCGGCTTCTTCGACGGCCTGCTGGTGCCGTTCCGCGGACTGGAGCGCGACGGCTTCCTGCGCGCGGACACCTCGATGGAAAAGCTGGCCGCGCTGAAGCCGGCGTTCGACAAGACCTCCGGCCGCGGCACGCTGACCGCCGGCAACTCGACCGGCCTGTCCGACGGCGCCGCCGCGGTGCTGCTGGCCAGCGAGGACTGGGCGGCGGCGCGCGGGCTGAAGGTGCAGGCCTACCTGAGCCACGCCAAGGTCGCCGCGGTCGACTTCGTGCACGGCGAGGGCCTGCTGATGGCGCCGACCATCGCCGTCTCGCGCATGCTCGACGAGGCCGGGCTGGCCCTGCAGGACTTCGACTTCTACGAAATCCACGAGGCCTTCGCCGCGCAGGTGCTGTGCACGCTGCGCGCGTGGGAATCGGCCGACTACTGCCGCAACCGCCTCGGCAAGGACAAACCGCTGGGCGCGATCGATCCGGCCCGGCTCAACGTCAACGGCTCCTCGCTGGCGGTCGGCCATCCGTTCGCCGCCACCGGCGCGCGCCTGGTGGCGTCGCTGGCGAAGACGCTCGAGCAGAAAGGCTCCGGCCGCGGCCTGATCTCGATCTGCACCGCCGGCGGCATGGGCGTGACGGCGATCCTCGAGCGGCCGTAGGGCGCCGCCCCGCGGGGCGGTTCGCGCGCGCGATTCCGCCACGCGCCGCACACACTCGCCGGCCGTTCAGCGCGACCCTGGCATGCTGCGGGCGAACCCGTCGCCCACACTTCCGGCGCCCCGTGTCGCATACCCGCCTGATCTGGCTGCTGACCCTGCTGCTGCTCGCCGGCAGCACGCTCGGCGTGGCTTGGCTGAGCGGCGCGCCGTTCGCGTTCGGCGGGACGCCGGCTTTCACCCTGCCGCCACCGCCGCCGCACGCCGCACGCCCCGCGCCGGTGCGCCCGACGCATCGCGCCGCGCGCCCGCACGCACCGCACGTGGCGCCCGCGGCGCCCGCGGCGCCCGCGGCCAGTGCGGTCGAAGCGCCGGGCATCGTGACGACGAGCGCGCCGCACTATCCGATCGCGGCGCTGCGCGGACATCACGAGGGTGTGACCGTGGTGCATGTCCAGGTAGACGCGGACGGCCAGGTCGAGGCGGCCACGCTGGCGCAGTCGAGCGGCTGGCCCGAGCTGGACCAGGCCGCGGTGGAATCGGTGCGCCAGTGGCGCTTCCGCGCCGCGCGGCGTGACGGACAGGCGATCGACGGTGCGCTCGACGTGCCGGTACGCTTCCGCATCGACGCCGGCGGCGGTTGACGGACGCACGAATTGCTCTGGTGGCAGCCTGCGTGCAGGCGACCCCCCGACGCCCCCGGAACACGCGTGGCGGAAGCGCCGCTGCGCGGCGATTCCGCCCTACGGATGCCGGCAGGCGACCCGCGGGGCGCTCGCCGGGCACGTGGAAGGCGCGCCCGCGTGTCCGGGGCGGGACTCTTTCGGACTTTGCCCGACAAACCTCAGGACACGCGGAACAGCACCGGCTGCCAGGCGCCGCCGGCATAGGCGTCGCGGCGACGGCGGCGCATGCGCTCGATCGACTCGATGCGGCGCGCCTCGGCCCAGTCGACGCGCTTCAGCATCAGCCTGGCCGGCTCCTCGCCGTGGCGCGCTGCCTCGCCGGCGCGCCAGTCGCGGAAGTCCTCGTAGGCTTCCAGCTCGTGGCGCAGCTCGCGCACGCACAGCTCGATCATGATCGCGTCGTCGAGGAAACCGAGCACCGGCACGGCGTCGGGGATGACGTCGTTCGGGTTGGCGAAGTAGGTCAGCGCGGCGAGCACGTGCGCGCGGTCCTCGTCGGGCAGGCCGAAGCCGACGTCCTCGACCATCGCGATCATGGTCTCGAGACGGCCGAGGCGCGAGGCGACGAAGTCCGGCACGGCGACGCCGCCCGTCTGCGCGAGCAGTCCGCGCGCGGACTCGATCACCTGCGCGTCGGTCAGATTGCGGGCGCGATCCCGCGCCTGGCGCATGCCGGTGACGAAATGCGCCAGGTCGGCGTCGCTCAGGGTGATGCTGATATCCATGCTCATGGCAGGGCTCCGGCGAAAGGCGATGAGCCTAGGCCAGGGCCGGAGAAGCGTCAACGGCGGATCGTCACCTGCGGCGCGGGTCGGCAGACGGGCGCCCGCAGCGCGTTTCCGCGCACGCCGAAGGGTCGAGTCCCCGCGCAGCGGGGCGGGGATTGCCGCCGCCTGCAGTGCCCGCCCGATGCGCACCCTGCGGCGCCCGCCTTGCGCCCCGGCTTCCATCGGGCGATCCGGGCCTTCCTCAGAGGATGCCCGTGAGTCCGGCGCCGAACGCGGTGAAGATGCGCGTGTAGATGCTCTTCAGCGGCAGGTCGACCTCGGGGAAGTCGCCGACCGGCACATAGCACTGCTGGAACTTCGGGTCGAACGGCGACAGCGGCTGGCAGCCGGGCCTCAGCTCGTAGCTGGTGGCGTAGCGGAACGGCCACAGGTCGAACAGCGGCAGCGCCGCGGACAGGTCGCCGATCGCGTTGCTGATCCTGGACAGCACCGGGATGTGCGGCCGCTTCGCCACCACCCAGGCGTTCTGCGGCGCGGTGTCGCGCAGGATCGAGTCGCGCAGCGCGTCGGCGAACGCGGCGTCGTAGACGATCACGCCGGACTCGGTGTTGTAGCGGTCCGAGCGCGGGTCGAAGTTGTGCGAGCCGACCAGCGCCAGCTTGCCGTCGACCACGATCGACTTGGCGTGCAGGCCGAGGCGCAGGCCGCCGGTCTTCAACGGCACGCGGCCGGTGCGGCTGCCGCGGCTGCCGGTGCCGGTGCCCTGCTCGGCGCCCTCGCCGGTCAGCTCCTCGTAGTGCGCGACCAGCAGCGGTGCCTCGGCGGGATGCGGCTTGAACTCGTGGATCTCGAAGCCGTAATGCTTGAGGTAGCGCTTCTTGTGCTTGTGGTAGAGCGCGTACACCGGGAACGCGTCGGTGGCGGCCAGCGAGTTGGTGGAGACGATCACGCGCAAGCCGGCGCGGTCGCGGCGCAGCTCGCGGAACAGCCGGCGCGCACGGCCGCTGATCACCAGGTACGGCGTCTGCATCACCACCTCGCGCTCGGCCGCGGCGACCAGCTTGACGATGTGCCGGGTCAGCTCGCGCTCGTCGGCCGCGTCCGGATCGAGCGGCTTGTCCGGCAGGTCGGAGAAGTAGTCGACACGGCCGATTTTGAACACGTGCGCCAGCAGGTGCTGCTGCAGGTACTGCGGATCGTCCGCGGCGGCGGCGAGGCGCGCCACGCGCGCGGCGTTGGCGTAGCCCGGCGGGCTCCACGCCGCCGCGCCCGGGCCGTCGGCGAGGATGCGCGCGTTGACGTCGCGCAGGTGGGTCAGCGGCACCGCGCGCGGGTGGTTCCAGAACGTCTCGAAGCTGGTGCCCATCGCGCGCGCGGCCGGGCCCATCACCAGCACGTCGCGGTCGCGGTAGTCGTAGCGCTCGTTCCAGTCGTAGTAGTCGTTCTGGTAGTTGCGCCCGCCGGTGATGCCGGCCGCGTCGTCGACCAGCAGCAGCTTGTTGTGCATGCGCTGGTTGAACGAGGAGAAGCAGCAGACGACGCCGGCGGCGAACTCGACCGGGCCGGTGCCGGCCTCGTCGAAGGTCGGGTTGTACAGGCGGATCTCCAGGTTGGCGTGGGTACGCGCCAGCCGCGCCAGCCAGGCCGGGTCGGAGAACGAGAACAACTGGTCGGCGAGGATGCGCACGCGCACGCCACGCCGCGCCGCGCGCACCAGCTCCTCCAGCACCAGCCGGCCGGCGTCGTCGTCGACCCAGATGTAGGTCTGGATGTCGATCGAGCGGCGCGCCGCGCGGATCAGGTTGATGCGCGCGGCCAGCGCGTCCTCGCCGACGTCCAGCATCGCCACGTAGTGCTCGGGATGCTGCGGCGTCGACTGCGCCAGCGCCTGCGCGGCGAGGTCGAGCAATGGCGAAGGCTCGGCGCAGGCGTCGGCGCGCGTGCAGGTCACCGTGCGGTCCGCCGCCAGCGCCAGCACGGCGTCGGCGCGGCGGATCTGCCCGCGCGACAGCGTGCAGCCGGTCAGGGCCAGCAGGGCCAGCGCGAGCAGCGGCAGGAAATGGCGGCGAGGCATGCGCCGATGATAGCCGGCGCGCTCAGCCGGACGACGTGGCCTCGGCGGGCTGGGCCGCGGTTCCGGCCGCGGCAGGCGCGGCGCCGGCGGCGGGCGCGGCACCGTCCACAGGACGGATCACGATGGCGAGGTCGAGCCTGACCGTATCGGACAGCGTCGCGCGATGGGCGCGCATGCCGAAATCGGAGCGGCTGACCGCGCCGTGGATCTGCAGGGGGCAGTCCGCGTCGGCCAGCGGCACGCAGTCCCGCGGCGCCAACTGCAGGCTGACCGGGCCGCTGAAGCCGTGCAGGGTCAGCCGCCCGGTCACGGCGCCGCCCCGCTGCAGCGCGTCCAGCGGAAACGGCTCGGAACGGAAGTGGATGCGCGGATAGCGCTCCACGTCGAAGAATTCCGCCGAGCGCGCCCAGGCGTCGTAGCGCGGGTTGTGCATGTGCAGGCTGGCCGCGTCGATCCAGGCCTCGACCTGCGCGGTGCCGGTGGCCGGATCGGTTTCGAGCGTGCCGGACACGCCGTCGAACCATCCGTCCACGCCGAACACCAGCAGTGCGCGCAGGGAGAAGGCGGCGCGCGAGTGCGCGGCGTCGACCACGTAATCGGCCGCGACGGAGACGGGCGCGGCGGCCGCCAGCAGCAGGAGCAGCAGCAGGCGCGCGCGCGCGCTCACGGCGACCAGAACGCGTGCAGCCGGCCCGCGCCCGGCTCGAGCGCGCCGTCCAGCCGGATCCAGGCGATCGCCGCCGGCGGCATGCCGCGATAGTCCACCGAGCGGCCGCTGACCAGCAGCGCGACCAGCCGCTCGAGGCCCGGGTTGTGCCCGACCAGCATGGCCTGGGCGGCATCCGGCAGGGCGTCGAGCAGCACCAGCAGCTCGCCGGGGGTGGCGTCGTAGATCGCCGGCTCGTAGTGCGGGCGCAGCGGGCCGAGCGTGGCCAGCACGCGCTCGACGGTCATCTGCGCGCGCCGCGCCGGCGAGCACAGCACGTGTGCCGGGTGCGCGCCGCGGGCGAGCAGCCAGCGGCCGGCGGCGGTCGCCTCGCTCTCGCCGCGCACGCTGAGCGGCCGCTCGCGGTCGCTGCCGTCGGCGGCGGCCTGCATCGCTTCGGCGTGTCGCACCAGGATCACTTCGCGCATCGTCCACCTCCGGCGCGCCATGATGCCGGATCGCGGCCGCGGCGACAGCGGCGGCCGTCACCCCGCGGGCTCCTGCGTGGAGGACGGCGCAGCGCGCGCGGGCGTTTCAGTCGAACAGGGCGAGCTGGGGATCGGGCGCCTGGCCGGGCGGGCGGAAGCGCGAGGCGTCCAGCGCCAGGTCGCGCGTGCGCGCGTAGCCGAGGCGCCGGCAGGCCACCTCGAAGCGGCGGCGGATCAGCGCGGCCAGCGGTCCCTGCCCGCGCATGCGCGCGGCGAAATCGGGGTCGTAGTCGCGCCCGCCGTGCAGTTGCCGCACCAGGCTCATCACGTGCTCGGCGCGCTGCGGCACGTTGAGTTCCAGCCATTCGCGGAACAGCCCTTTCAGCTCGTGCGGCAGGCGCAGCACGGTGTAGCCGGCGACCTTGGCGCCGGCCGCGGCGGCGTCTTCCAGCACGTGCTCGAGGTCGCGGTCGTTCAGCGCCGGGATGATCGGCGCGACCAGCACGCCGCAGGGCACGCCCGTGTCGGCCAGCGCGCGGATCGCTTCGATGCGCCGATGCGGCGCGCTGGCGCGCGGCTCGAGGCGGCTGGCGAGGCGGTTGTCGAGGCTGCCGACCGAGACGAACACCTGCACCAGGCGCTCGCGCGCCATCGGCGCCAGCAGGTCGAGGTCGCGCTCGACCAGCGCGTTCTTGGTCACGATCGTGCACGGATGCCGGCACTCGGCCAGCACCTCCAGCACCTGGCGGGTGAGCCGCCAGCGCTTCTCGATCGGCTGGTAGGGATCGGTGTTGGCGCCGAGGTTGATCGGCGTGCAGCGATAGCCGGGGCGCGCCAGCTCGCGGCGCAACTGCGCGGCGGCGTTGCCCTTGGCGAACAGGCGCGTCTCGAAGTCCAGCCCCGGCGACAGGTTGAGGTAGCTGTGCGAGGGCCGCGCGAAGCAGTAGGCGCAGCCGTGCTCGCAGCCGCGATACGGATTGATCGACTGCTCGAACGGCACGTCCGGCGAGTCGTTGCGGCTGATGATGCTGCGCGCGCGCTCCTCGCGCACCGTGGTCGGCGGGCGCGGGGCGGGCCCGGATTCGGCGCCCCAGCCGTCGTCCTCGGCCCGGTACGCGACGGACTCGTAGCGGCCCTCGCGGTTGGACGCGGCGCCGCGGCCCTTGATGCGTTGCGGTTCGGACGGAGAGCGTGGATCCATGCGGCACCTCGCCGCGCGAGCGTGGGGACCGGCCGTCTCGGCGGCTGCGACACGGCGACCCGATCCGCGCCCCGTCCCCCGCATCGAGGGATGCCAACGATAGCGCGTCGACGGCGCGGACGCTGCGCTATGATGCCGCCGCCGCACCGTGGAGCGCACCGATGCGCTGGATCCTCGCCGCCACCGCCCTGCTGGGCCTGCTGATCGCCCTGGCCACGCGCTCGCCCGGCTGGATGGGCCTGGGCCTGATGCTGGCGCTGCTCGGCGCGATCGCCGCCGTGTTCGCCTTCGCGCAGGCGCGCATCGACGCCAGTTCCCGCCCCGAACAGCTCAGCGACGGCGAGATCGCCGCGCTCAAGGCCACGCTGAAACCCCCGTCCGCGCGGGACCCGCAGCCGCCCGCCGCCGCCTGATCCGCCGCGCGCCGCCACCGGGGGCGGACGTCGCGCGTTCGCTTGCCGCCCTCGCTGCGAGGAGAGCGCCATGGAATCGCTGCTCGTGTTCCTGATCGTCGGCGGCATCGCC
Organism: Actinomycetes bacterium; assembly: GCA_021372825.1. GTDB lineage: Bacteria > Actinomycetota > Coriobacteriia > Anaerosomatales > Anaerosomataceae > JAJFTR01. The sequence continues at coordinate 19,495 of JAJFTR010000001.1, forward strand.
GGCTGGCTGGCCGGGCTGGTCGTGCGCGGCTACGGCTTCGGCCTGTTCGGCAACATCGCGGTCGGCATCGTCGGCGCGTTCCTCGCCGGTTGGCTGCTGCCGCGGATCGGCCTGGTCATCGGCGGCAGCATCGTCGCCGCGATCGTCCACGCGCTGATCGGCGCGATCATCCTGCTGCTGGTCATCGGCCTGATCCGGCGCCGCTGAGCGCGCCGGGGAAAAAACGGACGCCGGCACCCGGCCGGCGTCCGTCGCGGTGCGTGGATCACTTGGCGATGTCGACGTCCTTGGTCTCGCGCAGGAACAGCAGGCCGATCACGAACGTCATCAGCGACACCACGATCGGGTACCACAGGCCGGAGTAGATGTTGCCGGTCCAGGCCACGATGGCGAAGGCGGTGGTCGGCAGGAAGCCGCCGAACCAGCCGTTGCCGATGTGGTACGGCAGGCTCATCGAGGTGTAGCGGATGCGGGTCGGGAACATCTCGACCAGCCACGCCGCGATCGGGCCGTACACCATGGTCACGTAGATCACCAGCAGCGTCAGCAGCACGATCAGCATCGGCTTGTTGACCTGCGCGGGATCGGCCTTCTCCGGGTAGCCGGCGTCGGCCAGCGCGGCGCCGACGCTCTTGCCGAACGCCTCGCTGCGCGCCTTGAAATCCGGCTTGGCCAGGCCGCCGCCCTCGAAGGCGTCGATCGCGGTGCTGCCCACCTTCACCTGCGCCAGCGTGCCGGTGGGCGCGGCGACGTTGTCGTAGGGAATGCCCTTCTTGGCCAGGTAGCTCTTCGCCACGTCGCAGGAGTTGGTGAAGGTCTTCTTGCCGATCAGATCGACCTGGAAGCTGCAGGTGGCGGGATCGGCGATCACCGTCACCGGCGCCGTCGCGCTGGCCGCCTCGATCGCCGGGTTGCCGTAGTGGGTCAGGCCCTTGAAGACCGGGAAGTAGGTGACCGCGGCCAGCAGGCAGCCGGCCAGCACCACGGTCTTGCGGCCGATGCGGTCGGACAGCCAGCCGAAGAACACGAAGAACGGCGTGCCGATCAGCAGCGACGCGGCGATCAGCAGCTGCGTGGTGGTGCTGTCGATCTTCAGCGTCTGGCCGAGGAAGTACAGCGCGTAGAACTGGCCGCAGTACCACACCACGGCCTGGCCGGCGGTTGCGCCGAGCAGCGCCAGGATCACCACCTTCAGGTTGCCCCAGCGCGCGAACGACTCGGTCAGCGGCGCCGTCGAGCCTTTGCCCTCGGCCTTCATCTGCTGGAACATCGGCGACTCGGCCAACTGCAGGCGGATGTACACCGACACCGCCAGCAGCACCGCCGAGATCAGGAACGGCACGCGCCAGCCCCAGGTGGCGAAGGCGTCGCCGAACCAGGCCTTGCAGCCGAGGATCACCAGCAGCGACAGGAACAGGCCGAACGTCGCGGTGATCTGGATGAAGCTGGTGTAGAAGCCGCGCTTGCCCTGCGGCGCATGCTCGGCGACGTAGGTCGCCGCGCCGCCGTACTCGCCACCGAGCGCGAGACCCTGCAAGATCCGCAGGAAGATCAAGATGATGCCGGCAATCGGGCCGATCTTATCGATGGTCGGCAGAAGACCGACGCCGAACGTGCACAGACCCATGATGGTCATCGTCACGAGGAACGTGTACTTCCGACCGATGAGGTCGCCGATGCGGCCGAACACCACCGCGCCGAAAGGCCTGACGATAAAGCCGATCGCGAACGCCGCGAGCCACGCGATCATGTTCCCGAGAGGCGTTCCCGTCTGGTAGAACTTGCTCGAGATGACAGTCGCGAGACTCCCGAAGATGTAGAAGTCGTACCACTCGATCATGGTGCCTGCCGAGGAGGCCGCGATGATCTTCGTCATCTCCTTCCTTGGCAAGACGTAGTCTTGGGCGGCAGCAACCGCTGTGTCAGCCATCATTCCCTCCTTCACCTTTTTCCGGGGGACGCGCTACCGGGCCCTGGCAGCGGCGTCCCTATGTGCGCATGCTACGGCCACACGTCCGTAGGAGGGAGATGTCGCGCCGGGGTCGGCGGTAAGCGCTCGGAGAGCGGAAAGCAAGCCTAGGCGAGCGGCGGCAACCGGCAGGTGAACGGCATGGAGCGCCGGATGGACTGGCGGTCTAGAAAGAGAGTGCCCTCACTTCTTCGAGCCCCCCTGTCGCCCGCGCACGGCCTTGTAGACCTCGAACCATGCGACGCCGGCGAATCCCGCCACTAGCGGGATCAGAACTTCTGCGGGATCGATCGGGCCGAAGTGGAACGCCTCGCGCGCGCCAGGTACGGCGAGGAGGAGCACGAGCAGAACGGTCGCCACCCCAAGGATCCAGTACAGCGTCGTGTTCTTGCGCTCCTTGAACGATCGCGCGATCGACAAGTGCCACGAACGGTTGACAAGGATCAGCGCGAGGTTGCCTACCACAAGCGTCGCGAAGGTGAGCGACCGCACGACCCCGTCATCGTGGCCATCGAGGATCGACCACAGGTAGACGACGAAGACCGCAAGGAGCACGGACGCGCCCTGGAGGAATGCGATAGACAGCACTTGGCGCCCGAACATCGGCGCGTCGACCGGCCGCGGGGGCCGGTCCATGATACCCGGGTCGACCGGCTCGGCTTCGAAGACCACCGAGCACGCCGGATCGATGATGAGCTCGAGAAACGCGATCTGCACCGGCAGGAGCACGAGCGGCCAGTCCTTCACGAAGACAGGGATGAGCGACATGCCCGCGATCGGCACGTGCACCGCGATGATGTACGACATCGCCTTACGGAGGTTCTCGAAGATGCCGCGTCCTTGGCGCACACCCCCTACGATCGAGGTGAAGTCGTCGTCGGTGATGACGAGCGCCGCCGCCTCCCGGGCTACGTCGGTACCTCTCGCGCCCATGGCGATACCGATGTCGGCCGCCCGCAGCGCCGGAGCGTCGTTCACACCGTCACCTGTCATGGCCACGACTTCGTCGTTGGCCTTAAGAGCGCGGATCAGCTGCAGTTTCTGCTCGGGCACCATCCGGGCGAACACCGAGACGGAGCGGACGCGGCGCGCGAGTTCCTCATCCGGCATCGACTCGAGCTCGGGGCCGGTGATACAACCGGCCTCGCCATCCAGCCCGATCTCCCTCGCGATGGCAAGCGCGGTGCCGGGGTAGTCGCCGGTGATCATGACCACGCGTATGCCCGCACGCTTGCACTCGGCCACCGCTTCCGGCACGCCGGGACGGACAGGGTCGTGCAGCCCCGCCAGACCGATGAACTCGAAGTCGAAGTCATGCTGGATGGGCGGAAGACCTTCGTCCACCGAGAAGTACGCGCGCGCGACGCCGAGCACACGCTGCCCGTTGGCGGTCGCCGCCTCCACGGTCGCGGTGAGCGCAGCGAGCTGCCCGGAGTCGAAGTGGCACAGGTCAGCTATCGCCTCGGGCGCCCCCTTGGCCGCGATCACGTAGCGATCGCCCTCGGGTGAGCGCCACACATGCGAGAGCGCCAACAGATCCTCCGAGAGCGGATACTCGCGCACAAGCTCCCAGTCCGCATGCAGGTGTTCCGTCTCGGCCAGGTACTTCTCGCCAAGGACCTTGAAGGCCGTGTCCATCGGGTCGAAGGGGTCGACAGGCGAGGCGAGCGTCGCGAACTCGGCGATCGCGTGGAACCGCTCGGGGAGAGGGCTCTCACCTATCTGGAACGACTCGCCGTCGACGATGAGCTCGCGCACCGTCATCTGGTTCATCGTGAGAGTGCCCGTCTTGTCTACACAGATGACGGTGGCCGACCCGAGCGTCTCGAGCACAGGTGTCCGCCGTGTCAGCACGTGCCGCTGCGAGAGCCTCCACGCCCCAAGCGCAAGGAATACCGTGAGCACCACGGGGAATTCCTCGGGGAGCATGGCCATCGCCGTGCCGATCCCCGCGAGCAGACCCTGCAGCCACTCACCACGCGTGAGGCCGTACACCACGACCACCACGACCGCGGCGCCCACGCCGAGCAGCGCGACCATTCGCACGAGCCTGTCGACTTCTTTTTGCAGGCGGGTCCGTTCGGGTTCGATGGTCTTGAGCGCCGTGCCGATGCGGCCGAGCTCTGTCTGCTCACCCGTCGCTTTTGCCAGCATGATGCCCTGGCCCTTGACGACCAGGGTGCCCGAGAAGACCCACGGCGTTGCGTCACCGCCGGGGCGTCCCATCGGCTTTGCGGCAGCGTCCCGGCCGCACTGGACTTTGCGCACCGGCACGGACTCGCCGGTGAGCGCCGACTCGTCTGCGGAGAAGTTCATACACTGCAACAACACCCCATCGGCGGGGACGCGGTCCCCCTCGGCGAGAAGGACATAGTCGCCACGTACGACCTCGCGGCCCGGGATGCGCACGCGCTGGCCGTCCCTGAGGACGAGCGCGCGGGGCGAAGACAGATCCCGAAGCGCGGCGAGCGCGTTCTCCGTCTTGTGCTCCTGGTAGACCTCGATGCCGATGACCACGATCACGAAGAACATGAGCATCGCGCCGTCGAGTGGTTCGGCGAGCAAGAAGTTGATGGTGCCCGCGCCGAGCAAGAGTAGGAGCATGGGCTCTCGCATGACGTCGAGCGCCTGCTGAAGGAGGCTGCGCTTCTTGGCAGCCGGAAGCTCGTTGGGGCCATCCGCCGCCAGCCGCTCCGCCGCCTCAGCGGATGTAAGTCCCTGGTATCCGATCTCTTCCAGTTCCGTCATCGCTCCCCAGCGCCTTTCGCGTCATCGACCACGAACTCCCGTCACCACCGTATGTCGATCCTAAGAGAGTGCTTGCCCGCACGCTCGGAGTAGTCAAGATCCACCGCTGCGGCGTCCTGCGGCGGCTCGACACGCGTGTCGGCCACCTGCAACGTACCCGCTTCGAGTTCTTCGAGTGCACGGCGAGCGCCATCGATGACGTCGTTCGCGGCGCCTTCCGCCCGCACATGCGCGCGGCCATGCCGAGTGGCGGCTCCGCTCTTGTCACTCTTGGACGCCCGCAGGTCCCCGTGGTCTGGCCGCACATGGCGGGCGAAGGCGGCGAGCCGCTCTTCGCATGCACGCACCGCTTCGGTCGCCCCCTCCCGGCGTGGTGAGCCGAAGTAGTCACGCGCGAGGATCGCTTCGAAATGCGTGCGCACGCGCGCCACATCGGAGCGCGCGTCTAAGAGTTCCTCCCGGTCGAAGTGCTGACGCTCCGTCTTGCGCTCGATGCGGTGGGTCATCTCTTCGCAGTCGTCGATGATCTCCTCGTACTCCTCGTCCCTCAGGCGGGCCAGCCCCGAGACGAACGCGGCCTCGGTTTTCGCGTCCACGCTCGGAACCTCAAGGAGCACAGCTTCCCCGCCCCCCTGTTCAACGAGTTTCCCGATCTGCGCAAGCCCCTCACGCACGTCCGGACGGTCCGGGAAGGCGTAGGTGGATTGCTGGAGCGGAAGCCCGCCGAGCTCCTTGACCTGCTTCCACACGCTCACACGCAACGTCGACGGCTTGGAGGGCAGACGATAGATGACGTTCAGCCACCCATGGGACGACGGCATATGAACCCCCCGAGAACGGTTGTTGTGACAACAATTGTTGGCCACGATACAACGCGCATCGCGCGGATGCAAGGGCTTATGACGCGGCCATGCTACAGCCCGCGCCGCCGCATCTCTTTGACGATGAAGCTCGCGACATCCACGCCTTTGGCCTTACGCCCGAATCCCGCGTCCATACCCCACGCGCGCGCGAGCTCGTCGGTGACCTGAGTCCCGCCGCTGATGAGCAGCAGCTTGTCGCGAACGCCTTTCTCCTCGGCAAGGCTGCTGAGCTTCTCCATCATCTCGCGGTGGACTTCGGCGTGCGTGATGATCGTCGAGATCAGCACGACGCTCGCCGCGTGTTCGATGGCAGCGTCCAGCACCTTCTCGACCGGGACCGACGTTCCCAGGTAGGTGACCGAGAATCCCCACTTCTCCAGCCCGCCGTGTTTGATGTCGATGATCTCGCGCATGCCGACCGAGTGCTCGTCGTTGCCGACCGTCGCCGCGACGCACCGCACTTGGTGCGCGTGCACGAAGTCGCGGATCTCTTCGTCGGAGAGCGTCTCAGGCGGCAGCGGGATGGTGAGCGTCGTAGGATCGATCGCCACATCCAGCCTGCCTTTGAGCTCGATCAGCGTGCCCTCGGCGGGGTGCATCACGCGCTTGTGGATGACCTCACGATCGGTGAGGTTCATTGCGCGTCCGAGCTCGAGAGCGGCAGCTTCGGCCACCGCCTCGCCAGCAGGCAAGAACATCGTGACAGCCACGACGCCGTCGCCGGCCCACTCCACCTCGGGCTTGATGAGCCCCTTGTGTCGCAGCTCGGCCGTCTCGGCAAGCCGCACGGCGGCGTTGTCCACAGGATCGAGCTCGTCGATGTAGGGCACCTTCGCGTCATCGCACAGGGTGCACTTTCCGATGAGGTCGCACGGGCTCGCCTCGCCGAACTCGGCGCCGCGATAGCCCTGGGGCAGATGGTTCTCGCCGAAGTGGTGGCACACGGGCGCCATGTAGTCGTCCGCACGCTCCACGACCGTGCCCGCCGCCACTCCACCGTCACTCTTGCGCGCGATGCCGTCATCGTGTGTCTCGGGGTACTCGCCCGAATCCACGAAGTAGGCCTGCTCCACAGCCGAGAAGTACCCGCCGTCCCGGAGCATCGCCTCCAAGAACAGGACCGCGCGCTCTTTAAGCTCACGCACGCGAGCCTTGAGTTCCGCGCTCTCTCGGTCCACGCGCACCATCTCACGCAAGCCGTCCATGCCGACAAGCGCTTGCTTGGCGGTGTCCACCGCTGCGACGTTGTTGTAGTGCCAGGGGACGTTGCGACCCTCGTCGGGAGTGATCGTGGATTGGATGTCTGCCGAGGTGAGCCGGGAGATCATGAGGTTCATCACGTGAGAGACGGTCGCGTCTCGGCCATCCGACTCCATGTAGCGCGTGTTCTGCTGCGCGCGCATCTTGTAATCGCCGAAGAGGTCGCGAAGCGCGAGCGCGTAGGGCAGGTCCATGCGCATGCACGGCGCAGGCGCCGCGTCCGGCGGGACGGTGGAGAGCGCGATACGCTGCTTGGGAATGCCGGCGGCCTGGGAGTAGGCGCAGTTGATGGCGTGCTGCACGAGGAGCTCCGGCATGACCTTCCACGCCTTGACGGCGGTGGCGTTCGCGTTGTGCGCGCCATCGATCTGTAGCATGCCCGCGGCCGCCATCACATGCTTGGCTTCGGCCGCGTCCACGAAGCTGCGGTACATGTTGATGTTGCGGTACAGCACGTTGTACTGCGGGTCCTGGTGCGCGCCGTTGACGCCTTCCTCGGCGAAGAGCACCGCCATCTCCGGCCCCGCGACACCGCTCACGTAGCTATGGAAGTCGATCGGCCTGCCGACCTCGTCCTCGATCAGATCCAGCGCGCGCCGCGTGAACCTCAGCTGTTTACGCGTGATGGCGATACCGCCGACACCTTCTGGAGTACCTTCAAGCAGGCCGTCCATGTGGCTCTGGCCCGCCGTGCGGATCACCATGATGTGGTCCGCGCCATGCCACGCTGCCATGCGCATACGGCGGACGTCGTCTTCGGGGCGGCCCGAGGCGATCTCGGTGGTGATCACGCAGTCGGGCTGAGGGTCGATGTTGTCGAAGTAGTGGGCCGCCGGCAGCGGCACAAAGCGCGTGAGCGGCTCGGACGTCTCATGATACGTGAACTCATACATGCGCTGGCCGGGTACCGGCGTACGCCACGTCCACCCCTTGCGGCGCGGGCGATAGTGCTCCAGATCCTTGAGCAGCGCCTCAACGTCGAGCTTCTCGTCGGGCCGCAGCGGCGGGTCGGACAGGGGCCTGCCGAAGCGCACATCGACCGGCTCGCTCATCGCTGCCCTCCCCAGGTCGACTCAGGCACGTCCCAGCCGTCACCTGCGGCGAGCCTGGCTGCAGCGGTCGGTGCATCCACGCCCCACGCCTGCATGCACACAAGCACCACGTGCCCGGCGCCATGTCCGAGCAGCCCGCGCTTCTCACACTCCGAGACGACCGCCACGCCAACAGGAGAGGCGATGCCCATGCGCATGAGCACGCTGCGCTCGATGGAGGGTGACGTGTGCGTGCGCGCAAGTTCCACCAGCGGCTCCACGACCTTGTGCGAGAGATCCCAAAAACGGGCCTCAAGCTCGGCGTCTGTGAGATCCGCGAGGTGCTCGCGCACTTCGTGGAACGTATCGGGACGAACCATCTTCGCCTCCTTGGCGTCAGCCTGTGCGGACCAGGGCTTTACTCCGCTTTGAGCTTCGCGATGATCTCCTCGACCACGTCGGGCGTGGTCTTGGTGTCCGCGGCGAGGAACTCGAGGTCCTCATCCGTCGGCGTGTATCCGGCTCCGGCGTGATCAAGCGCGTTGCGTATGTAGCTGCGCCTCATCTTGGCAAGCGGGAAGTCCTTGGCGCGGACCTGCTCGGGACTCGTCGGGATGATGATGTTCTTGCCTGGGACGTTCTCGGCGGGGTCGCCTGCGCGCACCTCGATACCTTGCGCGCGCGCGAAGTTGAGCTGCGCCCAGTGATGTTTGCCCGCGCCGGTGTACTCCGTCTCTTGGACCACCACCGTCGCCTTGCTCGGCAACTCCCGCGCAAGCGAGAGCGCCGCGGCCATGGCGGTGTTCCCGCTCGGCCCGCGCTCAAGACCTTCGAGCTTGGCAAGCGCCTCGGTCACGTAGAAGACCTCACCCTGGGAGACGGTGAGGTAGCGGTCCATGTAGCGCAGCGCCCGCGCGGCGTTGCGCGGGACGTCCGCACGGTCGGGCCACGTGGCGAAAGGCACCCCGAAACCCGTGTGCCCGGTGGTGAAACTCTTGCGGTTGAAGTCGGTGTCACTTGCCATGTGCAATCCCGAGAGGTCCACGCTCGCGCTCACGACCTGGGTGCTGGTGGCGCCCGCGCGTGCGAGCCCCCGGGCGGTGCCCGTCGTATTGCCCCCGCCCGCGTGTGTCACGACCACGTGCGTGGGCGGCGCACCGGTGAGCGCGGTCATCTCCTGCGCGAGTTCATAGCCGAGCGTCTCGATGCCCGACACACCGAACGCCGAGTACAGCGAGGCCGCCAGATATCCGGTCTCATCGAGGAGTTCGAGCATGTGGGAGAAGAGCTCCGGGCCCACCGTGAGTTGCACGACTTCAGCGCCGAACGCTTCGCACAGCCGCGACTTCTCGATGATCTCTGGCTGGCCCACGTGGCGCGAATCGAACGCCTCTTGCACGATGATGCATGCAAGGCTCGCGCGCGCGGCCTGACTCGCGACCGCCGCGCCGTAGTTGCCACTCGTCGCTGCGATGACGCCCTCGTAGCCCTTCTCTCTTGCCACGTGGATGCTGATCGACGCTCGCCGGTCTTTGAACGAGCCCGCCATGTTGGCGGCTTCATCCTTCACAAAGATCCGGGCGCCGTGCCCCGGCTCGGCGTAGGACCGGACGAGATCGGTCATGTTGCGGAGTTCGAGAAGGGGGGTCTTGCCCACACCACCAGCGCGTTGGATCGCGATGATGTCCTCGAGTGAGTACCCGTGCGCCGCCATCATCCCCTCGTAATCGAACGCGATGGGAGAGCGCTCGAACGCAGCGTAGTCCATCCCGAGCGCCCGCTTCATGATGTCGCCCTTACGGGCGAGGATCTCCTCGGTTCGCCCGGGCATCTCACTCACCCGCCTTGTGGACAGCTTCTCGCGCACGGTATGCGGCCACGCGTTCGCGCAGGTCCCGGCCAACGCGCGTGAGCTCGGGCGCGGGCTTCCCGAACGTGTGCGTGTATCCCGGTTCCACCTCGGTAAGCGTGCCGAGCACGACACGGCCGGTCATGGTCTCGACTTCCACCTCGTCCCCGAGTGCGGCCTCGCTTCGAGCGAAGCCTTTGACCCACATGCGTAGCGGCTGAGCCGCCGTGTCTTCAGGCAGGTTCTCCGAGCGGTCAGCGGGCTCGAGCAGGACTCTTTCCACTTCCACCCACTGACCCGGTGTGCATCGGCCGGTCATAGCACACTCCTCACACAGACGGGGCAAGGAACCGCGGGAGCGGAAGGTCCACCACGGTGACGATGCCTGGCTTCGCGTCTAGCACGAGCGGGATGTAGTTGCCGGTGCTCGCATACGTCCCCTTGCCTCCGGGGACCTCGGGATTCGTCGACATGCGGATTTCCGGGTCACCGACGATGCGAATGTAGTCTCCCGTCGACACGCCCTCCATCTCGGGATGGATCTGCTGGGGATGGATGAGCTCGACTCTGAGCTCATCTCCCACATACCCGCGGCCGATCTGCGTGCAACCCGCTACGTCACCCGGCCTGACGGTGACGTGCGGGGTCGAACGCTCCACGGTGGTGACGATCGGCTCGCGCGTCTCCTCGATATGGTCGATCTGCCACCCCAATGCACGGCCTATCAGGTGGATGGACTCAGGAAACCCGATGTGACCCACGATCGAGCCGTCCGCGACGCCCGCGTAGAACTCCTCCACGGTCGTACCCACGCCTTGCGTGCGCATCACGGTGGGGCCGAACGGCGAGAGATCGTTCACGCGCTTGGCCTCGATGCGGTCCACCTGCAGACACACCGAAGTCCACATGACGACAAGAGCATCGAGGATGAACCCCGGGTTTATGCCGGTCCCTAGGATGGAGACCCCGTGCTCCTTGGCAAGGGCATCGAAACGGTCGGCCCACTCAGGATCGCTTGCCCATGGGAAGCTCAGCTTCTCGGCGATAGAGATCACGTTCGCACCAGCACGCACGCAGGGTTCGACCTGACTGGAGATCTCATGAAGGAAGCTCTGCGTGCAGACACAGACGACGTCCGGCCGCAACGCGAGCACGGAGTCGTAGTCCATCGTCATCTTCACATCGCACGGCCTGCCGAGAAGCTCGCCGACGGTCTTGCCCTCCTTGGCCGGGTTGGTGACGATCGCTCCCACGAGTTGCAGATCGCGTTCGCGGTCAAGGATGAAGTTCAACAGACCCTGACCCATCATGCCCGTACCCCACACGGCGACTTTGATCATGCGGGCTCTCCTTCGTCGCGATACAGAAACGACAGCGTTTCATGCAACAATACCGCGCCCACGCGCCCGGCGACAGGGGAGCCGACTACCTGCTTTGCAAGATGGCCCGTGCCGCGACGAGTCCGCTCGCGCTCGACTGCACGAGACCGCGTGTGACGCCTGCGCCGTCACCGATCGCATACAAGCCCGCGACCCGGGTCTGGAGAGTGGCGTCAAGCTCCACGCGCGACGAGTAGAACTTGACCTCGACGCCGTAAAGGAGGGTGCCATCCGAGGCCACGCCAGGCACGAGGGTCTCCATCGCGTCCAAGAACTCCAGGATATCGGCCAGGTGACGGTAGGGCAGCACGAAGGACAGGTCTCCCGGCGTCGCGCTTGGCATGGTCGGCGCCACGACGGACTCTGAGATGCGCTTGGCGGTCGACCGTCTTCCCGCGCGCAAGTCGCCGAGGCGCTGCACGATGATGCCCTCGCCAAGAAGGTTCGCTAGACGCGCGATGGAGCGGCCATAGGTGATCGGCTCATGAAAAGGCTCGGTGAACGACTGGCTCACGAGCACCGCGAAGTTGGTGTTTGCGGTCCTTTCCTCCGCGAACGAGTGACCGTTCACGGTGACGATGTCTCCGTACGATTCAGTGGTGACCTCCCCGTACGGGTTCATACAGAACGTTCGCACCTGGTCGCCGAAGCGCCGCGAATAGGAGATGAGCTTGGCCTCATAAAGCTCGTCGGTAAGAGGCTCCATCACCGGCGCAGGGACTTCTACCCGCACGCCGATATCGACAGCGTTGTTGACGAGGCTGATTCCGAGCATGCGCGCTTGCTCCGCGAGCCAGTCAGCACCGTCGCGGCCTGGCGCCGCGATGACCGTCGTAGCCGCGATGCGGGTCCCATCGCCGAGCTCGACACCGGTGACCCTGCCCTCTTCCGCCAAGATCTTCGTGACCGCACAGCCCATCCGTATCACGACCCCTTGGGCGATGAGGTGGTCATGCATCGCCTGGAGCACCGCGGGCGACCTGTCAGTGCCTATGTGGCGGATGCGCATCGGGACGAGGCGCATGCTCGCCAGGGTAGCCTGCCGGGTCAACCGCTCTACCGATGCGGGATCGGGTTCATGCACCTCGCTTGTCGCACCGAACTCCAGCCACAAGCGGTCGGCGTCACAGACCAGTTGCTCGAGGCTCTCGGTGCCGACATAGTCACCGAGCCACCCGCCCACCTCAGTCGAGAGCGTGAGCTTGCCATCCGAGAATGCGCCCGCACCGCCCCAGCCGGTCATGATCGAGCAGGCCTCGCAGCCTATGCAGTGCGTCCGGCGGGCCGGGCATGCACGTTTCGAGATAGGCTTGCCGCGTTCCGCGATGAGGATACGGCCAAGGCGATGCGAGTGCGCGAGCTCGAGCGCGGCAAAGATCCCCGCGGGGCCCGCACCGATGATCACGACGTCGAATCTGTCCTCGGCCATGCTTCTCCTCTCTTGTGTACCGACACGTACTTACCACACGTTCCACATGGCGGTCACAAGCCGGTGCTAGAATACTCGTTCACTCGGGAACGAATACTCTGTCACTCGAATCGGAGGTGTCCCATGTCCCAAGCCGAAGAAGTCACCATCTACACGACGCCGAGTTGACCCTACTGCACGCAGGCGAAGAGGTACTTCGCTGAGAAGGGGATCGCGTACAAGGACGTCGACGTGTCGCGCGACCGGGCGGGACTGGAGAAGATGGTGGCGATCACAGGTCAGTATGGAGTGCCAGTCATCGTCATCGGCGGCAGAGCCATGGTCGGGTGGCATCCGGGGGAGTTCGAGAAGTTCCGTTCGGCGTAGGGAAGCTTCTCCTCGCGAAGGAACACAAGGACCGCACGAGGACGGATAAGCGCACCCTACGGCACGTTCTTGGCCAGTGGGACGAACTTGGTGTAGCGGTCGAGGAAGGCGACGTGACAGCTGTCGACCGGTCCGTTGCGATGCTTCGCTACGATTATCTCGGCTTCCCCCTTGGGGGGCATGCTGGACGGCCGGTCATCCGCGTAATCGTCGGCGCTCCCCCCGCTTCCCAACGTGTCTCGGTGGATGAACATGACGACATCGGCGTCCTGCTCGATGGCGCCCGACTCCCGCAAATCCGAGAGCATCGGGCGCTTGGACGTGCGCTGCTCGACGGCGCGCGAGAGCTGCGAGAGGGCGAGTATCGGCACTTGTAGTTCCTTCGCAAGGACCTTCAGCCCTCGGGAGATGTCCGCGATCTCCACCTGCCGGTTCTCGGACCGGCGGTTTTGCGGTTGCATGAGCTGGAGATAGTCGATGACGATAAGCCCCTGCTTCTTGTCGCGGAACAACCGGCGAGCCTTCGCTCGAATCTCGACGATCGAGATCGAAGGAGTATCGTCGACCCACAGCGGGGCGTCGTTGAGCCGTCCCATCGCCTGCATGATCTGGGGCCAGTCGCTCTCATTCAGATACCCCGTGCGCAGCCGCTGGGAGTCTATCCGCGCCTCCGCACACAGTATGCGCTGGACCAGTTGCTCGCTTGACATCTCCAGGCTGAAGATGGCGACGGGGAACTGCCTCTTGGCGGCCTCCACCGCGATATTGAGCGCGAATGCCGTCTTGCCCACCGATGGACGCGCCGCCAGGATGATGAGGTCCCCCGGATGCAGCCCTGCGAGGATCGCGTCCAGATCGGGAAAGCCGGTGGGAACCCCGGTGATGTGCTCCTTGCGGTCGTAGAGTTGCTCGATCTGCTCGAAGCCGGTGGTCAGAAGTTCGTTCAGGGTGCGGAAGTTGCTCGACACCCTCTTGTTCGTGACGTCGAAGACGGCCTTCTCGGCCTTCTCGATCGCCGCGTCCAAGTCATCGACACTCTCGTACCCCAAGGAGACGATACTCGTCCCTGCGGTGATGAGTTGCCGCAGCACCGAGGTCCTCTTCACGATCTCCGCGTAATAGGACGCGTTCGCAGCGGTCGGCACCATGCTGGTGATGTCGAGCAGATACGGCTTACCACCAGCGTGGTCCAGCTCTCCCACCGCCTCGAGGCGGTCTGCCACTGTCACCTGATCGACTGGCTCTCCGCGAGCATAGAGGTCTCGGATAGCAGTGAAGATCTTGGCGTGCGCGGCGCGGTAGAAGTCCTCTGGACCCACCATGTCCAGACCGACCTCGACTGCTTCAGAAGACAGGAACATGGAGCCGAGCAATGACTGCTCGGCCTCCAGGTTATGTGGCTGGACCCTGTCCATAGTGTGTGGTCCGCTTCCTCGTTTGCCTGCTTCAACTCTTGCTTCTACTACTTCTCGGGACGCCCGTCGGAGCATCGTCGAAGCGGGAGGACCCGCTATAGCGGTGCAGAGGCTCAGTCCGTCTCGGCGGGAGCCTCAGGAGCCTCGGTTTGCTCGGGCTGCTCCTCGGCCGCTGCGGCGGTCTCTTCGAACGGAGCTTCGGCAGACGTCTCCTCGTTATCCTTGGTGACCGGGGCGACCGCGGGTGCGCTGCCCTCGGGCACGACGCGGACTGTGACCTCCGCGACGACATCCTGATACAGGTGCACTTCCACAGGATGGTCGCCAACGACCTTGATGTGGCCGTGCGCGTCGAGCCTGCGACGATCAACATCCACTCCGAGCTGCGCCGAGAGAGCGTCGGCCACCATCCCCGGTGTCACCGACCCGAACAGCTTGCCCTCCTCGCCCGCCTTGGCCTCGATCACCACGACCTTGCCGCCCAAGGCCTCAGCGAGCGTCTCGGCCTGTGAATGCCGCTCGGCTTCGCGCTTGCGGATATTGTGCATGCGCGCCTCAAGCTGCTTGATGTTGCCCGGCGTCGCCTCTATGGCGATCTTCCGAGGCAACAAGTAGTTCACCGCATAGCCACGGGCGACCTCGATCACATCGCCCTCATTGCCCCGACCCTTGACGTCGGAGAGCAGGATGACCTTCATTGTTTCTCCTCGTTCGTCCTTGCATCCGGACATCGCCCGGCTGCTCGGTATGTCCACTCTAGTATCGACCGCGCACGTTCGCTACGGCTTTCCCCTCTTCACCGGGGATCCATCCCATGCGGGTGGTCCTGCTCCTCGGTACCCACGATGCTGCCGGAAGAACCGTGCCCGTCCCGCGGCAGCTTACGAAGGTTGACCCATATGTCGACCAGTCCCGTGAGGCTCACGAGCGGCAACAGCAACTCCGTGAAGACGAGCAGCGTGTATCCGAACGCCTTCGACAGCCGCGAGAACCCTGCTCGCTTGTACAGGCCCGCGAAGACCGCGAGACCTTGCGCGAACATCACCCACCTCGTCACTTGAAGCAGATTCTGCCCCACCGTGCCGAGAACTTGCCCGTTCCACCCGCCTGAGAACTTATCGACCGCGATAAACGCCACTGCAACGATAAGCCCCCACACGACCTTCGGGTCCAGGTCGAACTCCTCCAGCGGTCGCGACGGGACCACATCGGCACCCGCGCGTGTGGCGACCAGCCTGACCGCTCCCACGGACAGGAGCGCCGTCAGCGCGGCGAGCAGCGCTATCATCGCCGGCCACAGGCGAGTGAACGTCTCTTCCATCAGCTGCGCCTGATCCGCCAGTACCGTGGAGTCCTGACCAGCCGATGACGCCTGGTCCATCGCCTGTTGTATCGCCTGTTCAGAGAGCGATCGCATGTAGCCCTGTACGCTCATCTGCTGTGCAGATGCCACGCCTGCGAGGAGCGCCACCCACACCACCGTGTTGAAGACGGCGATGAGAACGACCACCGACATGACCGAGCGCTTCTTCACGAGAAGCGCCGTGACAGGTCCGGCAAGCACAAGCCACGGCACCACGTACAACGGTCCCGCCGGATCCACCTGAAGCGTGAGAAGCCCTGCGGCTATCACTGCCAGAAGCGCAGGCCCCGGCATCCGCCGGTACCATAGCCAGGCGCTCGCACCTGCGGCGAGCGGAACACCGAGGAACGGCGCTCCAAGCGAAAGCAGTGCACCAACACAGACCAGACCCGTCGCTACCGCGATCCCCAGCGGGCGCACTCGTCGAGCCTCGCTGCTAGCGTCGACCCTTGCCATCGACCCTTCCACTCACGACTGGGACGGTATAAGGCACGAGCGCCATCTCGCGTGCCCGCTTGATGGCCATCGCCAGCAGATGCTGATGCTGAGCGCAGTTCCCCGAGACACGGCGTGGCTTTATCTTGCCGCGGTCGGTCATGAACTTGCGCAGCGTGTTCACGTCCTTGTAGTCGATGTACTCAACGTGGTCCTTACAGAAGACGCAGTACTTGCGCTTCGGCTTGCGTGCGTACTCACTCATGTTGTCCAACCTCCTTTCTGGGGCCGGTTCCGGCCGTTGTTCATCTTGGCGCCCCGGCGGGAGGGTACCGCCGGGAACATATGGTCTTGCGAGTACCTAGAACGGTATCTCCTCACCATCGAGATCGGGCGTAGGCGCGTCGGCCGGGGGCGTGTAGCTGCCTCCCGCGTTCCCCTCGCGTGAGCTCATGAACTCGACCTCGTCGGCGACTACCTCGAGTTTGTTGCGCTTCTCACCCTGGGGAGTCTCCCACTGACTCCACCGGAGCCTCCCCTCGATGGCCACTCGTGACCCTTTCGAGAGGAACCTGGAGAGGGGCTCGGCACGATTGCCGAACACTGTCACGTCCACGTAATTGGGGACCTCTTCCCACTCTCCGGTGCTTTGGTTCTTACGGCGATCGTTCACGGCGACGCCCAGTTTGAGGACGCTCATGCCGCTTCCCGTGGCACGGAGCTCCGGGTCACGGGTGAGGTTGCCGGTGATGATGACCTTGTTGATACTCATGGGATTCCACCTCGTTCATGCGGCTGGTCGCCGCGCTCGGTCCGCTCGTGCGCTCGCAGACTAGTCCAGATCGTCACGGCGCAAGATCATGAAGCGCACGACTGGGTCAGTGATATGCATGACGCGGTCGAGCTCGGCGATTGCAGCGGTGGTCGCGTGGAACATGACGACGAAGTAGTCGCCGTCGGCGAAGCCCCGTATCTCGTAGGCGAGATGACGCTTCCCCCACGGATCTTCGGAATCCACGACGCCCCCGTCGGCAGTGATGACGCCCCGGACCTTCTCCAGGACAGCCTCACGTGCCTCGTCGTCGAGGGTGGGGTTCAGGATGAGCATGAGTTCATAAGCCTTCACGTATTCACCTCCCTTGGACTGAGCGGCCCCGGGACTGCGAAGGCGTGAGCCCGGAGCAGGAAATGAAGCCCTCGCATAGTATCAGAGTCCGACCGCGTCTTCAAACATCCAACCTCACACCTCTGACACATGCGGTTCCCTGCACTATCCCACCTCCCGTGAGAGGACAGCGGTGAGCCGACGGCGCGCGATGGCCACTGCGGCGATGCTGCATGTAACAAGTGCGCTCAGGAGGGGCGGCTCTGCGTGCGGTGATACGCCTCGCCACGTCACAGGACTAGGAGGCCGCACGAACTCACGAGTTGTGTGAGGACGACGGCAGCGAAAGGCGTCGATACTCACCCGGTAGGCATGCTGGATCCGCATGCGGTCCTCGGTGTCCGCAAGCGACGTGTCGGCCTGGATGACCCTCGGAGACACCCCTGGAAGCTGCGCGCCCGCGTCCATCGACCTGGTGCCGACACGTACCACAGTCTTTCCCGTCGTCGACGCGGACCCGTACTCACTGCGAGTCGGCGCAGTGCCCTGGTCCGTAGGCTGCTGGTATGTGCCGGGAGCCGGCCGCTGTGTGCCCGGACCTGCCTCGACGTCCTCGGTGAGCATTGCCGACGGGTCGACGTACACGCCTCCGGAACGCACGCTCAGGTGGACATGTACCTCGCGAGTAGACCCGTCTCCTGTGGGGGCAAGCGTCCCTACTGTGTCACCGGGACTGATCTGGTGGCCGACGCACACCGACACCCTCGCCAGGGGCGAGACAGTAACCAGCGCGTCGCCGGGCGTGGAGACCGTGACGGCGCCCACGCGACCACCACCATCAGCCGGTACCTCACCGGCGAACGTGACAGTGCCCGCACACGCTGCATGCACCGTCTCGCCTGCCACTCCCCTGAAGTCGAGACCCCGATGAATGTGCTCATGGCCTGTCTCGGCATAGGGCTCTCCGAAAGCAAGACATATGTCGCCGGGGACCGGCGGGACAAGGGGCTCGAGTGCAAGAGCGCCGCCGGGCCAGCACATCACGAGCATCACAGCCGCGACCATCACATGAAAACGCCGTCCCATGTCACACCTCCACCGAGTCCATGCCGTGGAGGTGAGGGGCGGCGACATCGAACCTATGTTCGATAGGATAGACACCTGCGGCGCTCTGGGCAAGTCCTTAGATGCCCGACGGATATCTCGAGCGACGAAAGACGGCACAAGGCCGCCGAACGGCGGCCTCGAGAGTGCGAATGGAGCGGGCGACGGGTCTCGAACCCGCGACCTAGAGCTTGGGAAGCTCTCGCTCTACCAACTGAGCTACGCCCGCGTGACGCGTATTGTATGTCAGCTCCTGGTGAGCGGCAAATCACCCCTTGCGTACACGCGGCGCTATTTCACCTCGCTGGCCCCAAACGCGATTGGCGGCGAAAAGCGCACCCGCCAGGAGCGCCAGCGCCACGGCCAGCACGGCCTTCCCCGGCTTGATGGGGTCTGCCGCACGGTGCCCCGGCTGCACGACCTCAAGGGCTGTCGCGTGGATGTCCATGTCCCCGCCATGCTCCGGACATGCCGCGTGGAACTCACCCGTGACGGTCACGACATCGCCCTCGTGCTTGTAGTCACCGAAGGTCGTGATCTTGCCCGCCTCACCTGCTGGAAGCCACACCGGCATGCCCGCGTTGTACCCGCCGAGCTGCGCTCCCTCCTCGACGTTCTTGAGGTAGTACGCATCGTCGTTGAGGTGGACCCATGCGTTCTCTCCGCGCACCATCACTTCGCCGATGGCTTCGCCCGTGAAAGTGACCGTCGAGCCGTCGTACTTCTTCGGCTCTTCGACGAGGCCGCTGCTCGAGGGCGTGTTCGGACTGGGCTCGGGTGTCCCCTGAGCCCGGCATCCGGCTGCCATCACGAGAGCGCCGCCGAGCACGAACGCTACCACGAGCCGCAGCCAGTGTCGCATACTACTTCCCCCTCACGATCGAGACGGCATAGCCCGCGAGCGCGAAGACCGACATGAACTCTAGGCGTCCCAACCACATCGCCACGATGTAGAGGACCTTCATCACCGCCGGCATTCCGGGGGAGGTGACGCCGCACGACAAGCCGGTGTTCGACGCCGCGGACACGCCTTCGAAGGCTGCCTGAAGGAAGTCGTAGCCATAAAGCGTACCCACGATAGCCGTGAGCGCATACAGCACCAGATACGCGATCGTGATGGTCATCGCGGAACGCACGAGCCCGTCTTCCAGATACACGTCGTGCACGTGGTGATACTTCGCCCGCACCACCGCCGACTCAGGTGAGATGGCCTTGCGTATGTCCTGCATGAAGGCCTTGAAGATCACCCCCATGCGTATGCCTTTGATACCGCCGGCTGTCGAACACGCCGATGCCCCTATGGCCATCGCGATCGTCGTAGCCATGACGCCGACCGGACCCCACTGTGTGACGAACGCCCGCGAGTAGATGGTCGAGAAGCCGGTGGTGGTGTGACCGGACGCAAGCTGGTAGAACGCCTTCCGGAACAGCGTCATCGCATCCGGGTAGACGCCCGCTTTGGCAAGCCCGAACGTAGCGATGAGCACGGTAAGGGTGAGCGTGATGGAGAACGAGACGGTCTCGACGTTGCGCAGGATCTCCTTGCGCTTGCCCGTCCACACCGCCCAGTGCAGCGCGAAGTTGAACGAGCCAGCAATGAAGATGACTACACTTATCACCTCGTAGGTGAGCGAGTGATACCACATCGTGTTGTACGACTGCGGAGCGAACCCGCCTGTCGACCAGGCACCCATGAACACCCAGAGGCCATGAAGGAACGCCCGCACGGGCTCTTGCCCAAGCGCCATACCCGTGATGAAGAGCGCCAGCGTGCCCACGCCGAGCCATGCGAGCGAGACCAGCCATATCGCGCGAGCGGTCTGTACGACGTTGGGAAGGAGCCGCTCGTCCTTGCCCTCACCCACGTACACCTTGTAGGCGCCAGCGGTCCCTTTGAACAGGAACGTGAGGGCGATGACCACTATCCCCTGACCACCGGCATACGTCAGCAGGTGCCGCCACATGTTCAGGCCGTAACTCACATGATCGAGGTCTTGAAGAAGGTACAGCCCTGTGGTCGTGTACCCGCTCATGACGTCGAACATCGCATCGAGGTAGGTGCCCTCGTGGCCCGAGAGCCAGTGGGGGAGAGCGCCCAGAACGGTGGCCATGCCCCACGAACCCGATGCCACGACAAGACCGTGACTCCAGCTGAGGTCCTTCTCGGTGCGGCAGAGAAGCTGCGTGCCGAACCCGAAGATGAGGCACGCGGCGATCGAGATGACGAAGTCGACCACGGTGTCCCACTCGCCTAAGACGATCGAGGTGATCATCGGGACCACCATGAGCAGCCCCACACCGGTGATGACCTTGCCCGTGTACTTGCCGATGACGAGGTGGTCTTCTTTACGAGGACGGACGATCATCGGTAGATCACCTGTGCGATCACCGCGAGCAAGAACGCGACAAGCGTGAGGCCAAGGATGAATCCTGTCTCGGTGAGGATGCCGCCGATGTAATCAGGCCAGCGCTTGATGTGGGTGATGCCGTTCTCACCCCGACGTCTGGACATCTCAGTCGCTCCCCGTGAGGGCCTTCTTGAGCGTGCTCTCGTGTTCCACACGGGTGAACGCGATCACGACATCCCCTGCATCGAGCTCGGTGTCGCCATGCACGGTGATCACTTCATCTCCCCGAATGAGCGCGACGAGGATGCAGTCTACCGGCAGGTTGAGTTGAGCTACCTGCTTGCCGCAGACGACACACCGGTCGGTAGGCAACTCGACCTCCACGATCGCCATCTTGCCCTTGCGCAGGCTTGTGAGGGTGCGGATATCGCCGATCGTGGTTTCCTCTTCGATCATGCGGGAGATGATTGTGGTCGAGGAGATGGCCTCGATACCGAGAGCATTGAAGATGCGCTCGTTCTTGGGGTTGTTCACGCGAGAGACGGCGCGCGGGACACCGAACGCGATCTTCGCGAGTTGGCAAGAGACGAGGTTGTCGTCATCGTCACCCGTCGCGGCCACGAACACGTCCGCGCGCCCCACGCCCGCGTCCTCCTGGTAGGCGACGTCGCATCCGTCACCCTGGATGATGAGTGGGTTGGAGGGGAGCTCCGCGGCCAGCTTATCCACGACTTCCGCCCTCTTCTCGATAAGGGCAACCGCGTGGCCGCGGTCGAGAAGTTGACGGGCGAGATATGACGCGACCTTTCCGCCACCATTGATCACGACGTACATGGCTACTCCTCCATGTAACGCTCGACGCGGACGAACATCTCATCCTTTACAGCCGCGACTACCACGTCTCCCGCGTGCAGAAGTGTGTCCTCGCCAGGCACGAAGCTAGTGGATCCGCGTGTCACGGTGACGATACGGAAGGCGTGATCGATCTCGATGTCGTGGACCTTACGGCCCTCGACGGCGTCCGCACACTTGAACTCGATGATCTCGACGTCCCCGACCGTGTGGACATGATGGCCATGTCCCGATTTGATCTTCTCAAGCAGGGATTCAGCCACCAGAGTCGTGCCACAGACGTAGTCGACTCCCAGCTGCTGATATGTGCGTTCACGTACGGGGTTGTAGAGGCGGGCAACCGCGTGACGCACCCCGAAGAGCCTACGCGCGACCTCGGCCGCCATAAGATTCGTGTTGTCCAAGTCCGTCACGGCAGCGAAGGCGTCCGCCTCCCGGATGCCCGCCTCCTCGAGGACCTCTTCGTCGAACCCCAAGCCCCGGATCGTCACGCCATTGAAGGTGCTCCCCAGCCTCCTGAAGGCACCCTCGTCACGATCGATCACGGTGACGTTGTGGCCCTCGACAGAGAGCATGGTCGCCAGCTGTGAGCCCACGCGCCCGCACCCTACGACGATGATGTTCACCGCAGGAAACCCCCAGTCCACGGGCCCATTATCGGACCCCGCCGCAGAACAACATCTGTGCACACTAGGCGTGCCCGATAGAGGCGTCAATACCCTTTGTTGAGAAGTACGGGCCCGCCGTACGGAGAAGCGCTACGGGTACCGTCCAGGACGACGCCCGTAGCGCTTCTTACCGAGGATCCGAATCGCCTGAAACTACTTGCCGATCTTGAATATCTTCGTCCCACATACGGGGCAGACGCCCTGGGTCGCCGGACGGCCGTTCTTCATCGTGATCTCTTGTGCGTCCTTGATCTCACGCTTGGCCTTGCACTTGACACAGTACCCTTCCTTCGCAGCCACAGCCGCACCTCCTCGTATGGTGGATACCAGTGCTTCCGGCGCCCCTTGACCGGTCGCTGACCCCCTCAGTGGGAGTGTCCTCCAGGGCAAGTTTACACATATTCACGCCATTGTGAATCTCAATCATCACAGCGTGGCGCCTGGAGAGCCCTTAACCTGCGCCCCACGACGATGAAGCCAGCACAGCCCAGCGCAACGAGCACGCCGAGAAGCACGGCGGCTCCGATCCAGAACTTCACCGGGAATATGCGAATGATGAGCGCGTCCGCAGGGAACATCCACGTGCCCGCAGAGAAGAACAGCGAGTGAAAGGCCGCGAAGAACGCATCGAAGTCCAGGGCCCCCGCCACGGCAGTCAGCATCAACACGGCGAGCAGCACATAACCTGCCTCAATGAATCCGCGCGCAAGCGCACGCTGAGCGTTATGGGCGACGGCGTGCGCGATGAGCACGCACAGACCCACCAGAGCAGCGAGTGTGATCCATCGCGCTGCGATCACCACGTCCCGTACGTCGCGGAGGTGAGCGACGGCGGCGGCGTCGAATGCAGGTCTTCCTTCGATCTCGGCGGGAAGTGCCCCGCCTGCGTGCGTCACGAAAGAACGGACCTGCTCGGCCACGCTCAGCGTCTGGGCGGGAGATAGGCCGCTGAGTTCATAGGCGCCCGAAGCCGGCACCATGACCGCGGTGAACCACGGCATCAACAGTATCGCCACCGACACTCCGACTATCACGACCGCCGTCGAGATCGCCACCAGCGTCGAACGCAGCCCGCCGCTCATAGCACGCTGTCTTCACCCTGAGCGAGAGCCTCGGAGCCCTCGACGCGGTTCCCACCCGCTGATGCGGCACGCTCGAGCGCGTCATCGGCCGCATCCAGCAGCGTGTCGGCGCTGTCTCCATCATCGGGGAAGACCGCAACGCCCACACTCACGGTAACGCTCAGTCCGTGAACGACGAGCCGCTCCACGCGGCTGCGGTACTCCTCGGCCAAGGCTCGCGTGCGCTCACGTACCGGTATGGCGTCCTCCTCCGGCCCTGCAACTTCAGGAACGACGACCGCGAATTCTTCACCGCCGATACGGCACACCACGTCCACCGGATACACCCCAGGGACCGAGCCCTTCTCGGTGACGTCGCGAAGGATCTCGCCGAGTCTCGCGAGCACCTCGTCCCCGATGTCGATGCCGAAGGTCCGGTTGAACTCACCGAACCGGTCCACGTCCACGATCACGACGCCAAGCCCCCGGCCATCGCGGCTCGCGCGCTCGACTTCAGTGGAAAGCACGCGATGGAAGTACTGACGGTTGAACAAACCTGTGAGTTCGTCGGTGAACACGCTTCCGCGCAGCTCGTTCTCACGCTGGTGGATGGTCTGCATCATGAGGATGCCGATGAGAGCCGCGCCCGCGTACATGGTGACCTCCCACAGGTACCGGACCATGGTGTAGGTGCCGTTCTCCTGTAGCTCGTTGGAGACGAAGGGCAGAGCCACGTGGGGGATCCATCCCAGATAGACGGCGAGAAGCACGAGCCCGTACAACACCCCAGCCACTCCCGTGAGCAGCCACACCTGGCTGCGCTTCGGCAAGATGAACGCGCCTTCCAAGATGAACAAGATGTACATGGAGGAGAACCACGAGTACACCCCGCCGCTGTAATACACCAGGACCGTCGCGACGATCATGTCGAAGATGAGCTGGGCCTGGTTGAGGTAGGCGATGTTGCCGACCTTGCGATATGTCGCCTGGTAGACCACGTTGTACCCGAGCACGAAGACCAGTGCGAGCGCGGGGATGAACATGTTCGCGCAGAACTGATCGAAAGGTACCGCGCTTGCATAGATGGTCGCTCCCGCTACCGAGAAGACCGCCAGAGCAGCGACGATCGCCCATCGGACACGGATGACGAGCCCCACCCGCTCGATGTTCGCACGCAGCGCCTCGATGTCATACTGCGTGGGCTGCTCGCGCCACGACACGACGGCCGTGCGAGCGAGCGCCTTCGCGATCTTGTTCTGCACACGTGCCTCCCGACACATCGCCACCGCTCGTGTCAGACGCCCGAGGACAACGAGTGTAACACTCGTTCAGCCGATCACAGGTCGCGGATGACCTTTGCGACGAAATCGGCCGCGAGCTCCAGGCTCTCCTCGGAAACCACTTCGACGGTGTCTTCGTACGTGTGTTGATAGGGCACTCGGCCGTTGATATCGAACGCGGTGAATGTGAGGGCCTTGAACCTCCGCGCAAGCGCGAAACCTGCATCCGTCATCGTCTTCGTGTTCTCCGCTGGACGCACGGGCAGGTCCTCATCACGTGCCACGCGCCGCGCAGAGGAAGCCAGCCGGCGATCCGAATGATACCGCCGCACGATGCCTTCGGAGGTCGTCCAGCCGAGCTTCCCGACCCCGACGCTGTCAAGGTTGATGATGAGGGCGTGTCGCGCTTCCTCTTCGTACTGGGAGAGGAACGCTCGCATCCCCCAACACCCGGATTCCTTGGCGCCGGTCGCTACGAACCAGATCTCTTTTTCGACAAGCGCGCGATCGACCGACGATGTCACGCGGCGACGGATCCTCGCGGCCTCTTGCGCCGCGAAGTCGGGCTCCTCGAACGGATCCGCGCCCCCGGCGCTTCCGCCTTTGAACCCGAAATCGTCCTCCTCCTCGCCAAAATCGTCCCAGCTCCCTATCCTGCGACCCTCCCTGCGAGCATCGAAGCCCTTGCCGAGGCCGAGCCAATCACTGACGCCACGGCGCTCCTCCCGTCGACCCCGGTGCTCTTCGGATGGCTCAGGAGCGAGTTCGTCGTCGAAGGACGCCTGCCCGAAGGACGGCTCTTCATCCTCCTCGTCCGCCCACAGCGCCTTTGTCCGGATCTCGCTGCCCGTGCGGTCTGATGCGCGAGGGAAGTCATCGTCCCACTCCACATCGTCGAACGTACCGATCGAACGCCGCTGCGGTTCGTCGATGTCCGCGACCACGGGCGTGTAAGTGAGCAACGCATCCTCGATCACCACGTCCGCCTCGCGTGCCACATCAGGTGTGCGCCGCACGGGGCCCGACGAGCCGAGACGCAGCGTGTCCGGCTCCGGGACCACGCGTTGTATGATGCCGAGAAGAGCCGCCACGCCCGAAGCGTTGTCGTTCGCACCGTCAGTGGCATGCGCAAGCAGCTGTTGGTGCACACTCACCACGAACGGTAACAACAGATATGCCGCTGGCACGAGTGTGGCGTACCAGGTGTACGGACTCCATCCGGAGGCAAAGGGCATCCGGCCGAGGAGTATGAGGACGGGCACGAGAGCGGCCGCGAGCCGCGTCACGAACAGGCTGGCCGCTCGACGCTTCACCATGCTTGGCCGGTACATCAGCGACGCCTTCGCAGAATCGTAGTGCGCGACCACGATCACGCGCTTCAGCCGCTCACCCCGCCGCGCCTTGGGCACATGACGGGCGATGATGTTCTGACTCGGCCCCTTGGGAAGCAGTCGGGACAGACCCCACCTGCCCGCCAGATCGAAGTGCATCACGACCGCGACCAGCGTCGCCACCGCGAAGGCCGGCCACAGAAACGCGCTCCACCGGCTCGCGACCGCCGCAACGATCGTGAGAAGGTGATACACGACGAACGCGGCGGCGTCATCACGAGCGGCGTCGAAGTCCTGGCGCTCCACATCCAGTCCGCGATCGCGCATCACGCCTTCGATGTAGTCGGCAGCGCGAGCTTCCGCGTCGGTGGTCGCCGGACGGGGTCCTATCACGTCCGCCAGTTGTCTGAGATGTTCCGCGAGCTCGGCCATCGAGCCTCCTGGGTCACGTCTCGCCTTCTTCCGGCTCGCGACCATGATACCCCGAAGAGCCGTTCACGCGTGACAGCGACCGCACTCCCGGATGCGGAAGCGTGAGTGCTCCGCCTGCACGACCGCGTCATCGCTGTGACAGACGCATCCCGGCACCGGGACCACGAACACGGGCTCCAGGGCAGGAGCCCGGTTCGCGGTCACTCTCTCATCGTAAGCCGCCTTCATCGCCGAAGTCCGGACCCACATGCCCCCGAACGCGTAGAGGAACGCGCCCAGCGTTATGAGGGCAGCCGCCACCCATGACACGAGCCGCACTCCACGCCGAATCCTTAAGCGCGTTCGACCGGCGGGGAGGTTGACTGTGGTGTCTGTGCGCTGGTCCATGGGTCAGCCGAGGATCGCCGTAAGATCCTCGGAGGCCGAGGCGCCGATGGGCTTGATCGAGAACTCGTCCACCAAGACCTGGAGCACCGCGGGCGTGATGAAGGCGGGCAGGGTCGGCCCAAGGCGGATGTCTGTGATGCCGAGGTGCAGGAGTGTGAGAAGGATAGCCACCGCCTTCTGCTCGTACCACGACAAGACGAGTGACATCGGGAGTTCGTTGACGCTCACCCCGAAGGCGTCGGCAAGAGCAAGCGCGATCTTGATGGCCGAGTAGGCGTCGTTGCACTGGCCGACGTCCAAAAGACGCGGGATCCCGCCGATCTCGCCCAGCTGGTGGTCGAAGAAGCGGAACTTACCGCATGCGAGTGTGAGCACCACGGTATCGGCTGGAGCCTGGTCCACGAAGTCGGTGTAGTAGCTGCGGCCAGGCTTGGCGCCGTCACAGCCGCCGACGAGGAAAAAGTGGCGGATGGCCCCGCTTTTCACCGCCTCGATCACGGCCGGTGCGACAGAGAGGACCGCGTTGCGCCCGAATCCGACCGTGACAGAGCCGCCATCGACCTCGTCGGTGAAACCCGGGAGCTCGAGCGCTCGCTCGATCACCGCGCCGAAGTCGCCGTTTGCCACGTGCGTGGCGGCCGGGTGCGCAACGCGACCCGTCGTGAAGATGTTGGCGGCGTACGTGTCGCGAGGGTTCTGAATGCAGTTGGTGGTCATGAGGATCGCGCCGGGGAACTCGTCGAACTCCTTGCGCTGGTTCTGCCAGGCGGTCCCGTAATGGCCGTAGAAGTGCGGGTACTTCTTGAGCTCCGGGTAGCCATGCGCCGGCAACATCTCGCCATGGGTGTACACGTCGATGCCGCGGTCTTCGGTCTGCTCGAGAAGGTCGGCCAGGTCCTTGAGATCGTGACCCGAGATGAGTATCGCCTTGTTCGGCCGGTGTCCCAGCGGCACGCTCGTCGGCGCTGGGTGGCCGTAAGCGCCGGTGTTGGCGGCATCCAGGAGCTCCATAACGCGCAGGTTGACCTCTCCCGTCTTGAGAACCAGGCCGATCCAGTCCTCACGCGACAGTGACGTGTCCTCAAGCGCGGCAAGAAGCTCATGCATGAACTCGTACACCGCCGGATCCTCATGTCCGAGGATCCGCGCATGGTCCGCATACGCGGCGAGTCCTTTGAGCCCGTACACGGCGGTCTGCTGGAGCGACTGGACGTTCTCGTCGCGGCTGTGGTCCGAGAAGATGCCCACCGCCTCACCCTGTGCGACCATTCCCGGGATGTCATGCGCGGGTTCGAAATCCACGCCGGGCGCGGCAGGGACCTCGGCGCCAGCCGCTTCGACTTTCTCTCGCAACGCGCGCTTGACTTCGGCTCCCTGCACGATCACATCGGCCATGTGCTCGGCATCGAAGTCGACGTTGGTCACCGTTGTGAAGAGTGCCTCGGCCGTGAAGACCTGCGCGTCATGGTCGACGACCCCTGCCTTCTCACCTGCCACCGCGATCGCGGCGATACCCTTGAGCTCATGCAGCAGCAGGTCCTGCAGTACGGCGACTTCGGCAGTCTTGCCGCACACGCCCACTGTGGTGCATCCCACACCCTTGTTCGTCTGTTCACACTGATTGCAGAACATGCCGACTCCTCTCATGGACCGATCATGACCGGGTATGCTCACGCCCGCGATGGCACATGGACCCTCTCCTCGGCGGGGGCCCATGTATTCACTCGCCCTCTACCCGTGGATCAACGATGGCAGGCAGCGCATACACACCCACGTGCTCTCACCCGCGCTGCGCACGGGCAGCAACGGCACGTCGTCTTCGGACGTCCCGCAACGAAAACAATGCTGGGCGACGTAGGTGGCGCGCTTCTCGGCGATAAGCGGCTCGGCAGCCTCGGGATCGAAGGGCGCCGCCTCGCGCACGTGCACAGTGAGGGCGCCTGTCGGGCACACTCCCAGACAGAAGCCTGCACCGTCACAGAGCTCCTCTCGCAGAACTCTCGCTTTGCCGTTGACGATCTGGATCGCGCCTTCGGCACAAGGACTCACGCACTGACCGCAGCCGGTGCACAGGTCCTCGTCGATGCGCACGATCTGTCGTGCGACAGTCACAGACATCGTGTCACTCCTCATGTGTCGAGCCGCTGGCCGCGGCCTTGCGTGCCTTCTTGGTGTATGTGATCGCCTCGACGGCATGTCTCAAGCCATCGAGCGCGTGACCGTGGAACACCGCGCGTGGACCGGAGAAGCGCATCATCTGGCGCTGCCACGCGGACTCCGCCGGTGAGTAGCAGTGCGTGTCGCAGTGCGCACAGAACGGTTTGGGATCCTTGCGGCAGTACGCCCGGCGCTTCTCGGCATACGCGAGATGCTGTGCGCACTCGTCACACACCACAGGCGCCTTGTCGCCGTACACTCCGAGGCGCGCCGCGTCTGTGATGGCCTGCGACCGGGTCCGATCACGATGATGCGCCGCGCAGTAGATGCCGATGAAGTCGCCCACTGTGCGGATGTCGTGAGCGACGCTTCGATCGCCCATCCTCTCGGCGAACCGTTCACTTATC
This sequence comes from Actinomycetes bacterium, assembly GCA_021372825.1. Lineage (GTDB taxonomy): Bacteria > Actinomycetota > Coriobacteriia > Anaerosomatales > Anaerosomataceae > JAJFTR01. The sequence continues at coordinate 48,734 of JAJFTR010000001.1, forward strand.
TCGTGCGTGCCCACTTCCGATCCCTCCTCCTGCGTCATGACCAAGCCTACGGCTGCGCGTCGCGCAACGCCTTGACTCATGTCAAAATCAGCGACATGGATACCTTGGACAAACGATGACCCCCGTGAGACCCGCGCGTCCTGACGTCGTGGCAGCGCTCCGCGCGTGCCGGCTGTGGCGCGCCGCGACAGACACCGCCATCGAAAGACTTGCCGCATCCGCCACCGTCGAGCAGGCCGCACGCGGTACCGCGCTCGCCTCCGAGGGTGAAGTGGCCGATCGTTTTGCTGTCGTGGTGGCCGGCAAGGCTCGCGTTTACCATCTCCAAGCCGATGGCCGCATCATCACCTTTGAGACCGTCGAAAGCGGCGAGCCACTCGCCGCCGTGGCGTCGCTGGCGGGCGCGCGCTACCCGGCGAACATCGACGCCGCCACAGACGCGACCATCGCGTGGCTTTCGCGCGACGCGCTCTTCACGCTGATCGCCGAGGAGCCTGACGTAGCGCGCTCCGTGATCGCCGACCTTGCTGGGCGGGTCGTGAACCTCACAGCGGTGGTGCAGACCCTCGCGCTCGATGTTCCCGCACGTGTCGCACGCTACCTGTTCCAGCGCTCGCTGGCGGTGGGGGAAGCTACGCCGGAAGGCTTGCGGGTCTCCCTCGGCATGACCAAGACCGAGCTCGCACACTCCCTCGGGACGGTACCCGAGACCCTCTCGCGCGCGTTCGCGAGACTGAAGGGCGACGGAGTGCTCGACGTGCGCGGCCCGGACGTGATCGTCCACGATGTCGGAGCCCTCGCTCGCCTCGGATCCGGATACGCCGAGGAGTGACGGCGCTCTTGGACTCCCGCGCTCCGGCCCGCACGTGGCCTTGGTCCGTTCTTGCGGGCGCTACTTCTTGGGTTCGCTCTCGCTCAACGCCTTGATGCGAGCGTCGGCGCTGCGAGCGGCCTCGCGCGCGTCGAAGTAGGCGGCTATATCCGCGGCCGTCAGCTTCTCATAGGCCTTCGAAAGCACCTCGGTGGGTGAGCCGGGAAGAGCCTTCGCCATTGCGACGACCTTCTTCTCCTCGGCGTTGTATGCGTCCAAGAGTTTGTTCGCGTCTTCGATCTTGCCCGCAAGCCACGTGGCGTCGATCTTCTTGGAACGTGCCAGGAGCTTGAGCTTGGCATCGACGTACGACACGAACGGCGCCATGTCCGCCTCGGGGAACTCAGCTGTGACAGTAGCCAGAGCGGACTTGGCCGAGGCCAGCTTGGCCTCTGCTTGCGCGGTGAGACTGGTCGATTGTGAGACACTGGCCTTGGTGTGCTTGTTATAGGAGGCGACCGCGCTGTCGGAGAGCGTCTCCGCCTCGCTCACGAGCCGCCACGCCTCCGCAGCCGGGCCCACCGCTCGCGCTGCCCGCCTGTCGGTCTCAAGGATCGGACGTGCGTGGTCGAGCATCGCGAGACGCTGCCTGATCGCATCCTCGAGCGCATCGGCAAGCTCGACATCGTCCTTGGAGAGGTCCGGCCGTGTTGCCTCGACCTCCTCGAGCGCGCGCGTGAGAGCCTGGGTCGCGGGATCGATCTTCCCAAGTGCTGCCTTCGCGCTGTCCGCGAGCGCCGAGGTCACTTCGCTACGCACGGCGTTGTCGATAGCGAGCACGTCGGGCTCGGCTTCTGAGAGCATCGCTGACGCCTGCGAAAGCCTGGCACGCGCCGCACGCGGGCGGTCAAGCGCGCGCACTGCCGCATATGCGGCTGCACCGACAGCGAGCGCAACCAAGAGCACGAGCACACTTCGAGCGGCGCGTCCTCGTCCAGGAGTCGCCGTCACATCATCGTCGTCTGCCATCGTTCCTCCTCGGGTATGCCCTTGGGTGCTGCCGGGTACTCGATCGTCACACGCGGAGCCGCGCTCTGTCGCCGCGTGATGCTGATACCGCCACCGTGTGCCTCGGCCACGATACGGGCGAGGTGCAATCCGAGACCTGCCTCTGTGACCGGCTCTTGCTCGGCCAAAGAGGTGAGTTCCGCGAAGAGGTCCTCGGCGGCGCTCGCCTTCTCTCGCGTATCGATGGTGAGCAGCGTCCGCTCGTCTTCCGACGAGACCGTGAACGCGACCTCTGCGTCACGACTGCAGGTGCGGGCAAGACTGCGCAACAATCCGAGCACGGAACGCTCGGCGCACGCCCGGTCGACGAGCGCCGTACCGCTCCCGCTTATCCTGCACGCCGAGAAACGGCCGTCGCCTCCGACGTTCTCGCGCGTGCTCACAAGAGCCCGCACCATCCCCGCGATATCGACTTCCTCTACGTGGAGTCGCGGCGCGCTCTGGAGCCCGCTCATCAACGACAGGTCATCCAGGAGCGAGGCCATCTCCTCACAGCGGGCAACCATGTTACGCGCGATCCGCTCGCGCCGCTCGGGGTCCTCCGCGATACCCGATCTTGCGAGGAGCTGGGCGTAGCCGGTGACAGCGGTCAACGGGCTCGTAAGCTCTCGCACGACAAGGGATGCGAGGTACTCGTCACGGGGAGCCACTCCGGCGTCGGAAGCCACCCATTCCCGCAGGAACATCAGCATCACCGCCGACGCCTTGGCGTCGCGATCGAAAAGCGGCAGAGCGTGCACGAGCGTCTGCCGGGAACTGCCGTCCTTGCACGCCACATCAAGCGCGATCTCAGAGATCTCTGTCTTGGACGCGACTCCGCGAACCGCTCGCACGAACGACCTCCGACGTTCGGCCCCGCACGCGGGAAGCACACAGCCAAGGACTTCGTGGCCCGCCCATCCGGTGAGGCGCTCGCATCCCTCGCTCCACTTCCTCACACGTCCGTCCAAGTCCACGACAGCCCATCCCTCGTACATGCTCGCCAGGGAGTGGGTGATGTCGTTGTTGGCCTGCAGCAGCTGCCCGGCTCTGGATCGTACCGAGTCAAGATCGTGCTCCTGCGCAAGCGCCGCGCCGAGAGCGTGACCGTGCACGGCGAGCATTCTCAGGCCCGATCCGGATGGCACGACGCGGGTCACGATCACGAGGGCCCCGACTGGACCTTCGCCGTCCCACAACGGCACGAGGACGACGACGTCGTCGGCCTCATCGCGCTCGACCCAACTGCGAAGCACGGACACTTCGTCCGCGTAGATGAGGTCGATGGCCTGGGGATGCGCCTCGGGATCCAGGCGCGGTGCACGTGCATGGTCCGCCGGAGCGACCGCCACACAATGGTACGAACCGTCCCTGGCGAGGATGTAGCCGTACACCGCCGTCGCGGAGATCGCATGCAAGATCTCTCTTACGGCACGCTCGAGGACCGATGCCCCTTTGGTGCACCGTGCGCTCCCGGCCCGTTTGACGACCCGTCTTTCCCCTGCCATCGACCCTCCCGTTCGCGTCTACGTTGTATACTGCCGGGCTCGTAAGGGCAAGGCTTCGGGTGCTTCTGCCCCCTTGCATGTTGCAAGTCTTGGTTGTATTCAAGTGGCACGCACGTTGCTATACTATGTGCGGGATCGAGCGACCCGTCCTCTCCTCCCCCCCTCAGAGACGGGGACCGCCGATTCCGTGTAAACGAGGTGCGCTCCCCCCGCGCACCTCGTTCCTCTTTCTCATAGATGGTTCGCACACGACTCCACGCATCGTAGAATCATGCGGGATGCTCTAGGAGGTGCTGTGTGATCGATTCCAGCGAACGGCTTGTGAACCTGGCCCTGTACCTTGCGAGCGTGCGGCATGCAGTCACTGCTGAAGACTGCCGCGCCGCGGGTCTTGGGTACCCTGACGACCAAGATGACGCGGCCTTCATCCGCATGTTCGAGCGCGACAAGGAGGCACTGCGAGCCGCGGGCATCGCGATCGTGGTCGACGAAGACGAGAGGTATCGTGTCGACCCCGAGGCCACGTTCTCCACACAGGTGACATTGACCGCGGACGAAGCAGCCACTCTGCGCACATCGGCAGCTGCGCTTTCAGGCGATGAGTCGTTCCCGTTTGCTGCGGACCTCTCGATCGCACTCGCGAAGCTAGGACAGGGCTCTGGGGCATCGTCGATAGCGGTGAGCGCGCTTTCTGACGAGGATCCTCATATTCAGGGCTCATCGGCGGGCATCATAGCCGAGGCTATCGCAGCCCGGAAACTGGTGAGCTTCGACTACACCAACGCGCGGGGTGAGTCCCGGCATCACGAGGTGGCGCCCTACGGGCTGTTCTTCCGCGAAGGCCGTTGGTACATGGTGGCGCTTGACACAGGGATCGGCCGTATCCGCGTCTATGCACTCGCACGCGCTGCGGAGCTGCAGACGAACCCGTCGTCACCCAAGACCCCTGATTTTGAAAGGCCACGAGGGTTTTCAGTAGACGATTACTCCTTGCTACCGTTCCAGTACGGTCCCGAGGAAACCGAAGCCGTCGTGCGTTTCTCTCCCGAAGACGCGTGGCGCGCCCAGCGCCTGACGGGCGGGCGCGGCACACTCGAGGAACAAGACGACGGGAGTGCGCTGTGGCGCGTGGCGATGGGCGAACCCCGCGCCCTTGCGGCATGGTGCATCGAGAACGGCCCTGGCATCACTCCACTGGAGCCTGACACGGTCGTGATGACTGCGCGCCTTGGACTAAAGGAGGTGCTTGCACGCCATGACCGCTAGGACTCCCACAGCCAGTCGAGCTCGCAGGCTGCTCGCGCTGCTGCCATACCTTACGCAAGGGGCCACGATACCGCTCACGAAGCTGGCTGAGAACGTCTCGTCCACAGTGCCTGAGGTGATTCGGGACCTCACGACGCTCACCATGTGCGGCGTGCCACCGTTCACCCCCGATGAGATGATCGACCTCGCGATCGACGAAGAGTACGTCACCGTGTACGCCGCGCCTCCCGCGCTCGATCGGCCGTTGCGGCTCTCACCACGCGAAGCTCGCGCACTGGTCGCTGCCCTCGAAGCGACCGGTCATGGTTCTGACGATCCGCTCGTGGCCAAGCTCTTGGATGCCGCCTCATCGGGCTTCGACCTGGACGACTTCGTCGCGACGCTTCGCGCAGGAGAGAAGGGCGTGGGCATCGCGGGAATCTACGCTACGCTCGCTGAGGCCATCGACTCGCACAAGAAGGTCCGCATCGCGTACTTCACGGCCTCTCGCGGAAGCCACTCGACCCGCGTCATCCAGCCGCATTCGCTCGTGAACGAACGAGGCGTGTGGTACGTGAACGCGCTGTGTGAGAACGCCGAAGGACCGCGAACGTTCCGCCTCGACCGCATCCGCGATGCCGTTCTCACCACGGAGAGCTTCGATGCGCCTCCCGAGGCGAGCACCGAGATCCTGCCGGCCACGGCGGGTCTTCCTGTGGCGACGCTCAGACTCGCACCCGGTGCGCCGCATACCGAGGAACGCGACTGGCCAGGGGCCACCTTCACCATCAAGCCTAACGGCGCCGTCTTCGCCGACGTGCCCTACGTGTCGGCCTCGTGGGTCGCCCGGCGTGTCGCTGCCGGTCTCGGGATGATCGACGCGATCTCCACCGATGAGGTTCGCGCCGCGGTACGCCAGGTCGCCGAAGCGGAGCTCCGAGAACTGCCCCGATCTCCGGCGCAAGCATAGGTCACACCCCGCACAACCCTGGCGGGTCAGCTCTTCGTGCCGATCCACGTCCCGGCGTCTGCTCCGGCCGCGATGAGCCGCCCTCTCAGGAGCGAGGCATGGTGCTGGACGTGCCGGATGTTGTCGATGTGCTGCTCGAGCCTTGGCCTTTGCGGGCAATGCCAACTGAAGCCCGTCGTTGCAGCGGTGAGATCGGCTCTTGCCACCTCATGGTCCACCATGTCGTCCACAAGCTCGAGATACTCGCGTATGTCCGCTGGCGTGAGGGCCGCTACACGTCGAGGAGCGGGATCCGGCCCTTCGAGGATGTCGTCCAGCTCAGGCGGACCGGGCACACCGTCGAGGTGCTGCATGTACCGCTGGTGGAACCGGCACGGGTGGAAGTCGCTCTCGGTGGGCCGAAGATATAGGTCCGCGTAGTACAGCGTGTGGTACGCCACCTGCCAGAAAGGCACGTCACCCGTCTCCCACAGGTCGTGGGGACATCGCGTCACCACATCGCGCAGCATCGCCAGCACCGCGTGATACTGGCTCGCAAGACTCTGCCGCACGATGCCTGCGGGAACGAACTCCTCGTGCGGATGCTCGACCGTGTCGCCAGTCACTCGTCGTCTCGTTCCGAAGTCGTGGCCATTCAGCCGATTCGCAGGCCGAGCAGCTTCCGGAGCGTGCCTGCCGTGGTGAGCCTGGGTTTGCAGGGACGCGAGTCCACCGACCGCTGGGATGTCACGACCACGCATCGGTCCTGCTGACGGCTACGCGCAGGGTACTCCTTGCAGTACTTGCACCACACTCTCACGTGAACGCCTCTGATCGCATCGGCAACAAGAGCACGGGTATGCTCTTGGTTCGTCAGAGAGTAACGTTAGCCGTAATGGCGACGCTTGCGAAGTGCCCAAGGTCGCACATCACACGACGATGTGGTCTTCCGGACCCTTGCAGGAGGTACACGGTGATCAAGGCTCACATGGACCTTACTCGGAACGGAGAGAAACTCGCGACTCTCTCGTGGCATGCAAGAGATGCGGATGGCAACACGCTGCCCATCGGCTTCGAGTGGACGGACGCTATCGACGACGACATGAAGGAGCGCGTGGTGGCGGTATGCTCCAAGCCGGTGCCCCTCACCGGACCCAACGGTGTCCGCACGGGTATGGCACAGCCCGGCAGTAGTAAGCATTTCGAGAACCTTGCGCGCCACATCGAGCGACTAGGGTGCCGCACCCACTACTACTACTGAGATGCGACACGTGTAGCGGCTGCGTCGCCGCGCCCGCGACATCCGCTTCTTCGGGACCAGGCATGAAAGCATCCCTAGCACACGTGAGGGATGAATCGCTTGGTGTGCCGCATGTACTCGGCATACCCGGGCAGATGGATGGCAAGCCATTTCTCCTCGGCGTGGGTCCGGATCACGATGCCTGCGAGTCCCGCGGCCGTGGCGATCCAGGACAGGTGAGCACCAGCGATCATCGGTGACCCGATGAAGAGGAGGGCTAGGCCGAGGTACAGTGGATGCCGAATCGTCGAGTAGATGCCGGTCGTGACCAGCATGTGATCCTTATGCGTTTCGACGCCCGCAGAAAACGAAGGTCCCAAAGCGCGCACCCCCGCGAATCGCAACACCGCCGCCGCGGTCACACACAACCCGCCCACGATCACTCCGTGGATCGAAGGCGTAGCAATGCCTGCGGCGATCTCGACGGCAGGGCCCACCAGACACACGTAGTAGGGAACGGTGACGGCCCACCACGTCCACTCCCGACGCTGACGCCCCACCGGAGCGCCGGACATCGCGAACGCGATGCGGTCAAGGAGCACATATGCACCAACCGCGATGATGTAGGCGACAGGCACAGGCAGCCTCCATGATCGAGAGCTGACCACCGGCCTGGCAGACCGGCGGTGCCACTGCGGTGTATACAGTAGCGCTCGCGCCGCTGAAGCGCGAAGCCCTTTCTTGGGGCCAAAACGCTGCGAGCCGTATACTCGACAGCCAGAGTCGAGATCACGTGTCGTTGTTCCCGTGAGGAGATCGAGATCACATGATGCCCACCTCACGCCCTTCCGCTCGATCCGGTCCGGTCCGGATCGGATACGCACTCGGCGGAGGCGCCGTGCGAGGCGCTGCGCACCTGGGTGTCTTGTCGGTGTTGGAAGAAGCGGGCATCCGACCGTCGGTCATCGCCGGCACGAGCGCGGGAGCGATCGTCGGCGCGGGGTATGCGGCAGGCGTGGGCATCGATGAGATGGCCGAGATGGCACGGGTCGCGTCATGGCGCGAGATCACCGGACGCCCCTGGAAGCGGCGTCTGAGCGTGTTCGAGACCACGCCCTTGCGCGGATGGATCGCGAGCGCCATCGGTGATGTCACCTTCGAGGAGCTCTCGGTGCCGCTGGCCGCGGTCACGTGCAACATCGCCGACGGCAGCCGAGTGGTGTTACGTGAGGGAGAGGTCGTGGAGGCAGCGGTAGCAAGCTCCGCGATCCCGGGGCTGTTCGCACCTGTCCGCAAGGGAGACCTGTATCTGGTAGACGGCGGGCTCGTGGATAACTTACCTGTAGGCGTCGCAAGGTCGCTCGGCGCCGATCTGGTGATCGCGGTCGATGTGAGCCCCGTTCTGCGGACGGCTCGCCATCCTGAAGGGCTACGCGATGTGATGACATCGGTCATCAACATCATGGCAAGCAGCACGCAAGTGGAGTCTCGGCGAAGAGCCGACATCCTCGTGCAGCCGAAGACCGAGAGTTTCGCGCTGTGGGAGTTCAGTGCCATCACGCAGATCATCGAGACCGGCCGTCAGGCTGCGCTCGAAGTGCTGCCCGAGTTGCTCGCTGCCGTCGGCCGAGAAGGGAGACAGGATGGATAACTACCGGGTCGGTTACATCGTGGGCAGCCTCGCGACCGAATCGATCAATCGCAGGCTGGCACGGGCGCTCGTACTTCTCGCGCCACCTTCGCTCACGTTCACCGAGATCGCGATCAAGGACCTGCCGCTGTACAGCTATGACTACGACGTGGATTACCCGCCCGCGGCGCGCGCCTTCAAGCAGGCCCTTCTCGACTCGGACGCCATCATGTTCGTCACGCCCGAGTACAACCGCTCCATCCCAGGAGCCCTCAAGAACGCCATCGACTGGGCCAGCAGGCCCTACGGGACCAACGCGTTGGCGCACAAGCCGTGCGCGGTGATCGGCGCGTCGTCAGGCAAGATCGGCACGGCCATCGCGCAGCAGCATCTCCGGAGCGTGCTCGGCTTCTGCGATGCGTTCCAGATGAATCACCCCGAGGGGTACATCCAGTTGACGCCGGGACTCATCACCGATGAGGGAGAGGTCACGGTCGACTCGACGCGCGACTTCCTGCGCGTGTACATGCAGGAGTTCGCCGGCTTCCTCGAACGCTTCTTCCGCGGACAGTCACACGACGAGTGATCGTCTCTAGACGGGGTCCTGGCTTACGGCACCGCCGTCGGAGACCGACGACGTCCATCGCGCGCCATCCCAGTACCGAAGCTGGTGCCGGCCCGCCGGGTCGGCATACCAGCCCGCCGGAGTGATCGCGGCGCCGGCCGCTCCCGTCGCCTTCGGGTCCGCGCCGAATCGATTGGGACCCGGCGTCCCGTCCATGACCGCGAAGACGAGGTTCACAATCGGCACGAGGATCCACCATCCGCTGTGATCGGTGTCGTGCATCCTGCGCACGGCCACAGCGAGCGAGGGGAGCAGCACGGCGAGCGAGTAAATCCCGCTCAGAGGGCCGTTGCCCTGGCTGTTCGTGAGGCCGAGCGCGTTGTCCACGAACACCAAGATGTACGAGGCCAGCATGTTGAAGAGGAAGAACATCCAGTACTCTTTGCGGCGAGCGCGTCCCGTGAAGGTCGCGTACTTCTTCCAGACTCCCAGATACCAGTCCACATGTCCTCCCAGGGCTCACGTGCATGTCGGTTGAAGGCTTTCTCGTCCGTGCCGCGACACCGTGTCATCTGAGCTTACGACACCGGAGTCGCGGCCGGAAGCACGACCTTGACGGACAGAGCACTCATCTGCCATGGCGCCCGAACCGCCGCTCTATCGCCGCCACCACCTCGTCGGCAGGAAGACGCTCGACCTCGCGAACGGGCAGAGCACTCAAGAACCTCGTCGCATACGCTCGGCTGCTCACAAGACGGGAGTCCGCGAGCACGAGACAGCCCTCGTCGGTTGACGAGCGGATGAGTCTCCCTGCCGCCTGCTTGAGTTCGAGGATGGCCTCGGGCAAGTAGTAGTGCTCCCACCACGCCCGATCGCGTTCCTTGCGTTCCTCCAGCACCGGGTCGTTGAGCGGTCCGAAGGGCAAGCGCGGGATCACCACGCAGCGAAGCGTGTCGCCCTTGGCGTCGAATCCCTCCCAGAACGACTTCGTCGCCATGAGCGATACGCGCTCGTCGGCCAGGAACTCATCGGCCACGCGCTTGCGCGAGACGCCAGCGGTCTGCGAGACGAGCCTCAATCCCGCTCGCTCGAGCGGCCGAGCGAGGCGGCGATACAACTCGTCCATCTCGCGGCGGTTCGTGAAGAGCGTGAGCACGCTGCCGCCCATCGCGATGTGGACTCCGAGCAACAGCTGCTCCAGGTCGTCGACGTAGCGCCTGTGTCCGGGTTCCGCGATGTCGCGGGGAACATACACGGCCATTTGCCGCTCGAAGTCGTACGAGGATGCCAGCCGCAGCGTGCGGCGGACCTCGGGGGCAAGATGCGCCAGCCCCACGCTACGCTCGAAGTGTGAGAAATCCTCGCCCGCAGCGATCGTCGCGCTCGTGAACACCACCGATCGCACGCGGGGATAGAACTCCTCGGCAAGCGCCTCGCCCACATCGAGCAGCGCCGCCTGGACCGCTTCCTCCTGCGCGTCTCGTCGACGATTGACCGTGGCCGAGTAGACCATCCGCTCGTCCTCGCCATCCAACACCAGTACGAGTCCGTCCATCTGCGACGCAAGACCGGTCATCTGACCCACCAGATCGGCGCGCAGGTCGTCGAATCCCTCGCCCGCCTCCTCGAGCAGCGTCACTATCTCGCTGCCGAGACGCACCGCCCGGTCGAGGTGTCTCACAAGCGAACGGCCCACTGCGATCGCACGGCCCCACGGTCCGGACTCCCGAACGAGCGGTGTGAGCCGTACGCGCGTGCGGTCGTAGTCGCTCTCGCTCTGTTCACCCAGGTCCTTCACGAGATCGAAGAAGTTGTCCGAGATGCGCGCGGTCTCTTCCACCACCTCGCGCAGCTCGTCGATCTTGCCGAGAAGGTCTCGGGGCACGTCGTCACCTGACAGCGTGACCTTTGTGCGCAGTCCGTCGAGCGTGCCGCCGCGTCCTCTTGCGTGCAGTCCCGCAAGGGTGGCCTTGCACTCGGACCACGAGGCCCCACGACTCAGCTGGGCACGGGCCTCGCTCTCGGCAGCATGCGCCTCGTCCACCACCCAATGGCGGATCGGCGGAAGGATCCCGCCCCCGGTCATGAGGTCGCGGAACAGCAGCGCGTGGTTGGTGACGACGATGTGCGCGTGAGCGGCACGTCTGCGCTGTCCGTGCAAGTAGCATGCATGCGGATAGAATCGGCAGCGCGTCTTGGTGCAGTCGGCCACCGAGGCCGCGACCGACTGTCTAAGAGAGCTGCCCCAGTGAAGGTTCACCGCATCCAGGTCACCCCACGCCGATTGCGCTACCCACGCGAGCAACATCGCGATACTTGCGCGGATGTCGTTCTCGGAGTCAGCGGCCGAGTCGACGACCCGCTGGAACTTACGCAGACACATGTAGTGCTCGTATCCCTTGAGCGCGACATAGCGCAACTCGCCTTCGAGTTGACGCGCAAGGTCGGGCAGCTCCCGATAGAGGAGCTGGTCCATGAGGGTGTTCGTCTTGGTGGCCACGCCCACAGCGACACGGTTCTCAAGCGCCAGGTGGGCAGCGGGGACGAGATACGCGACCGACTTGCCCACACCGGTCCCCGCTTCCACCGACAGGTGCGTATCGGTCGTGAACGCATCCAAGACCGCGCGTGCCATCTCGAGCTGTTCGCCGCGCGCCTCGAATCCTTCGTACATGCGTCCGACCGCTCCGCTCTCGGCGAACTCGCCGAGGACGTTCTCAGCCTCCGGTCGCGCAAGGTCGAGATCCGCCGCGTCGAGCATCTCTTCGCCCTCATCATGCCGCAGCTGCTCGTGCCGAAGCGTCATGAGGTTGAGGGGGGGACGCGACCGGGCCGCCGCCATGTGCGAGAAGACTCGCGCGAGAGGCCACTCGGTACCGTCAAGCTCCGCGATGGCCCCCAGCACAGCGTCTGGCAGGTCGTCCAAGGCGACGAGCATCACGCGCCACAGCGCGGCAAGGGCCTCCGCGTCGTCAGGCGCACGATGGGCGCGCGCCTCCGAAAGGCCGAACGCGCGGGAGAGATCGGCCAAGCGGTGCGAGCGCAGACGCGGAAGAGCGATGCGCGCAAGCTCGAGACTGTCGAGCCACGTGCCGCGCAGCCGCGTGGGGCCACATCCCGCTGCCTCGAGGAACTCGCGATCGAAGCGAGCGTTGTGAGCCACCAGGTCCCGCGCGCCGACGAACTCAACGAGCGGGGCGATCACGGCTTCGATCCCGGGAGCGGTCGCGAGCATCTCCTGGGTGATCCCTGTGAGCTGAGTGGTCTCGTGAGGAATCGCGCCGCGAGGGCGCACGAGCGTCTCGAAACGAGCGAGCACGTCAGGCCCGCGGGCGATGACCGCCCCCACCTCGATGATCTCGTCGCGCGCAGGATCGAACCCGGTGGTCTCCACGTCGATGAAACACAGTTCTGGCTCGAAGCCGAAGACCGCACTGTGGGCACGCTCCGCAAGCGTGGCGTACCGCTCGGCCACCTCCGGGCCGGTGCCAGGCTGTAGAACGGTGCGTAGCGCCCCTGGGTCCATGTGCGTCAGCGTAGCACGCTCCTCTGACAGGAGCGGGGCGCCCGGAAGACCGGACGCCCCGCGGCAAGATCGTCCACTCGCGTGCGAGAGCCTACTGCCCCATCCCGGCGAGTTCGCGACTCTTCACAACCCACTCGCCATCCACCTTGGTGAACGTCCACACATATTCGAAGTCTCCGCCCGGCATCGTCGCCGTGGCGTTGACGATGGTGTCATCGCCTGATGTGGTGGTCTTGCCCAGCTTGTAAGCGGTGATTCCATAACCCGCGAGCTGCTGACCGAAGCTCTCGGCATCTTGCGCCGCCTTCTTGTCCGCAGGAAGGAGGTCGTAAGCCTTCGTGTAGTCACCTGCGATGACCGCCTTGAAGTACGTCTCGACGTGCTGCTCAGGGGTCACGCCCTTGCCGAGGCGAGTCGCGGTCGTCGGATCGAAGACGCCCGTAGCCGCAGGTGGCATCGCGCCGCCCGAGGTGGTGGTCGAACCAGTCGCCGTCGTCTCTGTGGTTGCCGTGTTCGTGGTCGTCGTCTTGTCGCCCTGGGTCAGAATGATCGCAACGATCACCACAAGAAGCACGACGATCACGCCGAGCAGCGCGACAACGCCCTTGTTCATCCCACCCGGACGGCCGGTCTCACTCTCTTCCATAGTGCATCCTTCCTTCTCGCTTGCCTGAACAACGCGTTTGCGCTGAAAAAGCATAGCCGCCTGACCGTGACATAACAACCGCACGCCGGATTCCATATACAATCACCATATGTCTCGGCAACGTTCGCTCTTCGACATCGTGGGACCGGTGATGATCGGCCCCTCGTCCAGCCACACCGCCGGTGCGGCACGCCTCGGCGCGCTGGCCCGCGCGATCATCGGTGAGCCGCCTACCCAGGTGGAGGTCGGCCTGCACGGTTCGTTCGCGACGACGGGCCCGGGACACGGCACAGACCTCGCGATCGTGGCGGGTCTGCTGGGAATGACACCGGACGATACTCGCCTGCCGCTTGCGCGCCAGATCGCGCGCGAACAAGGTATCGCGATCACCTTCCACGAGTGTGACTTGGGCGAGGTCCACCCCAACACCGCGCGGTTGGAGTTGGTGGCCGCAAGCGGCCGCAAGTATCTCGTGCAAGGCTCCTCGCTCGGCGGAGGTGATGTCGTCATCACGCTCGTGGACGACTTCCCCGTCGAGATCACCGGCGAGCTGCCGATGCTGGTAGTGGTCCATCACGACCAGCCAGGCGTTGTGGCAGCAGTCACTGCGCGGCTCGCCGCTGACGTCATCAACATCGCCGCGATGCAGGTCTCGCGCGAGCAACGCGGGGCCCGTGCCCTCATGCTCATCGGCACCGACGAACCCGTGCCTGATGATGTCGCCGCGGGCATCGCCGCAATCGACGGCGTCGCGGAGGTCCGCGTCGTCCCGCGGGTGTGACGCGGGGCCAGCACCCAGCTCTGCTCGATCCGAGAAGGGGCGCTCAGTCCTTGTCGCACCGAGCCGCACAGGTCCGGCAGCTGCCCGAACATGACGCGAGCTTCAGGGTGTTGCAGCGCGGACAGCGAACCGCCCGCGAGACCATCCCGCAGGTAGGGCACGGCGTAGCAGGGCCGACCACCGCGGTCTCTTGTCGTGTGTCGATACCGCTCGCCCGCTCGCCACTCTTGGCGGACCTCATGACAAGGTCTCCAGAAGTCGCGTGAGCAAGCCGCCCACGAAGAACGCGCCGCTCACCGAGAGAAGCACAAGCCCGGTGAAGTACCGCCACCCGCGCTCCTTGACGATCACCATCATGCTGGCCACACAGGGCACGAAGAGCGTGATCGTGACCATTGCCACGAGCAGCTGCGTTGCGCTGAGATGCATCGTGAAGAACCCCGCAGCGCCGAAGTCGCGACGCACGAATCCCATCACGAAGGCCGTGGCGGCCTCGGGTGGGAGATGGAGCCAACTCACCGTGAGCGGCCGCGCGACCGCCTGGATCCATGAGAGTGCGCCGGTGACTTGCAGCGTCGAGATGAGCGCAGACCCGACGAGGAAGAAGACCGAGACCTCCTTCATGAAGTGCCAGACTTTCATGGCGCTCTTGCGCACCACGTTCTGCGGACGCGGTACGCGAAGAGGCGGAAGATCGATCAACAGGTCGGTCGATACCCCGGGAGTGATCTTGTTGAGCACCGTGCCCAAGACCACGAAGATCACCACGAGGACGGCGAAGTAGACCAGGGCGTAGGCGCCCCCCACCCGGGACATCAGCGCCGAGATCACCGCGATCTGCGCCGAGCACGGGACCGCGATAGCCATGAGCGCTGTCGCGATGAAGCGCTCGCGCTTGCTGCCCAGGATGCGCGTCGTGAGTGTGCCCATGGTCACGCACCCCAGGCCGAGGATGAGGGGGATCACCGCTCGGCCATTGAGGCCGAGCGCGGTGAGCGAGCGGTCGGCAAGAGCGGCGATGCGTGGCAGGTACCCTGAGTCCTCAAGCACGGACATGAGCAGGTAGAAGCCGGCCACGAGCGGAAGGATCACGCCGATGAGGTAGGTGACGGTCATCGTGAGCACGCCGAACTCACCGGCCAGGAACGTGTGGGGGGCGCTGCCGGCTGCGAACGCGCGACCCACGAGTCCGCGCACGAATGGCTCGTAGTAGCCCTTCATCACGGTCGTCTCCATGAATCCGACCACGTCGCCCGCCAGCCACTCGCCCAGCACTTTGTAGATCAGGTAGAGGAGCACTCCGAGCGCCGGGATACCCGTGAGCGGGTGCATGAGCAGGTAGCTTATGTGCGCCCCCAGGCCGGCGCCTTGAGTCGTCTCGGTAAGGACGTGGCTCACGATGTCGTTCACGCGGGCACGGCGGCGCGTGTATATGACGTCCCGTTCTTCGGGTGAAGCCGCCGTGACTCCGTAGCGTGCAGCGACTGTCTCGTCACCTTCACACACCAGAAGCGCGGCCGCGCGGCTACCGGTGATGGCCGCGACCGGCAGGAGCTTAGCCTCCACCTCACGGTCGGCATTGCCTTCGCGAGCGTCGGCGATGCGACGCGTGAGCTCGTCGATGCCGCTGCCGCGCACGGCGACGGTCTCGATCACCGGCACGCCTAGCAGGTCTTCGAGCAGGTCACGGTCGATGGCGACACCCTGCTTGCGTGCCTCATCGGCCATGTTGAGAGCGACGACCATGGGTAGGCCCATGTCGATGAGCTGCAGGGTAAGGAAGAGGTCCCGCTCGATGTGGACGGCGTCGACGACGTTCACCACCGCGTCGGCGGTGCATATGACATCGCGCGCAACCGCTTCTTCGTCGTTGAAGGAACCCACGCCATACACCCCGGGCGTGTCGAGGATCTCGTAGCCGCCGCAACGTCCATGGAAGATCTCTACCGTAGTGCCCGGGAAGTTGGAGACGTCCACGTACGTCCCCGTGAGTGCTCCGAACACCACCGACTTGCCGACATTAGGATTGCCCGCGAGCACGACGGTCTGCGTCTTGGAAGACGAGCTCACCTGGGAGACGTCTTCCGCTGCAGTGATGGTACGCGGTCCGGCCATCTACGCCGATTCCTGACTCGAAAGGTGCCGTATACGGATCCGCCGAGCGAGGCGACGGCCGACCGCGATCTCCTGTCGGCCGGAGCGGACGACCACTGGGCCGGCCGGCAGAGCCGTCACGCACGACACCGAAGCGCCCTCGGCCATGCCGAAACGCGTCGCCTGAGCGCGCGCCAGCTCGTCATCGATGCCCAGCACCACGCACCGATCGCCGCGGCGGAGATGTGCGAGTGTACAGGTGGCGCACTCGGCGTGCGCGCCGTGCGCGTGCGCCTGAGAGCGCCTTGTCACTGCTTTTCGCGACTTCATCGGACCCATGTGACCACCAGTTCGTCAGTGGAGTTAGTAGCGGCTAAGCCGCTTCTATGGCATATGCTAATCTCCCTGATGAGTGGTGTCAACCTGGGCGAGCCTTCACACACGCGGGAGTCGCCTCTGAGCGGCACGGCCCTGCTACAATCGCAGGGTCGATCAAGGAGGCTCACATGGCGTACGGGTCCTTCAAGGAGCTGCTTGCCGCGGCTGGGTCCACGGGGACGCTGGCAGCCGCCGCGATCGCGCGCGAAGCGCAAGACACCGGCGCGAGCGAATCCGACGTGCGAGTGCGGCTTGCCTCCACACTCGAGGTCATGGGTGAAGCTATCGAAACGGGCCTCGCGGGCACGCTCCGCTCCCGCTCGGGGCTCGTGGGCGGCGACGCGCGTCGTGTCTCCGTGAGCGCTCCTCGGCTCGCAGGTGATACTTTCACCGACGTCATCGCTCGGGCGATGGCGGTCGCTGAAGTGAACGCGTGCATGGGTCGCGTGGTGGCGGCTCCCACGGGAGGCGCTTCCGGGGTCCTGCCCGCCGTCATCACTACGATGGCTACCCGTCTTGGCAGTCCTCCGGATGCACTCGTCGATGCACTCGCCACGGCTGCCGCTATCGGCGGTGTCATCGCTGCCCGCGCGACTCTCTCGGGTGCCGCGGGCGGGTGTCAGGCCGAGACCGGCTCAGCGGCGGCGATGGCGGCTGCAGCTGCGGTCGAGATGGCGGGTGGCACCCCAGAGCAGGCCGGGCACGCGGCGGCGTTTGCGATCCAAGGGCTCATGGGACTGGTATGCGACCCCATCGGCGGGCTTGTGGAGGTGCCGTGCGTGGCGCGTAATGCGACCGGCGCCGCTATCTCGCTCGCGGCGGTTGAACTCGCTCTTGCCGGAGTCGAATTCCCCGTGCCGCTCGACGAGGTCATCGACGCCATGGGGCAGGTTGGGCGCTCGATCCCGCCGTCGCTCAGGGAGACGGCACGCGGCGGTCTTGCGGCTACCCCCACCGGCCGTTCGCTTGCAGGCGAGCGGCCGATACGCTAGCGTACGCACTTTGAAGGGGAGTAGCTCTCCGCGTGAGCGGAGCGGCAGGCCGACAATCTCGGGCGAAGAGCCCCGGCCCTGCCATCACGCGTGCTGTGACCGCAAGACCTTCGACGGGTAACCATCCGCCGGAGGTCTTCTTCTTTCAGGAGGCATGATGAGTGACCAGCCGAGCGCATCACGAGCATGGCATGCGATTGCCGCCGATGAGGCCCTGGCGCTTCTCGGTTCGGACGCTGCAACGGGTCTGAGCAGCGAAGAAGCCGCCCGGCGACTGGCCGAGTACGGACCCAATGAGCTTGAGCGCGCCGAGAAGACACCTGCGTGGAAGATGTTCGTCGCGCAGTTCAACGACTTCATGATCTGGGTACTCCTGGTGGCAGTCGTGATCTCGGCACTCGAAGACCAAGTGCTCGAAGCGATCGCCATCGCCGCCATCCTTTTACTCAATGGCATCCTTGGGTTCGTGCAGGAATACCGGGCCGAGCAGGCCCTTGAGGCCCTGAAGCAGATGTCGGCGCCGTCAGCCACCGTCGTCCGCGACGGGGTCGAGAAGGAGATTCCCGCCGCCGAGCTCGTACCCGGCGATATCGTCCTCCTCGAGGCCGGGGACAAGGTCCCCGCGGATGGACGCCTTGTGGAAGCTGCGGCGCTGCGCGTCGAAGAAGCCTCGCTCACCGGCGAGAGCGCGCCGGCCTCCAAGCATGCCAACGGGGTGTGTGACGCCGATGCGGTGCTCGGCGACCGATTCACGATGGTGTTCGCGGCCACGGCTGTGGCTGTCGGACGCGGGCGCTTCGTGGTGACCGAGACCGGGCAGGCGACCCAGATGGGGCGCATCGCGGACCTGCTCGCCGCGCAGGAAGAGGAGAAGACCCCGCTCCAGCAGGAGCTCAAGGGCGTAGGCAAGCGCATCGCTCTTCTCGTGCTTGCGGTAGCCGCGATCGTGTTCGCGGTGGGAGCGTTCCAGGCGTGGAGGGCCACCGGCGAATCCAACCTCTTCGCTGCACTCGGCCACGAAGCCTTCCGCGCGCGGCTGACCGTGGCGCTTCTCGTCGCCATCTCGCTCGCGGTGGCGGCCATTCCCGAGGGTCTCCCTGCGATCGTCACCGTCGCTCTCTCGCTCGGCGTGCGGCGCATGGCCGAGCACAACGCGATCGTTCGCAAGCTTCATGCAGTCGAGACGCTGGGCTCCACGTCGTTCATCTGCTCGGACAAGACCGGCACGCTCACACGCAACGAGATGACGGTACGGCGTCTGCTCGTGGGTCAGGACCTTGCGGAGGTCACGCCCGACTGGGCGATCTCGCCCGAGGACCACACCCCGCACGAAGGCGACCAGGCGCTGCTGTTGGAGATCGCGGCATCGTGCAATGATGCGCACTTCACTCAAGAAGGAGTGCTCGTCGGGGATCCGACCGAGACCGCCCTCGTCCTCGCCGCCGAGAAGCTCCACGAAGGCGGCCGTCGGCCACGGCGTGTCGCTGAGATCCCGTTCGATTCCGAGCGCAAGCGCATGACCACCATCCACTTCGTCGACGATCGGCGAGTCGCCTACGTCAAGGGCGGCGCGGACGTCGTCCTCGGCCTGTGCTCGCAGGCACGGCTGCGGGGCGAAGTGGTGCCGATGACGCCCGGCCTGCGCGATGAGCTTGTGGCGCGCAACGCTGCTCTCGCCTCGGCGGGCTTCCGCACGCTCGCGATCGCCTACCGAGACCTGCCCGACGACGTGCCTGTCGAGGAGGACGCCATCGAGCGTGACCTTGTGTACGTGGGTGTCGTGGGCTTGGTCGATCCGCCGCGCCCCGAGGTCCCCGCGGCGATCGACACCTGCCACAAGGCCGGCATCAAAGTCGCGATGGTCACGGGTGATCATGCGCTCACCGCGCGCGCCATCGGCGCTGAGATCGGGCTTCTCGATGGCGAGCGGGTGCTCACAGGCGTCGAATTGGAGCGCATGACCGACGACGAGTTGTTCGAGGCCGTCGAAGACACGCGCATCTATGCCCGCGTCGACCCCGAGCACAAGCTGCGCATCGTCGACGCGCTCAAGCGGCGGGGCCATATCGTGGCGATGACAGGTGACGGCGTCAACGACGCGCCCGCGCTCAAGAGAGCGGACATCGGCGTGGCGATGGGTAAAGTGGGCACTGATGTCTCACGTGAAGCCGCAGACATGGTGCTTGCCGATGACAACTTCGCCACCATCGTGGAGGCTATCCGGCAAGGCCGAGCGGTGTATGACAACCTCAAGAAGTTCATCTTGTTCCTCCTGTCGTGCAACGTCTCGGAAGTGCTGATCATCTTCGTGACGACGTTCTTCGCCGAAAGGCCCGCGCTGCTTCCGCTGCAGATCCTGTGGATCAACCTCGTGACGGACGGATTCCCCGCTCTCGCTCTCGGCGTGGACCCCGCCTCACCTCGTGTAATGGAGCGCAAGCCCCGTGACGCCGGTGAATCCGTCCTTGCGCCACGGCGTCAAGCGCAGGTCCTGTGGCAAGGGGCGCTCATCACCCTGGCCGGACTCATCATGTACGCGTGGGCCGACTGGTTCATGCCCGGTCACAGCCCCGAACGCGCGCAGACGATGCTGTTCACGGCGATGGTGCTCACACAGCTCATCCATGCCTTCTCTTTCCGGTCCGAGACAAGAACGCTCTTCTCCGCGTACTCGCTCAAGAACAAGTGGCTCAACTTGTCACTCGCCGGTTCGATGTCGCTTCAGATGCTCGTCGTCTACGCGCCACCGCTCCAGCGTGTCTTCGGTACCCATGCGATGTCGCTCGCCGACTGGGGAGCGGTTTGTGCGGCGGCTCTCATCCCGACGGTGCTCATCGATGTCTTCAAGCGGGTGGCAGCGCACCGAGCCGCGTGAGACCGCAGCCGGTCTCGCCCTTGATTCGGGATGACGGACGTGGAACTATCACGTCAGACGGCTCATCCAGCAGGGAGATTCTGCCGATTATCCGTCTGTAGGGACCGTTCGTCTGGGGAGAGCGTATGAAGCGCTCGGCGGCACGCATGCCTTTGCTGCCCGCAACGTTGCGAGGCCGGCTCACGGTCACCATCCTCCTGAGCAGCGTGCTGCTCTTCGTCCTGGTGTACGGTCTCACCATGGCAGCTACCGAACATCAGGCGCGCCAAATCACCCAGGCGCAGGCTCTCGCCGACCTGAACGCAGTCGCAGTGGCAATCGATCTAGAAGCGCGTGAATTGGATTCTTACATCATCGCCTACACGGAGTGGGACGATTTCTACGAGCGAACACTCGATTTCGATCCCGGCTTCGTGAGCGAGGAGGTCGATCCCTGGCTCCGCGAGCGTTCGGGTGCGTCGGCGGTGGTCTGGCTCCGACGTGACGGCGCTCTTGTGAACTCCTACGGCAGCGACGCGGACGTGAGGGCCGTGCGAGAGTACCTCATGTCGCGTGCTTCTACGGCCACAGCCGCGGTCGTGTCGTTGCCGTCTGGGCCCGCGCTTCTCGTGTCTCGGCCTGTCACAAGCGATCCCCCCCGTGCGAGCGCGGGGTACCTCGCAATCGCCCGTCCTCTTGCAGACGTGCTGAGCGCGTATACCTCGCCTGCCCGCCTGCAATCGCTGAGCGTGCACGGTGCCGGTCCGTCCGACTCCTCGCAGCGTTGGACGACGCTGGAGTCTCCGGATGGGTTCACTGACGTCCGGGGCCGGTATGACAAGAATGGGGCTTTCCAGGTGCGGGCAACGCTCCCTGTTATGGACGGGCGGAACGCAGCGGTGATCAGCTTCACCGAGGCAGACGCGCGGGAGAGCGCCTCCGGTATCGAACCGTATGTAGTGGGCCTCGCACTGGGACTCATCTCGTTGCTGATCGGGCTGGGCCTTGGGCTGGTGTTGTCAACGACGATCACAAAGCCGATGGTGAAGTTCAGCACGTATCTGAAGGACCGAGGCTATCGTGCCATCGAAGGACTGCCATTCGAGGAGAAGTTGGAGCTCAGTCCCATCCTGCCCGACGAGTTCAAGGACCTTGGCGCGGTCATTCAGGACCTGCTCACGCAGCTCTCGATCCGGCAGGCGGAGCTCAAGCGTGCCAATGAGCTCGCCCTTGCGGCCGAAGAAGCCTTGCGCACCGTGGTCAATGACTCCTCCGAAGGCAAGCTTCTCATCGTCGACGGTGTCGTCGACATCGCCAACCGCGCGGCGTCGGGGTTCCTCGACAAGCCCCTCGGCATGCTCTTGAAGCGACCTCTGACCGAGGTGTTCGAGAATCTGCACATGGCCACCGAAGATGGCCGCGAGATCGACGCCGACGAGCTGATGCGGCGAGCTTTGGAAAACCCCGTGCCCATACGGTGTGAGTCCGGTCCTGACGCAGATCGCTGGATGATGGTGAGCGTCGTGGGCACGAGTGACGGTGGCTCGTACCTCCTGACGATCCGCAACATCACCGAGGAAAGACACCTCGAGGAGATGCGAGCAGAGATCGTGTCCCTGGTAACACACGATCTCAGAGCGCCGCTGACGGTCATGAACGGGTACCTCGATCTGCTCGAACGTCCGCTCCCGGACGAGAAACGCGCCCGAGCGTTGGAGGAGATGCGAGCCGCCGCATCCCGCATGGAGTCCCTCCTAGAAGACCTGCTCGACACGGCCCGTGCCACGCACGGCCTCGGACCCAGACGGTGGGAGCCGGTTCCTCTTGCTCGCCTCGCGCACGAGGTCGCCGAGGCGAGCACGGTCGCCACTGGTCGTGTGATCGCTGTCACCGCGCATGCCGACCCCTGGGTCCAGGGCGACCCGGTCAAGTTGAGACAGGCTCTCGACAACCTCGTCATGAATGCGTGTAAGCACACCCCAGATGACTCGCGGGTCGAGATCGTCATCGACGCCACACCCAAGACCGCGATCATCAGCGTCGAGGACAACGGGCCAGGCATCCCCGCGGGCCAGCATGAGGTCATCTTCGAGAGGTACCGGCAGCTTGGTGGGCGCAGCGCACCAGAGGGTCTCGGACTGGGACTGTACATCGTGCGCGCCATCGCGAGGAGCCACGGGGGGTCCGCCAGAGCCGAAGACCGTGAGGGAGGAGGCGCGCGGTTCGTGATCGAGCTGCCACTTCTCCCACAACCAGCCGCCGACGCCACGTCCTAGTTCTTGCGGCGATCCTCCAGGGCGTAGCCCACAAGCAGAGCGCAAAGGTCTGGGAACTCGATCCCCGCGGCCCTAGCTGCATCTGGAAGAAGGCTTGTGGCGGTCATGCCCGGAATGGTGTTGACCTCCAAGAGGTAGACGGCCCCATCCTCGGCCACGATGGTGTCGGCACGCGACATCCCTCGGCATCCGAGCACGCGATGCGCGTCGAGGGCGAGGCTGCTGCACTCGTCTCGCGACTCGGAAGAGACACGCGCCGGGATGATATGCCTGCTCATTCCTGGTGTGTACTTGGACTCATAGTCATAGAACTCATGATCCGGCACGATCTCCAGGGTGGGCAGTGCGAACGGCTCGTCATTGCCGAGCACTCCGACCGTGACCTCCGTTCCAGCGACGAACCGCTCTACGAGAACGATGCGATCGTGCTGGAAGGCCCCAGCAACGGCTGCGGGAAGCTCGCTGGGGTCATGGACGATCGATACCCCCACGGCCGAACCCTCTCCCGCGGGCTTCACCACCGTCTTCGGCCCGAGCGCCGCCGTTATGTCCTGCACATCCACTGGCACGTCTCGGCGTAGCACGACGTGCTCGGCGGTGCGTAAGCCGTGCATCTCGAACAGCTGCTTGGACATCACCTTATCCATCGCGAGAGCGCTTGCGAGCACCCCCGACCCGACGTACGGCAGGCCGAGCAGCTCGAGAAGCCCTTGCACCGTGCCGTCCTCGCCGAGCCGTCCGTGCAGACAGATGAAGACCGCATCGAACCGGTTGTGCCGTAGAGCATCGATGAATCCAAGGTCAGCGGTATCGAGAGCAGTCGCGGCGGCACCGCTACCGTTCAGAGCCGAGACCACCTGCTCACCGGTGTGCAGAGAAACGTCGCGCTCGACGGACACGCCGCCCATCAACACAGCGATGTCGAGTCCTGCGATAGACGGGATCCGCACAGAGTCGTCCTTCCTCGCGATCATCAGCCCAGCAAGCCCATCCGGTACAGGTCCAGAACGTATAGCGCAAGAAGCCATAGCGCCGCCCCTAGAAAGCTCGCGCTGGCACCCAAAAGAAGCGCGCTCACGAACAGCCCCTGGCGTTGTTCCGGCTGCCGTCGCGCTCGGGTCACCACCCAGACGACACAAGAGATGATAGGGGCCAGGATCGCCAGAGTCACACCTCCGTACACGGTGTAGGCGTACCGGTCGGCCCAGAGCACAGTGCCCGCAACCGCGCTCTCTCTCAAGAGGAGGACCGTACCGGTCGCAAGCACGATCCATGCGAGCAGATAGACAGCGAACGGCACCCAGCTCACGCCTCCGGCCGCAGGCGCTTGTGTCTCGGTGACCTGCTCGGCGGTCTGCGCAGACGGCGCGGGCAGAGCGAGGATAGGATGCTCTTCAGTGACGTCCGGCACGACTCTCCCTTCCCGGTGCTTTCTCGAGTCAGTCTAGAGGAGGTCCGCCTGCCCCGACAACCTTGTAGGGTTCTTGTGGAGATTGCATGCGAATGACCTCCACTGCGGCACGCGAACTGCTGAGCGCCGTACAATGATGGACGCATATGCGCTTCTCGGCACGCGTGATCATAGTCGGAAGGTGAACGATGGATACCATGGACGAGACCCCTTATACCGAGGAGACCGCCCCCCTCACCCCCGCTCCGCCTGCGCCCGCTCCCGCCCAGCCCGCTCAGTCGACGCCTGCTTCAACTCCATGGGCCGTTCTCATCGCCGTCGTTGTGGGCGTCGCTCTCATCGTCGGTGCGGCAGCAGGTCTTGGGATGGCGAGCCTCGGCGCGCGCTGGCTTGCACAGGACGGCGGAGACGCCAAGACTGTGCGTGTGGTGTCTGGCGACACTGACGAACCCGTGGCCGCAGCGGCCGCAGCGGCGGTGCCGAGCGTCGTCAACATCGACATCACCGCCAGGGTCTCATCGGATACTTCCGACACGGGACTACCCGCCGATCATCCTGAGGTACCCATCACAGGCAACGGCTCGGGCGTGGCGTTCCGCGTTGCGGAGAAGTCGACCTACATCGTCACGAACGCACATGTGGTCTCCGACGCCAGCAAGATCACAGTGACTGACTCCTCCGGGGAGACGCGCAAGGCCGAGCTCATCGGCGCCGACGAGGAGACGGACATCGCCGTGGTGAAGGTCGATGCAGTCATACCCGCTATCGCCCTTGGCGATTCCGAGAAGCTCGTCGTCGGGCAGATGCTCGTCGCCATCGGCTCTCCCTATGGATTGCAGCACTCGGTCACCTCGGGTGTCGTCTCGGCCATCCACCGCTCGCTACCTGACTACAGCGGCACGAGCAACAAGTACCCTTTGGTGGACGTCATCCAGACCGACGCCGCCATCAACCCAGGGAACTCTGGGGGTGCGCTTGTCGACCGCAATGGCAAGCTGGTCGGCATTCCTACCGCGATCTTCTCCAACTCTGGGGCCAATGACGGAATCGGCTTTGCAGTGCCGGTCAAGACCGCCATGCGCGTCGCCGGCGAGATCATCGATAAGGGCAGGGCGCAGCACCCGTTCCTCGGGATCTCGGGGCAGACCGTCACCCCTGAGCTCGCCGCCGAGAAGCACTTGCCCGTGACGGAGGGCGCATATGTGGTGGAAGTATCGAAGGGCACGGAGGCCGAGAAGGCGGGCATCCGCGCAGGCGATGTGGTCGTCAAACTCGACGACACCACGATCCGTTCGATGGATGACCTGCTCCTCGCGGTGCGCCGGATGTCCGTGGGCGACACGGTACAGCTCTTTGTGTGGCGCGACGGCAAGCAGATCGAGATCAAGATGAAGGTGGGCGTCAAACCAGAGAACCTGTAGCGCGCCTGCTCACAAAATGGGGATATCCACGTGGATATCTGTCGAAAGGAGCTGACATGATCCCGATGTATCGCTGCAAGGGATGCGGGTACGTTCACGTGGGACCCGCACCCGAGCGTTGCCCTGTCTGCGGTGCGCCGCAGTCGTTCTTCTTGCCGTACGACGGTCCGGGCGACCTCGAGGGCACCAAGACCCTTGAGAACCTCAAGGCCGCCTTCGAGGGCGAGTCACAGGCCAATCGCCGATACACACTGTTCGCCACCATCGCTCGGCTCGAAGGCGATGAACAAGCCGCAGCCGCTTTCGAGCACGCCGCGGCCGAAGAGACCGCTCACGCTTTAGGCCACCTCGGCTACATGCGCGCATTCGGCTCGACAGAACAGAACCTTGCCGCAGCGGCACAAGGCGAAGACTACGAGACCACCAAGATGTACCCCGGGTTCGCGGACACAGCCGAAGCAGAGGGGTTCGCCGACATCGCGCACTACTTCAGGGCGGTCGGCGGTTTCGAGCGCCAGCATCGCGACCGCTACCGCAAGGTCCTCGGCGAATCATAGCCGAGTGACCGCTCCGTACGACATCAAAGCGTACGACCGGTCTTCCCTTGAGAGTGTGCTGGCCGAGTCCGGTCAGCCGCTCTTCCGCGCGCGGCAGCTGCTCCGCTGGATCTGGCAGAGGCGCGCCACCTCGTTCGACGGGATGACCGACCTGCCGTCCACGCTCCGTGCCGCTCTCGCGCAGCGCCACGTGCTCTTTTGGCCTGCGCTTGTCGCGCGCGAGGTCTCCTCCGACGGCACACGCAAGTACCTCTGGCGCCTCGCGGACGGCGCCAGCGTCGAGAGTGTCGGCATCCCCACCCGCGGTCGCTTGACCGTGTGTTTCTCCACGCAGGTCGGCTGCGGGATGGGGTGCGCCTTTTGCGCGACCGGCCGAGGAGGACTCGTCCGCAACCTCGACTGTGGAGAGATGGCGGCTCAGGTGGCGCTGGTGGCCGACGACTTTCCAGCGCGCGTGACGAACGCCGTGGCTATGGGACAGGGTGAGCCTTTCGTCAACTACGATGAGACGATCCGCGCACTTCGGATCTTGAACGACCCCGACGCGCTCGGCATCGGGGCACGACATCTCACCGTCTCTACCTCGGGCGTCGTGCCCGGCATCCGCCGCTTCGCGACAGAACCCGAGCAGTTCACCTTGGCCGTGTCGCTCCACTCGGCGGTACAAAGCACGCGCGACGCGATCATGCCGGGCCTTCGGACGTACCCCTTGAGTGCGCTGCATGAGGCGCTCGGTGACTACATAGCGAAGACGGGCCGCCGCCCCACGCTGGAGTTCGCACTCATCGATGGCGTGAACGACACCCCCGAAGAGACCCGCGCTCTCATCGCTTTTTGCCGTGGTCTTCTCGTCCACGTCAACCTCATCCCGGTGAACCCGGTCGACGGCACGCGCCTGCGCCGCTCGAGGGACGCGACCATCGAAGCCATGGCGTCCGCGCTTCGAGCGGCAGATGTCGAGGTGTCCGTACGCGCCGAACGCGGCGCGGACATCAACGCGGCGTGCGGCCAGCTACGGCAGCGGACCCCGCGGGAGGCCTGACGCGACAGAGACCCCCAAGGGCGGGGCACTCCGCGCAGACCTCCGGAGAGTACGCGTCGCGCGCAGGGAACTCGCCGGCTGCCATGGCCTCGAGCCGAGAAGCGATGCTCCGCTCGATGGCCGCCACGTCCGCCGAATCGAACTCGAAGTGCGTCTCGGCACACCCTCTTTCGACCTCGACGAACACCACGTGCACTGTACGCGCCCCGTCCCGGAGCCCGGCGAGCGCGTAGCAGCCTGCTTGCTCACGGTATCGGTCGAGCTGGTCCGCGGTTTTCTCGCCACGACCCGTCTTGTAATCCACTACCAGCCATTCGGCGCCATACCGAGCCAAGAGGTCGATGCGACCGACGAGCAGCGTCTGCTTGATCCTCACACAGATCGGACACTCGGTGAGCACACTCGGGGCCGAGCGCACCCGGGCCGCAAGGGCACTCCGGGTGAAGTCGTCGACAACACCGGACAAGCGCTCGCGGTCCTCGTCGGTCAGCCCATGAGCGACAGCGAGGCTGGCGAGTCGTTCGTGGGTGAGCCGCCCTGAAAGCGCAAGCTGGAGAGCGGCGTGTGCGGCGGTGCCGAACTCGCGTGCGCGTAGGCCCTCCCCGTGCATAGTGCGCCCCGCTCCAAGGCGGGCCAGTGCTGTCGCATAGTAGCGCAAAGGGCAGTCGTCAAAAAGAGAAAGGGCCGAGTACGAGATTCGCGTCGGCGCGCTCCCCTCCCCCGCCCGTGGCGCACCTGTGAACGCCACCTCCAATGTGGGTAGCTCACCGGCCCCCCACGCAGTGACGACGACCGGCGCTGCAGGCCCTGCCTCTGCGACAACTCCAGGGACCACCTCCACCGGGATGGACCGGCCCCCGAACTCGACACGCCCTGTCGCGGTCCGACCAGGCGCTCCGATGCCCAGTGTGCGACGCACTCGCGCGAGCATGCATGTGCCGGTCGCCTCCTTGTCTGGTTCGCTCGAGCCGCACCAGATGAGCGCTTCCTTCGCTCGAGTACAGGCCACGTAGAACAATCGCTTGGACTCTTCGAGCGCCAGCTTCTTCTCTTTATCTTCGAGCGTCCTGAATCGCGCGGTCTTCTGTAGGGAGTCTTTGCCTCTCCGATCATTGCCATCCGGTACCAGTGATGACGGCAGTCTCATGGCGACAGATGGGCCGTTGCGATCGAGGAGCACATCATCTACCGGCGAAT
Organism: Actinomycetes bacterium; assembly: GCA_021372825.1. Taxonomy (GTDB): domain Bacteria; phylum Actinomycetota; class Coriobacteriia; order Anaerosomatales; family Anaerosomataceae; genus JAJFTR01. The sequence continues at coordinate 76,904 of JAJFTR010000001.1, forward strand.
ACGACGACGCGAGGTCCGGAAGAGCGACGACACCAAACTCGAGACCTTTTGCCGAATGGATAGACATCACCTTCACTGCGTCCACGTCTTCGGCCACAAGCGTCGCCTGCTCCTCTTGCTCGAGCAATCGGCGCATCTGAACATAGTCGAGGAATCCGCTCAGGTCGCCCGGAGTAAGCCGATCGAAGTCATCAGCGATCCTGCCCAGCTTAAGGATGTTCGCCCACGCGCGCGGACCGGACGGACCTGACGCGAACAGCGTGACGTCGTACTCCAGAAGCTCGCACCCTTTGTGCAACAGTTCGGACACGCTCATCTTGCCTCGCATCGTCCGCAACAGCGCGACGACTTCGCGTGTCCGGGTCAACAACGCAGCATCTCCGGGTTCAAGGTCCGGCAGCGCGTCGGACGTTCGCACCCATACCGGCGCCTCCCGATCTCGGCTGCATAAGACACTGAGCGCATCATCGGACAGGCCCGTGAGAGGGCTCGCCAGAACTTCCATGAAGGCCTCATCGTCCAGTGGATTGTCCACTGCCCGCAGGAACATGAGAGCGTCGGTGACCTCGTGTTGCTCGAAATAGGCGCCCCCGCGCGCGACGTACACCTCCAGGCCATGCGCGCGTAATGCCGCCTCGATGTGTTCGGAACGCCCTTTGACGGCCCGAAGCAGGACGGCCATCTCCTTCTGGGGCACACCGGCGTCGACCAGTCTGCGCAATTCACGCGCAAGCACCTCGGCCTCCGCACGACGCTTGTCATCCCCTGTCAGTCCGCTGGGATCGACGACGATGAGCCGAACCCTGTCCTCGGAGCGCGGCCATGGCTGCTCACCCGACGCTTCTTCTTGATCGTCCGCGCCCTCCTCTTGGCGTGCGGCCCCGATGCGCATGAAATCGTCGCCGAAGAATTCCGCCGAGGCGAACAGCGCGTTGAGAGGGTCGAGGACTGCAGGGTGCGTCCGCCAGTTGAGAGTGAGCTCCTTGCGCGCGCGGGCCTCGGCCATACGCGCGCGGAAGACGTCCACGTCCGCATGTCTAAAGCGGTAGATGGACTGCTTGTCATCGCCGACAGTCACAAGCTCGTCGCCTGCGATAAGCGTCGCGACTTTGAGCTGTAGTGCGTTGGTATCCTGGAACTCGTCGATCATGAGCTCTTGAAACGATGACCGATAATGCTCGGCGATCTGAGCATGTTCGGACATCAGGGCGGCGGTCTTGAGCTGCAGGTCCTCGAAGTCGACGACGCCCGCACTCTCCTTCATATCCGAGAAGACAGCGTCGAAGGTGACAACCATCTTCTGAAGTGCGGTCTCAAGCCCATGACAGATGATCGCCGCAACCTCGCTCTGTGCCTCCCTCAACAAGTCCTGGCCCCGCATGACAAGGTTCTTGGTATCGTCATCGAACCCGCCGGACGACTTGATGGAAAGCCCGGCAAGAACTGCGAGGGCTATCTCCGGGTATCCCGGATCACCCTCGACAGCGAGCTCCCTTATCACCTGTGCGGCCTTGTCGAGCTCGCGGGCATCCCCTTCTACTGTGGCGGTCACGTGTCGCACGTGCCTCAAGTCCTCGGCACATGCCTGGATCTCGGCTGCTTTCGAGAGAAGGCCACGCGGTTTCGGCTTCGAGGCGATCACGAGCTCCGCAGGCGTGACGTCCATCGACCGCACATCGGCGTAAAGGCTGGACACCAACTGCATCACGCGCGACGCTCCCAAGGCGGTCAACAGCTGCTCGCAGGACTCATCGCTTCCGACGCACGTGCGAATGGCGCGCTCCATCGCCTCCACGGTCATCGCATTGAGCTCCGTGCCCGTGATTATGCGAAAGTGAGGATCCATTCCCACATCGAAAGCATGGCGTCGCAGGACTCGGGCGCACATGCCATGAATGGTCGATATCCAGGCGCGGTCCAGCTGCCGGGCGTCTGCGATCCGTCCCCGGCGGATAAGCTCGCCTCGGATGCGTTCTGCGAGCTCGGCTGCCGCCTTGTCCGTGTAGGTGACAGTCGCTATCTGATCGATGGACGCGCCTGGATGCGGGTCGTCACCCAGAACCATCGCCACGAAGCGCGCAGTGAGCACTCGCGTCTTGCCCACCCCTGCTGCAGCCGCGACGAACAAAGACCCGTGCGGCGTTTCCACGATAGCGCGCTGCTCCGGTGTGAGATTCCATGTCGCCCGCGTCATCGCGCTCTCCTACACACCGGCCGCGCAGCGCAATAAGTGCACACGTCGTTCGATAGCGGCTCGGCAGGGATCTTGCCGAGCCGGATGCCGGCCACCGCCTGTTTCGCGCGTTCGACGGCACCATCGATGAGATCGTCCACCTCTTCGGGGGTGCAAGCGTCCGTGCGCACGAGTCGAGCGCTCTCGAGCCCTTTGAGATAGAAACCTCGATCACCTGCATTTCCCATGCTGCGATACAATCCGCCCGCAATCGCCAGACTGAGACGCCTGCTCGCCACACGCGCGTATAGCGGGATTTGCACGACTCCGTCGATCGCGAATCTTGCCCTCGGGTACACCTGGGATGTCTTGTAGTCAGCTACGACCAGTCTGCCCTCCGAGACGTCGATCCGGTCGATACGTCCCCGCAACTCAAAGCCTCCCAGATCTTCCGGGGACTCATCTCCCGCACCGAACGTCCACTCGTGTGCGAGAGGGACGAACCCAGGGAGATACTCTGCGTCACGCCTGATCATCTTCTCCGAAGCGCGCAGCGCCGCGTGGTGCTGCTCCTCCTCTTGCAAAGTCCGTGGTCTGGTGGCTTCCCCGAGTACCTCTTGAGCGACACGCTGATGCACCTCCAGGGCTTTTCCTAGGGTCGCTGCGTCCACCCTCACGTACCCCGATGACAGCCAATCCTCGTAGAATCGGGTGAGGATCCGGTGTGCGAGAGTGCCGCGCGTACGCATGTCGATCGGCTCATCAAGCGCCTCCGCGCGCAGATGGTCAGCATAGAACCACTGGTAGGGACAGCGAACGTAGTGCTCGATCTCACTCACACTGAAGACCGTCCTAGTGGCCAGAGAGTCGAGCGCGTTCTGCGAGAGCCCGTTTCCTCTTCTTGAAAGGCGCCGTCTCGCCCGTTTCACTACTGGCGTGCTCGCTCCTTCAGCTGCTTGTGCTCTCAGCTGCCGCCGCTCAGTCGACGGTGCATCCTGTGCCTCAGTCAACTCGGCGAGCGTGAGGCGCCGCTCGACCGGCGGAGTGCCACGCAAGGCATCGGTGACTGGGTCGCGATACAGGTCTTCGAACTCGCGTAGGAACTGCGATTCCGCAACAGGCTTCCCGTCGTCGTCACACGCAGCATGGCTGAGTACCAGCTTCCGGCGGGCGCCCGTCACGACTTGGTAGAAGAGCAAGCGCTCGGCATCCTGGTCGGTGCGGGGCGACATGTCGATACCAGCAGCCTTCAGTTCTTCTCCGATAGCGCCGATATCGAGCGCATCATCGCGTTGCAGCGACGGAAACTCCCCTGCTTCGAGACCCCCGAGTATCACCGCCTCGAAGCGCAGCGACCGGGCACGCTCTGCACTCATCACCTGCACAGCATCGTCTGCTCGCCGGCCTACCGTCACTGTAAGCTCGCCGAGAAGCTCTACGAGCTCTGTGAGGGTCGCATGCTCTAAAGAGAGTTCCTCGAGCATCTCCACGATGACTCTCCGAGAAGCGGCGTCAAAGAGACCATGCTCGTCTAGTGTGCTCCCATCGGGGTAAGCCGAGGCGAGCATAGTATCAAGCAGATTCTTCCAATCATTGAGATCCTCCGGCGACACGACGTGCGCGCAGAGGCTCGAAGCTTGCCTGAGCAGCTCCCCGACACAAGGGCCCAGGTTACGCGCAGACGCAAGGACTTCGCGTCCACGCTCTATGCGTTTGGAGCGCAGCACGCGGTCGAACTCGTCGCACTCATCAGGCTCCGCTCCTGAGTAGCCGCTTCTCAAGAAGCCGATCAACCCGACACGCGGCATCCCTTGTGCGAAGAACGACAGCAGGAGCGCAAGGGCACGCCCGAGACCAGACCGCACAACCGGCCGCATTGTATCGAAGTACGCAGGGATCGCTGCTTCTGAAAAGGCCCTCCTTAGGTGATCTTCATGGTTCTCTGGGACGCGGAAGACGACAGCGATCTCACCCCACGGAATCCCAGTTTCTACCAGGTCTTGCACTTCTCGGGCGATTCTCTGGGCCTCTCCCGACCTACCTTCTCCTACCGACAGAACCACGTCGCCACGGAAGTCATGGTGGTGCGGCATCTCCTCACGAAAGAGGTGCCGCTCGATGTACTTCACGTCGGCTGACGGCGTGTGCGTCGCGGAGACGATCACGCGGTCTGTGCCTGGCAGCGCGGCGAGACGCTGCACCAATGGTCGCGCTGAGGCGGTGGCTGGATGTCCGTCCTCGTAGGTGAGGGCCACCACGACATCGCCTCCGATCGATGCGACTGTTCGTATGAAGCGCTCCTGTGGTGGCGTGAAGCTGGTAAAGCGGTTGATTGCGACAAGCGCAGGCAGGTCCTCTCGGGCGATTCGATCGCTTACACATCGATGCGCTTCCGAGCGTTCCACGAGACTCCGACGCCTGAGGGCATGGCCATAGCTCTCGATGATCGCGGCGAGGTCGCGACCGATCCCGGGTGAGCTTACGCGGCCGGTCCATTCGTCATCGAGCGGCCCGCTCTCTGCAGCGCGCCGGGCGACACGCTCCACTACCTTCACGAAGCCGGGACGCGTGGCGGCCGCTCCGATCGAATGAACGTCAGATTCGGCTATTGCTTGGCGCAAGAGAGCGATACGGCGGACAGGGGTGACGATTCGCCGCCCGTCTCCAATAAGCCCCCAAAGGCCGTCCAAGTAGGAGTCGAAGGTCGAGACTGATACCCCTACACGTCGTGTCGATGAAAGCTCACGTGCGGCGCGCTCGACCTCGGGAACGCTCGGAACCAGCAGCGTTGCGCACCCGCTCGCCGCACCCAAGACCCTCGCGTGGACCTCACCGGTCTTGCCGGTGTTCACTCCCCCCGTGATAAGTGTCAGCGCCACTGCCAGCTCTCTTCTCCTCGGTCCCAGAGAGCGTAGCACGTGGCTCTGACATCACGGCGTCACTACAGTGCGCGAATATCGACGCACGCCGTCGCGGAGTCGCGCTACCTTGCGCCATGCAACCTCCTCATCACGGCCCAAGTAGTGATCCACACGCGAACCGACCATGCTCGCGGTCGCCCCGGCTCTTTCCGCCAGACCCTGCGCAACGTCGGCTACTCTAAGCGCACCATCGGCGATTCGACGGCGTGTTCGCGTACCGCTGTCTGGCGCAACGAGCAATCCCACCACGACACCGCCTGCGATACCCGACACGAGACCGATGACAAAATATTCCAGCTTCGACGACCTCATAGATGCTCCCCTTCTTTCGCCTCACCCATGAGGAGACGTGTTATCCGCTCCAGTTCTTCCTCGCCCTGGAAGTCTATCTCTATCTTGCCCTTCTTCGCGGTCTGACGCACTCGGACATTGGTGCCCAAAAGCCGACGCAACCGACGCGCAACGAGCTTGAAGGACTTCGGCGCCGCGGGTCGCGCCGAGTGCTCAGACTGTCCGGCCGCGATCAACTTCGCAAGATTCTCTGCCTCGCGCACCGACAGCCCCTGCTCGACGATCTTATCGGCCAGCTTCTTCCTCTGCTCCTCCGATTGAAGCGACAGAACGGCGCGGGCGTGGCCGGCGCTCATCTTGTCCTCGAAGAGCAGCTGCTGGACCTCTTCTGGCAGATCAAGAAGCCTTAGAGTGTTCGTCACTGCGGATCGGGACTTCGACACCTTGTCGGCAAGCTCAGCCTGCGTCATCTCGTACTCGTTGAGCAGCCGACGGTACCCGCGAGCCTCTTCAATAGGGTTGAGGTCCTGCCTTTGCAGGTTCTCGATAAGCGCAAGCGCAAGAGCCTCTGTCTCGCTCACTGCCATGATGCGGACGGGGACTTTCTCCAGCCCAGCCGCCTTGGCCGCTCTCCAACGACGCTCGCCCGCGATGATCTGATAGCCGTCCGAATGCGGACGCACCACGATTGGCTGCATCATTCCCACCTTGCGCAGTGAATCTGCGAGCTCCTCTACCTGCTCCTCACCTATGGCCGAACGGGGTTGGCCGGGATTCGGGAAGATGAGGTCCGTAGCGAGCTCGACGGGTTCTCCTCCGGTGAACTCCTGACCAGCTCCGGGGATCAGCGCAGACAATCCTCTCCCCAGTCCTCTCTTAGACACGGCTCACCACTTCCTTCGCAAGACTTCGGTATGCGGAGGCGCCTCGCCCGGACGGGTCGAACAGAGTCACGGGCTGCCCGAAGCTAGGTGCTTCCGACAACCTGACGCTTCTCGGGATCACCGTCTCGAACACCTTGTCTTCGAAGAAGTCCTTCACTTCTTCGACGACCGCTTGGGACAACCTCGTGCGCGCATCATACATTGTCAGCACAACACCGAAGATCTCCAGTGCAGGGTTCAGGTGCGTCTTCACAAGCTTGAAGCTCTCGAGGAGCTTGGTAAGGCCCTCCAGGGCGTAGTACTCGCACTGCACCGGGATGAGCACACCGTCCGCCGCCGTCAGGGCATTGATGGTGAGGAGCCCGAGCGATGGAGGACAATCAACCAGGATGAAGTCGAAATCTCCGCGTATGGGTGCCAAGACCCCACGAAGCTTGGTTTCTCGGCTGAAAGCGGACACTAGTTCTATTTCCGCACCGGCCAACTGGATGGTGGCCGCTACTGCATAGACATTCTCTGCCGCTACCGGCTCGATGAGTTCCTCGATCGGAGTATCCATGAGAAGTGCGTTGTAGATGCACTCGTCACGCTGGTTCTTGTCCAGACCGAAACCGGAGGTCGCGTTGCCCTGAGGATCAAGATCCACCACGAGCACCCGCTTTCCGAGCTCGCCGAGAGATGCCGCCAGATTCACCGCGGTCGTGCTCTTGCCGACGCCACCCTTCTGATTGACGACGGCAAGCACCCTGCTCTGGCGCTGTCCACGCTCAACCTGGACCTGCGCGTCTTTCTCGTGATCTTCCACCAGATCTCCTCGATCGCCTATGCGTCGCAGTATAGGGAAAACCCTCCGGGCATGAAAGCGGTCATCCCAGCGGACGGCGTTGCGCGACTCCCACCCGTCGCGGTAACTCGATCACTGGCTCGCCCGTCTTCGTGAAGGTCACGATCTCGCGTACTTCCCCTGACGGAAGAGCCCCGGGGCGTCTCTCTGCTAGCTCGAGTCCACACAAGCCAGCGGCACCAATGGCGCGTTCGATCTCCTCGGAGGACACTCTGGCCTTGTAGGCGACAAGAGTACCCCTGTTCACCAGTAGGGGAGCGGAGAGCTCGACCAGGGAGGCCAACTGGGAGACCCCCCTTGCGGTGACGATCGCTGCTGAATGCCTGAATCTATCGTCGAGTTCCTCCACGCGACTCCAAATCGCTTCGCCTTCAAGCTCGAGCGCCTGAAGCACACTGGAGAGGAAGTCGGCCTTCTTGCGTACCGAATCCACGAGAACCACACGCCGGCCAGTGAGAACGCCGAGCACTACACCCGGGTAGCCGGGTCCTGATCCCATATCAAGAAGCGGCCCCTGTACCGCGTCAGTGACGCTTGGGAGACCGAGAACGGAGTCTTGCACGTGAAGCCGCAAG
>JAJFTR010000014.1 GCA_021372825.1 Actinomycetes bacterium
AACCATCCCTACAACGATGGCAACAAGCGCGTTGCGTTCGTGGTGATGGCGGTGTTCCTGGGACTCAACGGATACGAACTCACTGCTCGTGATACCGACGTGGTCACCACGATCGTCGCACTGGCCGCTGGTGAGATCGACAAAGAAGCGCTCGCCGACTGGATCAGGCTGCATATCGCGAAGCGGCCCCAAGAGTCCCGCTAACGTCTCGGCGCATCAGCTGCGCCCCAACCACCTGCCAGTGTACGACGACTCCTGCGCGTCAGCTGGAAGCGCTTGTCAGCCCCGGCGAATTCAAATACTAAGTGCAACACCCCGCCCCGACGAGGGTGGGGCGATCTGGGACACTACGAGTTCCTCTCTCCCGCCAAGAAGAGGGGAACCGGCGCCCAGATCACCCTGGGGCAACGATACGAGATCGCAGCACTCCGGCGACAGAGGCTGTCTGTGCGCGCGATCGAGCGCACGAACGGACGGCGCAGCAGGAGCCGGAGAGGACAGCGGTTCACCGAGGATGACTGGGTACTTGTCGAGCACCTGCTCTCGCTGGACTGGAGCCCGGAGCACATCTCAGGACGGCTCGCGCTCGAAGGGCTGCTCTCGATCTCGCACGAGACCGTCTACCTCTACGTGTGGGCCGACAAGCGCGCCGGCGCAGAGTCGTGGCCCACCTGCGGCAGCGGTCCAAGAAGCGCCGTGAGCGCTGCTGGAGCCACGACTCGCGCGGAAGACTCGCAGGTAAGCGCCACATGTCCGAGCGGCCGCCCGAGATCGAGAGCCGAGAAGAGGCCGGTCACTTCGAGGTCGATACGATCAAGGGTGACTCTCAGGGAATGCACACGGTGATCACGCTGGTGGAGCGGAAGACGGGATACCTGACCATGGACAAGCTCGAGCGCCACACGGCTGCGGACTGTACGGCAAAGTCGATCGAGACGATCAAAGGCCAGGGCGGGCGCGTGAAGACGATCACGGCAGACAACCGAAGCGAGTTCCACGGCTACAAAGACGTGGAGGCGGCCACCGGCGTCGTGTTCTACTTCGCGACCCCTCACCACTCCTGGGAACGCGGCACCAACGAGAACACGAACGGGTCGGTCCGCCAGTACCTGCCGAAGAGGACGAACACGGCGCACGTCACCCAGGCTGACTGCGACGAGATCGCCACCCATCTCAACAGACGGCCAAGAAAGAGGCTCGGGTACCGGACTCCGGAGGCTTGCTATGTATCAGCCAGGTAGACGCGAACGTCCGCGGAAGTGTTGCACTTCAGACTTGAACTCAGACGCTCGATCTGATCCGACAGCGCACGGCGCGTGGAGTGGCGGACTATGGGCTGTGCTGGTCCAAGTTGGCAAGTTGCTGGCGGATCGACTCAAGTTCCGCTTGAAGTTCTCCCCGGCGGAGTATCGGCGAGCGTGCTCCCGTGGTCCCACCGCCGCGCATCCGTTCCTCAACGTCCGCGATCAGGAGGCTCGCCAAGTCCGCGTCATTCGATGAGCTGGCCGCACGGGAGAGCTGCTCGTCAACCTCTGCGAGTTCGGACTCGACTTCGACCTCGCGACGGCGCAGTTCAGCGACTGAATCGGGATGCGGCGCGAGCGGGTCAAGAGACTGCTGCCCACCATCCGCGACGTGATCGGTCCAAGCCGTGCCGTCCCAGTAGCGGTACTGGTGACGACCGCCGGGGTCTTCGAGCCATCCGGCCCCTGCCGGGTTCCCGCCGGACTGATCCATGATGTGGTCCCCCAATCACCAGCCGAGATGCGCCTAACGCCTCGGCGCTTCAGCTGCGCGCCGAAGCTTCCTCACCCAGCCTACGACTTTGGCGCATCGGCTGAAAGCACTTGTTAGGCAGCGCTGACTCACCCAAGATGTACCAACCAGGACGCGCAACCCGCGGAGGTTTCCATGCAGACGAACCACAAGCAGATCGCGGCGGCCCAGGACGACGACGGTACGTCGACCCGCGAACTCATCGCGCGTTACCGTGACGGACACGGGCTGCTCAAAAATGTGCTAGAGGACCTCGACGACGCACGCCTGGACGCGCGCCCTGTGCCCGGGAAGCTCAGTACGCGGGAGGTGCTCGCTCACATCGCAGACTGCGAGCAGTTCTACGCTGACCGCATGAAGCGCACGATCGCCATGGACCGGCCGCTACTGATGGGAGCGGATGGCTGGCTGTACCCAGAAGCTCTGCACTACGGGAACCGGGACGTGCGCCTCGAGCTCGGGTTGATCGAGGCTACACGCGCGGAGATGGCGCGTGACTTGGAAGCACTGGACGCCGAGCAGTGGAGTCGAGTGGCCGTCCATTCCGAGACGGGATTGGTGACGCTGCGACAGCTTCTACTGCACGCGATCCGGCACCTGGAGTGGCATGTCGAGACAATTCTCGAGAAGCGCGCCGCGCTAGGCCTGACGTCGCAATAGCGACACAGAGAGGGTTCAGTCGCCTGTCTAGTCACTATGAGATGGCCGGTCCGAATCCGCATATAACGTGGATCATCCGCGGGATGACCCCGCGGCGCCGACAGACGGAGGGACCGGCCATGAACGAGTGTACTCACATCGGGCTCGACGTCCACAAGGACACGATCGCGGTCGCCGTCCTGCGACCCGGCACGACCGAGGTCGGCGAGCGGGTGGTGCCCAACACCCCTGAAGCCATCCGCCGACTGCTCGCCCGCCACGACCCGGCCGCGACCCGCCTGTGCTACGAGGCCGGACCCACCGGCTACGACACGCAGCGGCTTGTCGCCACACTCGGCTTTCCCTGCGACGTGATCGCACCCTCGCTGATCCCCCGCAGGAGCGGCTCACGCGTGAAGACCGATCGCATCGATGCGCGCAACCTCGCACGCCTCCACCGTGCAGGCGAGCTCACGTGTGTGCGGGTGCCGGGTGCCGCCGAAGAGGCCGTGCGCGACCTCATCCGCGTGCGCGAGGAGGTCAAGTGCGACAGGAGGATCGCCCGGCAGCGGATCAGGA
>JAJFTR010000049.1 GCA_021372825.1 Actinomycetes bacterium
CCGACGTGACCTGATAGGAGAGGTGGCCTAGAGGCCCCAGCTAAGGCGTGTCCGCCGACGATCCCCGATCGGAAAGGATTCTCCGACGGAAGGGGACGGACATGATCGTGATCGGCATCGACCCGCACATGAAGACCCACACCGCTGTGGCGGTGGACTGCGCGACGGGGGCGAGCCTCGGGACGCGGACGGTGAGCAGTGACGGTCCCGGGCACGACGGGCTGCTCGCCTGGGCGTGCGGCCTGGGCCCGGAGCGCTTTTTCGCGATCGGGGACTGCCGACACGTCTCAGCCAGACTCGAGCGCTGTCTGCTCGGACACGGCGAACGCGTGGTCCGCGTCCCGCCCAAGATGATGGCGGGCGCCAGGTCGTCGGCTCGCACCTATGGCAAATCCGATCCCATCGACGCGGAGTGCGTGGCGCGGGCCGCGCTGCGCGAGCCTGATCTTCCTGAGGCTTCGCTTGCCGGTCCCGAGCATGACGTGCGTCTTCTGGCCGATCACCGTGACGACCTCGTTGACGAGCGCAAACGCATCCAGAAGCGTCTCAGGTGGCACTGCCACGACCTCGAGGCCGACCTCGAGATGCCACCCCGGGTGCTCGACCGCTATGTGTGGCTGGACCGGCTCGAGGCCATCCTCGAATCTCTGCCCGAGAGCACCCGGCGCCGTATCGCTCTTTCCGAGCTGTCCAGAATCCGCGAGCTCACAGCAGCGGTTCGCAACCTGGAACGTGAGATCCGTGGACTCATGCGCGAGCTGGCGCCCGACCTCATGGAGATTCCCGGTTGCTCGGCGATCAATGCGGCCCACCTCATCGGGCAGACCGCCGGCTTCTCGCGCTTCAGGGATGAGGCAGCCTTCGCGATGCACGCCGGAGTGGCGCCGCTGCCAGTGTCCTCGGGCAAGTCATGCCGCCATCGGCTCAACCGATGCGGCAACCGCAAACTCAACTCTGCGCTCCACATGATCGCCGTCACGCAGGCCTGTGATGCACCCGCCGGCAATCGCCTCCATGCAGCGCAAACAGACGCAGGGGATGAGCTATCGCGAGGCGTTGCGATGCCTGAAGCGACTCATAGCCAGGCCGGTGTTCAAGACAATGTCGCGAACCGAAAAGGCTGCGGCGGGCACGGTCATACAGGCGGACTTCGGCAGCGCTCCGGTTGCTCTGGCGGTGTAGGGTCGACATAGGAGCAACAGCCGACGCGCAGAAGCGCTAGACTGAGTGGAAGGCATCGGCGCGCAGCTGATGCGCGAATGCGTTAGACGGAGACGAGGACCGCTGAAGGGTTCGCTATGCCGCTAGCTACATACCTTGCGTGGTTCGTCTTGGCACTGACCCTGGTCTTCGCCGGTTCTTGGTTCTGGCGTTCCGGTCTTGATGCGTCGCTCGCCCAGCGTCGGCGAGCTGCCTTGGCTGTTGCCGTCGTTCTCGCGGTCAACGCCTTCGTCAATAGCGTCTGGCTCGGCGTACTCGATGAGGGGTCACTCCGGGCCGCCCTGACGCCTTTGGGTTGGGCCACCGCGATCGTCTCAGCGCTGGTCTGTTTCGCAATCGGCCTGTTTCTGTCGTGG
>JAJFTR010000062.1 GCA_021372825.1 Actinomycetes bacterium
GCAGCGCGAGATGCCGCCATGGCCGTCTGGCCGGTTTCCAGCGCCGCGATCCGCTCGGCCAGAGCCTCCAAGGTGAGGTCCGTCTCGGGCCGAGCCATCCGCGTCAACGCGACCTCGACGGCGAGACGCTGGTCGGTAGCATACCGGAGCTCGGTGCTGAGTCGATCGAGCACGTCGAGCAGGTGTGCCAGCCGCTCTACGCCCAATGCGCGAGCCTGGCTCTCCAGGCGCGTGCGGTCCGACGCGGTCACGTCCACGGCCTCCCCGGCGTCGGGGACCGCCGCGACAACGAACAGGTCCCGCGCGTGTCGCACGAGCGCCTTCACGAACTCGGCCATGTCGACGCCCTGCTCCGCCAGATCGCCGACAAGCCGGAAAGCGCCGGCGATGTCGCGCTCGCGGACAAGGTCGATCGCGTCGAAGACGAGATCCGTGTCCACTTCGCCGAGAAGCCCCTCAACATCTTCGAGCGTGATCGCGCCGTCAGCGAACGACGCGAGCTGCTCGAGGGTGGTGATCGCGTCCCGCATACCCCCCAGGGCATGTCGCGCGATGAGGGACAGCGCGCTGTCGGCCACTTGTACCTTCTCGTTGTCCGCGATGTAACGCAGACGGCGAGTGATGTCTTCCACCGAGAGCCGGTGGAAGTCGAAGCGCTGGCAGCGCGAATGGATCGTCTCGGGGACCTTCTGGGGGTGAGTCGTGCACAAGATGAACACGGTGTGCGGAGGCGGTTCCTCGAGCGTCTTGAGCAGCGCGTTGAACGCGGCGTTCGAGAGCATATGGACCTCGTCGATGATATAGACCTTCCACCGCCCGCGAGTCGGCGCGAAACTCACCCGGCCGATGATCTCCTCGCGCACCGCATCGACTCCGGTCCGGGAGGCCGCGTCAAGTTCGTAGACGTCCGGGTGGCGGCCCTCCGTGATCGCGATGCAGTCCTCGCACGTGTCATCCGGCCGTCCCGTCGGCCCTTTCTCGCAATCAAGCGCCTTGGCCAAGATCCGGGCAGTCGTGGTCTTACCAGTACCTCGAGGACCAGTGAAGAGATAGGCATGCGCGACGCTGTCTTCTTCTACCGCGTTACGCAACGTGCGTTCTATGTGTGACTGACCGACGACGTCATCGAACGTCTGCGGGCGATACGTCCTGTACCAGGACTGATGTGCCACTCAATGACCTTCCTTGAAGACCTGCGAGCCCTACTGGTTTCGTGGATGGGAACACAGCTGACGACGTCTGTGGCCTGCCGCGCCCTATGATGCTCCCGGGCCGGGCCCCGAGCACCCGGCAGAGGCCGCTTATGGCTGCTTCCTTCCGGACCTGACCAGGTTCGCAGCATGCCGCCGCCCGGAACCCGGCCCGGGAGCATCACCTCGGGCGAGACGCAAGTATACCGCCCCCACGCCAACGCTGCAGCGACATCATGTCTCTTCACCGAGGAGGGACTTGATGTGAGCGAGGAGCTGTTCCGCGTCCACGGGCTTGGTGATGTAATCATCGCACCCCGCTTCGAGCGCTTTGCCCCGGTCACCTTTCATGGAATGCGCCGTCAGCGCAACGAGCGGGATGTCCTTGAAACGAGGGTCACCCTTGATGTGGCGGGTGGCCTCATATCCGTCCATCTTGGGCAGTTGCACGTCCATCAGGATGAGGTCCGGCCTGTGCGTCTCGACGGCGACGACCGCTTCTTCGCCGTCCTCGGCCGCGACCACCTCGTAGCCACTCTTCTCAAGCAGGAACGTGACGAGGTATCTGTTCTGCGGATTGTCCTCCACCAGCAACACCTTGAACGTCATCACTGGCTCCTCTCCAGCCCCCTCCGCGTGTGACGCGCGATGCGAAGAAGATACCACTCCTGCACCGAGCGGAACGCTTCGTGATCTGTATCTGCCGGGACTGCGAACGGCCCCGTGCCCCTCCCCCTAGTCTCTCCGCCCTATCCCGATGAACTGGAGCAGGTACAGCACGGAGATGAGAGCCGAAGCGACGTAGGTAAGCGCGGCGGCGGTGAGCACTTGACGCGCTCCTGCCTCATCACCCGGCACCACAGACCCGGTCGTGGTGAGCGCCGCAAGCCCACGCCGTGATGCATCGAACTCGACAGGCAGTGTCACCAGCTGGAACAGGACAGCCCCGGCGAACAGCACGATCCCCGCGTTGATGAGCAGTTCTGAGAACTGCCCTCCATAGCCGAAGATCAGACCGAGCATCACCAGCACTGGACCCGCCTGAGAACCCAGGTTCGCGGCAGGCACAAGCGCCATGCGCGCCTTCGCCGCGGCAAAGCCACGTGCGTGTTGCACAGCGTGGCCCGCCTCATGCGCGGCGACGCCGGCCGCTGCGACGTTGTTCCCGTAATAGACGTCGCGCGACAGCCTGAGGACGTTCGCCCGCGGATCATAATGATCGGTGAGCGAGCCCGGAGTGATCTCGATGGCGACATTGGCAAGACCCTCCGAGTCGAGAAAACGGCGCGCGACATCCGAGCCGGCAAGACCGCCGGGCAGCGGTCGCGCGCTGTTACGCCTGTATGCGCTGTTCACGAAGGATTGTGTCGCAAGACCCAATACCATCGCGACGATGAAGATCGCAAAACCCCCAGGACCGAACAGCATGACTCTACTCTCCTTCCGGCCGGCCGACGATCCGTTTACCGGCCCATTCATCCACTCGAAACCTGCTCACATGCAACCAGCGTGCCGAGAAGCGGGGCGCGTATCACTGTTTCGCACAACGTTCACACGTCTCCGCGCGTGACATGTCGTACCATACGACTATGCCCTCTCCTCCCCTCTTCGAGCTTCACGACGCCACCGTCGTCCGCGACGGTCGCGTGATCCTGCACATCGAACACCTGCAGATGCTCCAAGGTGAGCGCCTAGCGATCCTTGGCCCGAACGGGTCAGGGAAATCCACCCTCATCGGACTTCTCACTCGCGATGTCCGGCCGCTTCACACCGAGAACCCCAGCGTGCTTCTCGAAGGACGCCGCCTCTGGAACCTCGCGGAGGCCCGCACGTTGTTCGGCGTGGTCTCGGACGCGCTGCAGGAGGACTACGACCGGCGCCTCCCTGTACGTGACGTCGTGCTCTCCGGGTATTTCGGGTCGATCGGCCTCTACCGCAGAGAGGATATCACCGCGGAGATGCGGGCACACGCCGATGAGCTCATCGCCGAACTCGGGATCACTGAACTCGTGAGCAGAACGATGGACACCCTCTCCACGGGCGAGGCTCGCCGCGCGCTCATCGCCCGCGCACTCGTGAACGACCCTCGCACACTCGTACTCGACGAGCCTTGCGACGGGTTGGACCCCCGCATGACTCGTGCGTTCCACACGACTCTACGCGCGCTCGCGTCTCACGACCGCGGCCTCGTCCTCGTGACGCATCATGTCGACGACATCATCCCCGAGGTGGACCGCGTCATCATGCTCGCCCACGGGCACATCATCGCCGACGGCCCCAAGCGCGACGTCATGACCTCTGAGCGCCTCTCAGAACTCTTCGGTTTTCCCGCCGAGCTCGAGGAGCGCAACGGCGTGTATCGGCTGTGGTAGGGGTCAGTCGAGCGCCGCGATCACCGCGTTACGCACGGTTTGGGAGACCGCGACCAGTCCGCCAAGAAAGCGCACATGGGTTGTCTCTGCGTAGCGCGAGACCAGCTCGTTGCGCACGCGGCTGTCCAGAGAGGCGCTTGGCGTAAGAAGTATCACCGAGCGTGCCTCACCCTGCATGGGCCCAGCAGCAAGGGCATCTGGGAAGTTCTCACCCGTAGCGATCCCCACGTTATCGGTGGTGAATCCTTCGTCGGTGCACGCCCACTCGGCCA
>JAJFTR010000081.1 GCA_021372825.1 Actinomycetes bacterium
CGCGTCCTCGGTGAGTTCTCGGCGGTCTCGGGTGTGATACCTCTTGCGGTCATCGAGCAGGCGCAGTCGCGCAGCCTCGAGCCGCGAGCCGGGGCGGAGGTCGTCATAGGAGTGGACGTGGCCCGCTCGACCGACAAGGACGAGTCGGTCATCGCCTCGCGGATGGACAAGCGCATCAGGATAGAGGACGTGCTCAGGCTGCGGGACATCATGCCGATAGCCGGTCGTGTCGTGCAGATCGCATCCGGCTACCGGTCGCTCGGGCACCCCGTCAGGGTCGTCGTCGACACGGTGGGGCTCGGGGCGGGAGTGGCCGACAGGCTGCGGGAGCTCGGCCTTGATGTCGAGGACTTCAACGCCGCCGAGCGGGCCATCGAGCCTGACCGCTACCCGAACAGGAGGAGCGAGGCGTGGTACACCGCGGCCGAGCTGCTCAAGGAGATGGACCTCGACCCTGACGACATGCTCGCGGCCGACCTCTCCGCCCCGAAGGGCAGCGTTGCCAGCAGTGGTAGACTGGTGGTCGAGGGCAAGGACGAGACGCGCAGGCGGCTCGGCAGGTCGCCCGACAGGGCGGACGCCGTGCTCATGACGCTGCTCCCGCCCAAGCCGAAGTACGCATACGCCGTGTGAGAGGAGCAGGAGTGGGCAGGCTCGCGAACGTCCTCGCCGCTCTCAGAGGGGAGACCAAGGCCGTACCCGGCTCGGACCTGGTGGTGACCACGGACCTGCCGACCATCTCCCCGGCCCAGATCGACGCCGCCATATCCGGTGCGGCTCGCATCTCCTCCATCGTGTCTGCCGCCCTCGATTGGACGGCGCGGAACTTCGCCGAGCCGTCGCTCGTGGCGCTCCGTGGAGGTGAGCCAGACCCCAGCCATCCGCTCTCGCGTGCGTTCGCCAGGCCCACACCCTTCCACTCCCAGACCTACTTCTGGAAGCGGGTGGCCTACAAGCTCATGACCGACGAGGGCGGCGTGTTCATCGTGGCGGCGCTCGACGGGGCGGGCGAGATAGCGTCGCTGTGGGTACGCGGCTCGACCTCCATCCTGCCCATCACGTCCGAGACCGATTACATCTCGGGCTACAAGATGCGGCGCGGCGGGGTCTGGCAGCGCATGGACGAGTCGCAGTACCGGGTGGTGTGGCATCGCGAGGCGAGCCCGGACGACGCCGACGAGTTCCGGAGCTGGACTCCGTTGGCCGCCATCCGCAAGGAGATACGCACCAACGCTGCAGCAGGGTTGTGGCTCGACTACACGCTCCAGAACATGGGCAGGCTGACGAAGCTCTTGGGCGTCGACCATCCCGGCATGACACCCGAGGTCGCCCGCGAGATGCAGGACGAAGTGAATGAGGCGTGGGCCGGGCCGCACAACTCGGGCAAGATCGGGGTCGCCGCAGGGCGGCTCAGCGCCATCGACCTCGGGATGTCGTTCAGCGACCTGGACTTCGGGGCGCTCACCGACCGCACCGAGATAGCCGTCGCCAGGGCGTTCGGCATCCCCGCCGAACTGCTCCAGACGCTCGCGACGGCCAAGCAGGGCGAGGGCCTCTCGGGCAACGCATATCGTGAGAAGTCGCTCATCGCCTACGACAACCGCATCATCCCTCTCTGGTCGGACGTGGCCGAATCGGTCGGTACGTTCCTCGGCCCGCTCTACGGACTCGACCCGGAGGATGTCGCCTTCGACTACGCCAACCTCCCGGCCTTGTCGAACCGGCGTCTTGTCATGGCTGAGACGGTCGCCAAGATGAGTGCGTACATCGAGCCGAACGAGGGCCGGGAGCTCCTCGGGCTCGAGCCGAAGCCGTGGGGCGACGTACCACCGGCGCAGCTCCAGCTCCTGACCCGCTTCTCACCCGAGGAGAAGAGCGAGACGAAGGCCGTCCCCCTGGACGTCAAGGCCGCGAAGGCCCGCGAGAACGACATCAAGGCCGCGAGCCAGGAGACCGCCTATGCGAGGGCGGCCGCCAAGGTCTTCGCCGCCGAGCGCAAGGCGTATGAGTCCGGTGAGACGGAGCCCGTCAAGGAGTCACGCTGGGCCGACGCTTTCGGCGGCCTCATCCTGAAGACGCTCGGTCAAGCCGCGCTCGATGTCTGGCGCGATCTTGCGGCATCCAAAGCGGAGGAGGCGTTCGACCTCCTCGATCCCCGCGTCATAGACGCGGCGCTCTCACGGACGCAAGCGCTCGCGGGCCAGGTCTCGACGACGACCCGCAAGAAGCTCAACGCGGCGATCGCCAAGGGCCTCGAGGAGGGACTCGGGCCAGACGAGCTCAAGGACTACGTCATCGAGACGGTGTTCTCCGGCGCCGCGACCGAATATCGGGCGCTCATGATTGCGCGGACGGAGACCATCGGAGCCCTCAACGCCGGGCAGCTCACCGGCGCTCGCGCCGTCAAGGACGACCTCGGGCTCAAGGTGATGAAGTCATGGGTGACCGCCGGTGACGGCGACGTGCGGCCGGAACATGCCGAGGCCGAGGCCGAGGGACCGATACCGGTCGATGAACCGTTCGCGGTCGGGGCGATGGCTCCCGGCGAGTTCGGGGACGCCGGGCTGGACATCAACTGCCGGTGCACGCTGGTCTATGAAGTGGAGTGAGAGGAGCGGGACGATGAACCCGAAACGCAAGAGCTGGACGGACACACTCACGGTGCCGTTCGAGGTGAAGGCCGACCTGTTCGACGACTCGACCGGGAGCTTCGAGGGCTACCTGTCGGTCTTCGGCAACCTCGACCTCGTGGGCGACATCGTGGAGCCAGGGGCGTTCACACGGACGATCGAGCAGAACAAGGGCGTCTTCCCGTTGCTCTGGTTCCACGATCCGTACGAGCCGGTCGGGATGTTCTCCGCCCAAGAGGACTCGAAGGGCCTCTACATCAAAGGCCAGCTCGACCTCAACACACGCCGCGGGGCGGAGCTCTACAGCGGCCTCAAGATGGGCTACATCCGCGACCTCTCCATCGGATACAAGATCGTCCGCAAGGAGGTCGACGAGGCCAACGGCATCCGCAGGCTCCAAGAGCTCGCGCTCCGCGAGGGCTCGCTCCTCACAGCGAACTTCGCGGCTAACCCAGAGGCCCAGGTGACGAGCGTGAAGCACGAGGGCGAGACGATGAGCGCAGAGGAGGCCAAGGCACTCCGCGACGAACGCGACGGACTGGAGAGACAGGCCGAGGCCCTGACGGACCTGCTCGCGTCGGTGCCCGTGACAGACGACGGGGCCCTCTCCGACGAGACGAAGGCGGAGCTCGCCGCGACACTGGGCGTCGACCTGTTCGCGCCTGAGGCGAAGGAGCTCCCGACTGATGGAGTGGCCGACGTGCTCGCCGCCGCCGAGAGGGTGCTTGCGGACCTGGTGTAGCATATGAGTCGGAGCACGCGCCACGCTTCGGACGAGAGGACCGCCACGCGAAAGCCCGGCACCCTCCGTCGAGGCCCGGTACTGCGAGAGTATCGAACCTTACAGGATGGAGGCACTCAAGATGGCTAAAGCGGTACAGGCGCTCAAGAGCGAGGCGAAGCGCGTCGCCGAGCGCATCGAGGAGATCGGCAAGGAGGTCATGGACGGCGACGGCGGGCTCAAGCTGGCCGCCGATGAGAAGACCGTGACCGAACTCAAGACCCTGGGCGACGAGCTTGCCGCGCTCAAGGGACAGATCGAGACGTTCGAGGGCGCCGAAGGGATGCTCGCCAGCATCAAGGGAGCGACTCCACCGGTCCCCGGTATCGTCACACGTACAGATGAGCGGCCGAAGTCGCTCTCCGAGCAGATACTCGGGGATCGCGACCAGTACAAAGCCGACATGTGGCAAAGGGGCGTCATGTATGAGGCGTCCGTCAAAACCACGTTCACCACGACAAGCACGTCCGACAGCGGCCTGCTCCCGGAGCCGCAGCGTGTCGCTCCGTACTTCCCGCCGACGCGGCGTCTCACCGTGCGTGACGCGTTCTTCATGCCGGGCCAGACCTCGGCCGCCGCGGTCGAGTACTTCGAGCTGACAACCGAGACCAATAACGCCGCCGGAGTCGCCGAGGGCGGAGAGAAGCCCGAGAACGCCTACCAGTTCACCAAGCGGACGAAGGGCATCGATACGGTCGCGACGACATTGCCGGTCACGAACCAGATGCTGAGCGACTACCCGGCGATGGTCTCGATGATCGAGGGCCGGATGTTGACCGGCCTGGACTTCACCGAGGAGCAGGAGCTCGTGTGGGGCAACGGCGCGGATACCTTGACCGGTATCATGAACACCATCGGTGTCGTTGACGGCTCGGCGATGTTCGCCGTTGGCGCGAACGACACGTACCTGGACATCATACGCAAGATGGTGACGGCCGCGTGGTCGGGTACCGGCGCGATGGTCGAGGGACACTATCCCACGGCGGTAGGCGTCTCGCCGCTGATCAAGCAGGAGATCGACCTCACCAAGGACCAGAACCTGCAATACGTCTTCGCGGTCGTGCAGGACAGGTCAGGGATGCGCGTGTGGGGCCTCGACATCATCGAGAGCAACGCCTTCCGCGATCCTGCCGACCTGAACGACCACTACATCCTGGTCGGTGCGAAGACCGCCGGTCAGATATGGGACCGCGAGACCGCCAACGTCGCGATCGGTCTCGTGAACGACGACTTCAAACGCAACAAGCAGACGATCCGCGTGGAGAAGCGCCTGACGAGCGGGCTGTACTGTCCGTCGAGCTACGTCTACTACCAGCTCGAGAACGTCTCCTGAGAGAAGAGCAGCGGCCCTCGCTTGCATGACGCAGGCGGGGGCCGTATGCTGTCATCATGAGAGCGGCGGTACTCATCCCCACGTACGACCGGGCGCACATGCTCGCTGACGCGCTCTCCTCCCTCGCT
>JAJFTR010000018.1 GCA_021372825.1 Actinomycetes bacterium
CGTGCCATCACAATCACGCAGCTGCCGCCGACAAGCTCATCGACTACCGCTCGAGCGACACCACGGATCCCACCAAGTGGAAGCAGGCGAACCTGTGCTACGCGTGTCATAGCGCGAGCTCTACCGAGACGAGCGTGGCCGTCGGCTACACGAAACCTTTCGCCTGGAACGGCCGAGACGTGAAAGCGCAGTTCCAGAGGGTCTCACACCATCCGACGGTCGCCAGGGTGGGAGACCCATCCGTTGAGCCCGGCATCTGGACGCAGACCACCCAGACGGAATTCGGGCTCGACACGCTCACGAACACCACGGCGGTCTCTGGGGGGTCGGGAACCTCGGGGGCGGTACAGCTGAGCCCGTATACTCAGCTATGGTCGGACGACTTCCAAGACGGTGACATCTCCGACTGGGCGACGACGGGTGACGTCTCTGCCACGCAATCGTGGAGCAGCCCGAACTGGTCCATCCAGCTCGGCGATGGGAGCACTGCGACGGACATCGCACAGTCACCGGTGTTCAGCCTTGCAGGCAGAACGAACGTCAAGCTCAGCTTCGACTACCAGAGGGTCGGTCTGGACAGCGGCCAGACCGAATGGATGTACATCGACTACTCGACCAACGGCGGCACCAGCTACAGTGCGACACCGCTGTGGTCGATAGAGGGTAACGGCGGCACCGACTCCGCGACGATCACCGGCGTCTCGCTTCCTGCGGGGACGAACCGCATCCGCCTCCGCGTGACGAACGCGGACTCGGGGGAGTACGGCCGGTGGGACAATCTGGCCATCACGGCGGATCCCGCCTACATCAACAGCGGCAACGTGGTGTCCACCCCCATCCCTAGCGGCGTCGGATCGGTGAGTACGTGGACGACAGTCTCCTACACAGTAAGCCAGCCCGTCGGCTCGGCAATCGCCGTTGACGTGCTCGACGCCTCTAACGGCAGTGTGCTGCTCTCGGGCGTCTCTTCGGGAACCTCACTCAGCGGTCTGACCGCCTCGTCTATCAAGCTGCGGGCCCGCATGACTGGCAATGCGCCGGCGGCGCGAGTGGTGAGCGATGACTTCAACGACGATTCGTTTGACACGGCAAAGTGGGGCAATCAGTACATCGGCTCCACCGATCCTGACTCGGCGCACTCGGAGACTCTGAAGAGCATCACCTTCGCCACCGCGCTCATCGACCCCACCACCGGGATGGATTCGCGCAGCCCGGACAACGACGGGACCGGATGGTATCGGAACACGGGCACAGGCTCGGACGGCACCGGCGGCTACGGACGGACGGGCGCGACGGACTACGACCTCGACCGCTTCATGTACAAGAACTTCGGCGACTTGAGCGCGCTTGCATCCGTTGACGTGAGCTTCTACTGGCGCAACGGCAACTCGAACATGACCACGGGCGACTACCTCTATGTCGAGTGGTCGAAGGACGGCGGCTCCACCTGGTCAGCCGTCGACAGCGTCACGTCCACCGCTGCAGATTCGAGCTGGGGCGCACTGAGCGGTACAGGGTTGCCAGTGGGAAGCAACTGTGAGCTGCGCGTTCGCGCTAAAGTGCAAGACGCTTCCAACGACTCATGGTATGTCGACACGATCACCGTGACGGGCAACTACGCCGCCGGCAATGCGTGGCCGAGCGAAACGGGCGGACAGCTTACCCTTCGCGCCGAGGGCACCGACTTCACCGGGACCGCTGACGAGGGCGAGTTCACCTACATCAAGCCGACGGCGGCGGACTGGGTGGACACGCAGGACTTCGACATGATCGTGCGGGTTCCGTCATACAACAACCCGGGGGCCGACGGCTGGATGAAGGCCGGGCTAATGGTTCGGACAGGCACGACCGAGGCGAACGCCTACGCCGCGAACGCCGCCATGATCGGCCTGTATGTGACGGACACCAACGGCGTCGTCTTCCAGTACAGGACGACCGCCGGGGGCACGGCGTCGGCCAACACGGCAGGCACCGATGACGCGCCGGTGTACCTCAAGCTCTCTCGTCGGGGCAACGTGTTCACCGGCTACAAGTCAACCGACGGCGCGACGTGGACGCAGGTCGGCAGCCAGTCCGTGACGATGAGCACCTACGTCTTGCCCGGCATCTGCCTCACATCCAACATCAACGACACGTTCTCCGACGCCACGTTCGACGACTTCAGCATCACCGAGGACACGGGGGCATCCTCTGTCACTCCTCGGCTCGACGACTGGACCGTGACGTATCAGTGGGTGCCCGCGCCGACGGTCGGATCGCTCACCTGCGTGAACTGCCACAACGTGCACTACGCCGGCCGCGGCACGGCAGGGACGGTCTGGCAGATGGTGCGCGCAGCGCTCCCAAGCAACACCAAGCAGACGTACGCGGGCACACCGACGCAGTTCTGTCTTGAGTGCCACGATGGGTCGGCCCCGACGCAGGCGATCACGAACGAGACGACGATCGTGCCCTACGCCGTGGAGTTTTCGAACCAGTCGGGCAAGCCGTTCTTCCCGGGCTGGAACAAGTCAGCGGCCGACACGGAGTGGTCCGCAAGCTCGCATGGGAACTCGACAGTGCCCAACATGACGCCCGAATGTGGGACCTGCCACGACCCGCATGCCTCCGACAACAAGCGGCTGACGGCCCTGACCGCCTTCTACAGCGGCGGTTCGGCGCCAGGCTCCCACGTGGATGAGCGTCGCAACAACTCCACGACGTACTCCGAGCAGAACCTGTGCTACGCATGTCACACGAGCGACAGGACTCCCAACTGCACGGGCGGTGCGTGCCACCAGAGCCCGGTCGATGCCCTGAACGTCCAGACCGCGTTCGGTTCGACATACCGCCATCCGGTGGAAGTCAACGGTCGGCACAGCGACACGGAGACCGCAAGCGGACTAGGCGCCTCGAATCGCCACGCGGAATGCGCCGACTGTCATGATCCTCATGCTGCACGAAGCGGCTTGCACACGGCGGCCGGCATCAAGACGTCCAAGCCGGGCGAAGTGCTGCGCGGCGCCATCGGCGTGAAGGTGAGCGTCTGGCCGAGCAACTGGACGACTGTCGCTGCAGGGAATTGGACCACCGAGCGCATGACCGGAGAATCCACGGACTATGAGGCGTATGTGTGCCTCAAGTGCCACAGCGGCTACTCGGGGCAGCCGTTCACCGTGACAAGGAGCGACGCGACGACCTACACCTCGACGGACCTCGCGCTCGAGTTCAATCCGGGCAACTTCAGCGAACACAATGTGCTCGGCCAGTCGAAAGGCATGGAGACGCTCTTCACCGTCGACGGTACACAGTACACGTGGAACAAACCTGCCGACTCAACG
Source organism: Actinomycetes bacterium (assembly GCA_021372825.1). Classification (GTDB taxonomy): domain Bacteria; phylum Actinomycetota; class Coriobacteriia; order Anaerosomatales; family Anaerosomataceae; genus JAJFTR01. Next base: position 3,321 of record JAJFTR010000018.1, read on the forward strand.
TTCCTCGTGAGCGGCCTCACATCGAACAGCCCCATGACGTGCACCGACTGCCACAGCAACACGACCGCGGCGGCCAAAGGCCCACACGGATCGAGCACGCAGTGGATCATCGACCCGAACTACCCTACCGACTGGAAGACCACGTACTTGAGCGGTAGCAACATGAGTAACACCACGAACATCTGCGCCAAGTGCCACACGAATCTGACCAGCGCGAACGATGTGCATGGCCAGGGCGACCACCAAGGCAGCGGGGACGGCAACTGCACGACCTGCCACATCAAGATCCCTCATGGCTGGAAGCGGCCCCGGCTGCTTGGCTACACGTCGGATCCTGTTAACTACAGGAGCGGCCATCCCAGCGGGGGCGGCTTGAACGGCGTGGCGCTCCACGACGAGACCTACAGCGGCTGGGATACGCCGGACTGTGCCACTTCTGGCGGGTGTGAACACGGAAGCCACGAGTACACAGGCCCGAGCTGGTAGGGAGAATCGAGCGGCACCCTGAAGCCACACACGGCACGACCTGCCCGCAGGGTGTTAGTATGTCGTTCGGTACGCACTGACCACACGGGGTGGTATGCGAGATTCGATTCACATAGCGTGGCGTCACAATGTCCGCAGGGCTGTCTCGCTCGTGCTCGCGGTCACGCTGATCATCCCGGCGTCGGCACTCGCCACTCCCGTCTCGGCCGATACCAGCGGCACCGGCGAGGCACAGGCCGTCTCCCCTGGCGTAGATGCCGAGACGCTGCGCTTCCGCCAGGAACTCGCCGCCAAGCAGGCGCGGCTCGCGGAGCTCAAGGACCAGCTCGACGAACTCGATCGCGAACTCGCGATCGCCGCCGAGGCGTACAACGCCGCTGTCGAGGAGCTCGACTCCACCCAGCAGCGCGTGAGTGCGACCCAGATCGACCTCGCCAACGCCGAGTCCGCGTACGACACTCAAAGCGCCCTCCTCCAGAAACGGGCCGTCGACATCTACCGCGACGGCGAGCTCAGCACGCTCGATGTCGTCTTGGGCTCCAAATCCGTCACGGACTTCCTCGCCCGGCTCAAGTTCTTGAACGCGCTGGGACAGACGGACGCCGAGATAGCGGCGGAGCTCCGCGCCCAACGCGATCAGGTCCGCTCCACTGCTGCCGACCTTGCGATCGCCGAGCAGAAAGCCGAGGAACTCGAGTTCATCGCGCGGGCGCGGCAGATCGAGGTCATACTCAAGATCCAGGAGCGGCAGGAGGTGCTCGCCTCCACGGAGGCCGAGCTTCTCGAGATGCTCGAAGACGAGGCCGAGCGCCGCCAGCTCGAAGAGGCCGCGCTCATGCGCGAGATACTCTCAGGGGCCGACAAGGCAGGCATCCAGGTGACGCCCGGCTCGCCCGTGGAGACCGCGCTCGCCTATCACGGCATCCCCTACCTGTGGGGTGGCGCGACACCTGCCGGTTTCGACTGCTCGGGACTGGTGATGTACGTCTTCAAGCAGCACGGCGTCGACCTCCCTCACTATTCGCGAGCGCAGTTCGCGATGGGCGAGAAGGTCGCTCCGGCCGCCCTGCAACCCGGAGACGTCGTGTTCTTCGGCTCGCCCGTCTACCACGTAGGCATCTATGTGGGTGCGGGCTACTTCATCCACGCGCCGCGGACCGGCGACTTCGTCAAACTCTCGAGGCTCGCCGAACGTGATGACTACGCGGGCGCACGCCGCTACAGCTGGCAGTATCGCACGGGTCCGATACAAGGCGTCTCAAGCAATCCAACCGACGCGCTACGATAGGCGCGCCTCGGCACCCGGTCCCATCTCTTTTGGAGGCGCTCATGCACGACTTGGTCACCACCGCGCTCGACGCGGCGCGTCTCGCCGGCGCGACATACGCCGACGCGCGGGTCGTGCACGAGCGGTCCGAGAACATCTCGGTCAGAAGCGGCCGCGTGGACGCGCTGGAGTCCTCCGAGTCGCTCGGCATCGGCGTCCGCGTGATCGCCGATGGCGCGTGGGGCTTCGCCGCCACGCACGACCTGTCCACGGAGGCCATCGCCTCATGCGCCCGCCAGGCGGTCGCCATCGCACGGGCCTCGGCGCTCACCGTATACTCCCCTGTACGTCTAGCTGAGGTCGAGGCGTTCCAGGACGTGTGGGAGGGTCCCTGCCAGATCGATCCGTTCTCGGTGCCGCTCGAGGACAAGCTCGCCGTGCTGCTCGCCGCCGACGAGGCGCTGCGGGTACCCGACGAAGTCGCTGTCTCCTCGGCCCACATGGGATTTCTCGCCGTGCACAAGCTCTTCGGGTCCACCGAAGGCAGCATGATCGAGCAGTCGTACACCGAGTCCTCGGCGGGCATCGTCGCCTACGCGCTTGGGGATGACGAGATGCTGCCGAGAAGCTATCCCAACTCGCATGGCGGACAAGCGGTCCAGGGAGGCTGGGAGGCCGTGCTCGCGCTCGACCTGCCGGGGCACGCGCCGCGAGTGGCCGAGGAGGCCGCCGCGCTGGTAAGCGCGATGCCCTGCCCCTCGAAGGAGACCACCGTCATCATCGACGGCAGCCAGGTCGGGCTGCAGGTGCATGAGAGCGTCGGACACCCCACCGAGCTCGATCGCGTCCTGGGAGATGAGGCGGCGTACGCGGGGACCTCTTTCGTGACGCTCGACGACCTCGGGAAGCTCCGCTATGGCTCGGAGCAGGTCACGATAGTGGCCGATGCGACGGTTCCAGGCTCGCTTGGCAGCTTCGGATACGACGACGAGGGCGTGAAGGCGCAGCGCGATCACATCGTCGAACACGGAGTCCTGCGCGGCTTCTTGACCTCGCGTGAGTCCGCTCGCGCGATCGGGCGCACGAGCAACGGATGCGCTCGCGCGGACGGCTGGAACCGTATCCCCATCGTGCGTATGACCACGGTCTCACTGGAACCCGGCGACTGGTCGTTACCCGATCTGATCGCGGATACCGAGGAGGGTATCTATCTGGAGACCAACAACTCGTGGTCGATCGACGACAAGAGGCTCAACTTCCAGTTCGCGTGTGAGATCGGCTACGAGATCCGGAACGGGAAGCTCGGCCGGATGATCAAGAACCCCAACTACACCGGGATCACGCCTCAGTTCTGGGGCTCGTGCGACGCGGTGTGCTCCGCCGCCCACTGGCAGGTCTGGGGTCTGCCGAACTGCGGCAAGGGTGAACCCGTGCAGATCGCGCACGTCGCCCACGGGGCGGCCCCTGCGCGGTTCCGAAACGTCCGTGTGGGGGTGGGCCGATGAGCTCGCTTGCGAGTGCGGCGGCCGAACTGGCACGCCGCGCGGTCTCGACAGTGGCGGCCGATGAAGCCGAGGCGGTCGTGAGTGCTGAGGACTCGGCGCTCACACGATTCGCGAACAACCACATCCACCAGAACGTCGCCGAGACCGGCGTCTCGGTATCGATACGCGCCGTCGTGGGTACGCGGCAAGGAGTGGCGAGCACCAACCGCACCGATGATGAGGGCCTGCGCGCCTGCGCCGAGGCTGCGGCACGCGCAGCCACAGTCGCGCCGGAAGACCCCGAGTTCCGCGGTCTGCCCGCGCCCATGCCGGTGGAACTTCGCGACCGCGCGTTCGAATCGACTCGACGCTTCGATGCCGAGGCGCGCGCCCGCGCTGCCGCCGCGATCATCGCGCAGTCCACCGAACGCGGCCTTACCGCCGCTGGCACCGTCTCGCGCACGGAATACGCGGTCGCGGTCGCCAACTCGCACGGAATCGACGTGAGCGAAGCGGTGACGAGCGTGAAGTCCACAGTGCTCGCGATGGGTGTCGACGGCGGCAGCGGGTGGGCGTCATGGCTCGGTGGCGATGCGGACGCGTTCGCTCCCGAGGCGCTCGGAGACCAGGCGGCGACACTCGCCCAACGCTCGGAAGGACCTGGCGCCCTGGACGCGGGCGTGTACCCGGTGGTGCTCGCGCCAGATGCCGTCTCGGACCTGATGGACTTCTTGGGCTACACCTCCTTCGGAGCGAAAGATGTCTACGAGCACTCGTCGTTCGTCGCAGACCACCAGGGTCAGCAGGTGTTCTCGGAACTCTTCAGCCTCACTGACGATGCACTTGCCGAGGAGACCCTGGGACTCACCTTCGATTTCGAGGGGATGCCCAAACGCCGGGTACCGCTCGTGGACAAGGGCGTCGTTCTGGGTCCCGTCACCGACTCATACTGGGCTGCCCGCCTCGGCCTGCCCAACACAGGGCATGCGCTTCCCGCCCCCAACCCTTATGGGCCTCTGCCGCTCAACCTGGAGGTCGCGCCTGGCGACGCCACCATCGACGAGATGATCAAGGGCCTGAAGCGGGGACTCTACGTCACGCGGTTCCACTACATGAACGTCGAGGACCCGCTCAAGGTCACGCTCACCGGGATGACGCGCGATGGCACGTTCCTGATCGAGGACGGCCGGCTCACCCGCCCGGTCAAGAACGTCCGGTTCACGCAAAGCCTGGTGGAAGCCCTTGGCTCGGTGCGTGCGGTCGGCAACGCGCGTGCGTTGATCGGCCCTGACGAAGGTGGTGCGACGCTCGTTCCCGCGCTGCTGCTGGAACGCTGGGAGTTCACCGGCCAGACACGCTGAGCGCCGCGTGACCGAAGCGATTCCAAAGACGCCGAGAGGCCCTGGGGCTGCTCGGCTAGCTGCTCTCGCCCGGCTCCTCCTGCGCCGCGATGATCTCCTTCACCTTCATCAGGCGCGTGAGGTTGCTCCGGTCGGCCTCGTCGAGCTTCATCTGGATGTCTTTGATGGTCTCGGTGATAGAGGGGATGAGAACGTACTCCAACGCGTTCACCCGCCGCCGCGTGCGCTCGATCTCGGCCGCGAGAAGTTCGATGGCTTTCTCGCGCTCGGCGAGCTCGATCATCATCGGCACCGTAGCGTAAAGCGCATCGAGAGCCTCGTCGAGCACAGCCGGTGTCGTCGCAAGCGAGTAGCCGCCCGGCTTCCCGAGCTCACCGAGCTCGAACTCGGGGACTCTCACACTCATGACACGGCGCTCGGTCACCGAGACAAGATCGCGCGGCACGCCCGCGAGAAGAGCCTGAGCCAGTTCGGCCCGGCCCGCCTCGGCACGCGCGATCGCCAGCAGGCCATAGGCACCCGCGAGCCGTGACTCGACCTCGACCCGAAGCCGGCGGTTCTCGGTGATGCGTGCGACGAACTCCTTGAGCAGCTCATCGAACTTGTCCTTCAGAAGCTTGTGCCCTCTGGTGGCGACCTCTCCCCGGCGCTTGAGCTTGAGGAGCTCCATCCTGTTGGGGTTCACGCGCATGATCGCCATCGGTCACTTCACCAGCTCGTAGATGACGATCCCCATCGCCGCGAGTGTGAGCACGATGTTGACGACGCGCAGGACGCGGGCAGGCATCGGCGGCTTGACCTTGGCGACCGAACCGGCCCACAGATACCAGCCCTGATAGGCGAGCACGATCGCGAAGAACGCGAACACCACGATGTAGATGGCGGTCTTCACTTAGTCGCCCGCCTCCGAAGACATGTACTTGGCCACGTACTCGTCCCTGATGCGCTTGAGCTCGGTGCGCGGCAGCTGCGCTACGAGCTTCCAGCCGAGCGCGAGTGTCTCGGCGACACTGCGTTCCTCGTGGGTACCCTGACGGATGAACTGGTCCTCGAAGGCGTCCGCGAACGCCACGAACGCCTTGTCGGTGTCGGAGAGCGCCGCCTCGCCCAGGATGACCGCGAGTTCCTTGGCCTGGATGCCGCTGGCATACGCGCCGAAGAGCTGGTTGCTCACGTCGGCGTGGTCCTCGCGTGTCTTGCCCGGGCCTATACCCTTCTGCTTGAGACGCGAGAGGCTCGGCAGCACCGCGATCGGCGGATAGACGCCGCGGCGGTGCAGGTTGCGATCCAAGATGATCTGACCCTCGGTGATGTACCCGGTGAGGTCGGGGATCGGGTGCGTCTTGTCATCGTCGGGCATCGACAGGATCGGCACCTGCGTGATGGAGCCCGCGCGGCCCTTCACGCGGCCGGCACGCTCGTAGATGGTGGCGAGGTCGGTGTAGAGGTATCCGGGGTAGCCTCGTCGGCCCGGCACCTCCTTTCGCGCAGCCGAGACCTCGCGCAGCGCTTCGCAGTAGTACGTCATGTCGGTCAGGATCACGAGCACGTGCATGTCGCACGTGTACGCGAGATACTCGGCAGCCGTGAGCGCCATACGGGGAGTGGCGATGCGCTCGACCGCCGGGTCGTCGGCAAGGTTCAAGAAGAGCACGGTGCGCTCGATGGCGGCGGTCGTGCGGAACTCGTTGGTGAAGAAGTCGGCGTCCTCGAAGGTGATGCCCATGGCGGCGAACACCACCGCGAACTCACCTTCGAGCTTCTCGCCCGCCTGATCAGCGGCGCCGCTTCGCGCGAGCACCGCGCTCTGCCGCGCGATCTGTGCCGCGAGCTCGTTGTGCGGCAGGCCCGAGCCCGAGAAGATTGGCAGCTTCTGACCGCGGACGAGCGGATTGAGGCCGTCTATGGCCGAGACGCCCGTCTGGATGAAGTCGTCGGGGAAGTCGCGAGCGACAGGGTTGATCGGCGCCCCGTAGATCGACCGCCTCTCGTCGGGGATGATCTCGGGTCCGCCATCAGCGGGCCTCCCAAGACCGTCGAAGACGCGGCCGAGGATGTCTCGGCTCACCCCGAGCTCGAGCGAGCGGCCGAGGAACGTCGCCTTGGTGTCCTTGGGGTTGGAGCCGCGCGTACCTTCGAACGCCTGGACGAGCGCGACATCACCGTCGATCTCCAGCACGTTCCCGAGCGAGCGCGTGCCGTCGGGATACTCGAGCTCCACGAGCTCGCCGTAGGTGACGTCCACCACCTTCTCGATGAGGAGCAGCGGCCCGACGATGTCGCGGGTGGTCCTGTACTCACGCATCTAGCGCTCACCTCCCGCGGAAGCTACGGCAGCCTCGGGGCGTGCGCCGCCCACGAGCTGGGTCTCGATGTCCGAGGCGATGCTGTCGTACTCGGCCATCTGGTCGGGAGCAAGGTACTTCGCGCGCGCGATGCGCTCGCGCACGGGCGCGGCGAAGATGTCGGCGAGGGAGGCTCCCGCCGCATGCGCCTCGAGCGCCTTGGCGTGGAAGAGCAGGATGGTACTGAGCAGCCGGTCCTGCTCGGCGAGCGAAGAGAACTGGTCGTCGTCTCGGAACGCGTTCTGCTGTAAGAAGTCCTCGCGGATAGACTTGGCGGTCTCCATCAGGATCTGCTCTTCGGGTGAGAGCGCCTCGAGCCCCACGAGCCGGACGATCTCGGCAAGTTCGTTCTCGCGCTGGAGGATCGACATCGCCTCGTCGCGCCGTGCCCGAAAGTCCTTGGAGACGTCCGCGGCCCAGTGCGGCGTGACCTTGTCGACATAAAGCGAGTAGCTGGTGAGCCAGTCTATCGCCGGGAAGTGGCGCTGGTACGCAAGTTGGTCCTGCAGCGCCCAGAAGACCTTCACCACCCGCAGCGTGTTTTGGACGACCGGCTCGGAAAGGTCGCCTCCTGGCGGAGACACCGATCCGATGACCGAGATAGAACCCGTGCGAGCCACAGAAGCGCCCGCAGGAACGCTGCCGAGACACTCCACCTTGCCCGCACGTTCGTAGAACGCCGCAAGCCGGGTGCCGAGGTACGCCGGGAATCCCTCGTCGCCCGGCATCTCCTCCAGACGCCCAGAGATCTCGCGCATCGCCTCGGCCCAGCGTGAGGTCGAATCCGCCTGCAGCACCACGTTGTAGCCCATGTCGCGGAAGTACTCGGCCATGGTGATCCCCGTGTAGACGCTCGCCTCGCGTGCCGCCACCGGCATGTTCGAGGTGTTCGCCACCAGCACGGTGCGCTTCATCAACGGCTCGCCGGAGTACGGGTCCACAAGCTCGGGGAACTCCATCAAGACGTCGGTCATCTCATTGCCGCGCTCGCCACACCCGATGAACACGACCACCTCGGCGTCCGACCACTTGGCGATCTGGTGCTGTGTGACGGTCTTGCCCGCGCCGAAAGGCCCAGGAATACACGCGACCCCGCCCTTCACGATGGGGAAGAACGTGTCGATCACGCGCGTGCCCGTAGTGAGGGGCTCGTCCGCCGAGACCTTCTTCTTGTACGGGCGCGGAACCCGCACCGGCCAGACCTGCATCATCGCAAGATCGTGGACGCCCCCCTCATCGTCGACGAGCGTCGCGACGGTATCTCTCACTGTGAAATCGCCGCCCGTGATGGACTCGATGACGCCGCTTAGCGCGGGTGGCACCAGGATACGGTGCTCGACCACCACGTTCTCTTGAACGACGCCGATGATGTCGCCACCGCTCACGCGCGTCCCCGGCTCCACCGACGGAACGAACGTCCAGCGCTTCTCGCGATCGAGCCCTGGGGCGCTGATGCCACGCGAGAGGAACGACCCCGCCTGACGCTCCAACACGTCCAGCGGACGCTGGACGCCGTCGTAGACCGCCTCCAGCATGCCGGGGCCGAGCTCGACCGAGAGCGGCGCGCCCGTGGCGACCACCGGGTCACCGGGGCCCAGGCCGTCGGTCTCCTCGTATACCTGGATCGATGCGCGGTCCCCGCGCATCTCGATGATCTCTCCCATGAGGCCGTCTTCGCCCACGCGCACGAGGTCGTACATCTTGGACTCCACGAGTCCTCGTGCGACGACGAGTGGGCCTGCGACCTTGATGATGTGGCCTTGCTCCATCTACTGTCCCTCTTCTCGGGTGAGCACGGTAGTGCCGAGCGCACGCTCGATGGCGCGGGTGAGTTTGGCTTCTCCGACGCCCCCCGGGTTCCCAGCCCCGGGGATGACCGTGACCGCGGGAACCGGCGAGTCGGCGCTTTGGGCGATGAGGTCCCCAAGCGCCTCGTAGACCGGCTCGGTCACGAACACGACGCCGTACTCGCCACCGGAGACCTCGCTCCACAGCTCGCGCGCGTCTTGCGGGCGGCGGACCGCGAAGACAGCAAACCCGAGCGGGCGGAATCCCACCACACTCGTGCTGTCACCGATGATCGCGACTTTGGACACCTACACGTACACCTCTCTCAGACGATTGCGAAGTGCGTCGGGACCCAGTCCGGCGAGCTTGCCGATCAGTAGCGTGCGAACCGCCCGGACCTCCGCCTCCCGGGCCATGACGTAGGCGATCACAGGCTCCGGGCCGATCGCCACCTCCCTGCCCGACCGCAGGAAGCGCACGGCAAGGCCGTCGGTCGCAACGTCCAAGCGCTCGGCGTCGAGGAGGTCCTGAGCACTCACGCCCTTGAGCTGCGGAGCGCGCGCGAGCACCTCTATGAACTCCTCGAACGGCAACTCGTAAGCGCCTTGGATGTCCGCCACTTCGAGTTCACCCCCGGGCAGGAGCAGTCCACTCAAAGTGGAAGCGTCAAGCTCGCGCCTGCGCGCGCGAATCGCCGTCTTCGCGTTGGCGATATCGATCTCAAGAGCCGCCAGGTCGCGCAGGAACCGGCTCTTCGAGGCCTTCGCGCACGCGAGGATATCCTCGAACATCGCTCGCTCCACTGCCGCGTCGATCCTCTCCGGAGCGATCGGCGACGCCCCCTCGACCGCGTCCTCGCCATCCACCGGCTCAAGACCTTCCGCGACCGCGCGCAGATTCTCGGGAAGCCCGGGCGTCGGCCCCGTGATGGTCTCGAGGTCCACGGTGCCAAGGTCGACGAGCAGGTCATCGGCGGGCACGCCGAGCAATCGAGCCTTGAGCACCGCACGGAGGTTCGCGTAGTCGTACCGGACCCGGAAGAACCGCGCGACCGGATCGGGTAGGCCAGCAGTCACGAGGAACCCGTAGATCTCGTCGAGCGCGCGTTCCAGTCCGGCTTCGACGTCGTCGGCGGTCGCCGCGCCTTCGACAAACGCCCCATACGGGGTCTCCGACAAGATCCGCCGCTGCTCATCGAAGCTCGGCGCGTCGATGAGTCTCTCGTAGGTAGCCGCGCGAAAGACCCGGGTCTCGAGCACCCGGACCTTCCCGACGGCGAACCCGTACCGGGTCGCGTCGTGCACTTCTTTGACGAATGGCACGCGCACCTAGTCGTCCTTTCCGCCGCCGAAAAGCGCCTTGGCGAGACGTACTTCCAGTTCATCACGCACACTGTCGATGATGCCGTCGATCGACAGGTCCACCGAGTCCCGCTGCCCTTCGAGCACGACGCCATGCGGGACCGGCGCAGGCTCGTCGGAGTACACAAGCGCGAGCTCGCGCCCCCGTGCGGCGGCTTCGGCCGAGACGGCACGGGCCAAGCCGGCCAGCCGCTCACGGTCAGCTGCCGCGACCAGCACGCGTTCGTCACCACGCGCGGCCTGTGCTATCCGCCTGGCGAGAAACGCTGTGTAGTCGGCGTCGGGCAGCGCCACCACCGACGTTTCGAGCTTGTCGAGCGCCTCATCGAGCAGCCCGCCTTTTGCCGCGAGAGCCTCGTTGCGGGCGGCCAAGTGGGCAGACGCCACGATCGTCTCGGCTTGGCGAGCCGCATCGCGCTCCGCTTCGCGCACGATCCGCTCCACGATCTCCTCGGCACGTTCCCGGGCCTCAGCTCGAATGCGCTCCGCTTCGTCCTCGGCTTGCGCGCGAATCCGCGCGGCCTCACCTTCCGCATCGGTCGCGATGCGCTCTAGGATGTCTGAGAGAGCCACGACGTCCCCGTTACAGAGCGCCCGCAGCTTGCGCCGCAGCTTGCAGACCGAGCAGCATGAGGATCGTGACGATGAGCGCCAGCACCGCATAGGTCTCCACGAGCGCCGGGAAGATGAGCGCCGGCGCGGGCTGGTCCGCCGCGACGATGCGTGCCGCCGAGGCTCCCGTGAGTCCCTGGTAGATCGCACTCACCAGGCACTGGAAAGCCACCGGAAGGCATGCGAGGAAGACCTTGAACCCGAGCGCGCCCGGCAGATCGACCTGACCGCCCAGCAGATTGAAGAAGATCAAGACGAGGACGGCTCCGATGAACCCATAGATACCTTGGGTTCCCGGCATCGCGGCGATCGGCAGCAGCTTGCCGAACTTAGTCCCGTCCTCCGAGAGGATACCCGAGGTCACGTTGCTCGCCACGCTGATGCCAACGGCCGAGCCGATCCCGCCGAGCACCGCGGCCACACCCGCGCCGATGAGCGCCCAGTCGGTCCCCGAGATGCCCCACCACAAGAGGTCATTCACGATTGCGTACCTCCTTCCTGCTGCGCACCGGCGGCGTGCAGCATCAAAACCTTCGTCCGGTAGCCGAATGGCGCGTACATGCGCCCGCCCCCCTCGTAGAACTTGCTGAAGAACTCGACGAACTGCAGACGCGCGGGGTGGACGAACGCGCCGAGCAGGTTGATCACCACATTGAACGTGTGCCCCACGACGAAGACCGCCGCGGCGAGGACCGCGATGACGACCCCGCCGGCCACACCGCCGACGCCCGCCGAGAAGAGGGGCTTGGCGGCGTCGAACACAAGACCAGCGAGGATATTGAACACCATGCCGACCAGCGATCCCGAGAGTCCGAGCGCCGCAAGACGCGTGTACGACAGCACATCACCGAGAAACGACGTCATCCCATAGACGGCGTATGCCCCGCCCAGTGTGCCCACGAATGCCTTGCGGACTCCCCGTGACAGAGGAACGCCCACCACAGTGACGGCCAAGAGGGCCCACCCTATGGCCGACGGTCCGTTGAACCCCAAAGAGACCAGCCACGCCACGGCGAGCACCACCCACACGACACCCGTGGCGCGTTCCCACGCCTTGAGGTCGTCGGAGGTGAGCGCGGCCTCGATCGCGTGGCCCTTCATGAGCATCGGGATGCCGATGGCGAGAACGATCGCCCACCCGGACGCCGAGGGCACGAACGCCGCCACGCCGATGAGCGCCGCAAGCAAGACCGTCGAGATTTGGTCGTTGATCGCGGATGAGTAGTCATGCCGCCGTGCCGCATCATACGCGGCCACGAGCACTCCGAAGAACACCTGCACGACGCCGATGACGATCGTCACGATGAGGAAGGTCTGGAGCTGCGTGAGCGGGTCGAGCAGCCTTGGCACGGGGATCACCGCACGCACGGTCGCGTAGTCCAGAGCGAAGTACGACCCGAACGCCACACCGGTGACCATCGAGGCGGCGCCCCCGATCATCATGAGGTCGCAGAACTGCTTGACGCTCGGCGCGACATCGAGCTTGTTCTTGATGTACCAGAAGCCCGCGATGAGCATCGCCCCGTAGCCGACGTCTCCGATGCATATCGCGAAGAACAGCGTGAAGAAAGGCGCAAGCAAAGGAGTCGGATCGAGTTCGTGGTAGTGCGGGCGCCCATACAGGTCGGTGAGCAGCTCGAACGGCTTGAGCAGCCTCGGGTTCTCGAGTTCGACCGGCGGCGAATCGTCAGGTGTGGGGTCTGATAGGTCAAGGTCCAGCACGTCCGAGAACGGCGCCAAGGCTGCCTCAAGAGCTCCTCGGCGCTTTGCCGCGACCCACCCCGAAACGAGCACCGTCCTTGCCGTAGCGCCGAAACGGCTCCTTACGGCGATGGCGTCACGCTCGGACCCGAGCGCTTCGAGCAAGGCGACGGCGCGTGTGTAGTGCTTCTCGGCGAGTTCCTTCACTCGCGCGAGCAGCTTCTCTCGCTCGCCGTCAATGCGCGCGATCTCCTCTTGGGCGAGCGCGACCTCCTCGGCAGGGTATCCCTCGAGCGCAGGCAGCGTGACCTCCGCGAAACCGCTCGTGCTGAGAGCGGCCCTGACATCATCAAGGACGCTGTTGTGCGCAAGGACCACCCACGCCTCGCGTGTACCTGTCGCTCCAAGCTGCTCGACCGACACGAGTGGGGTGACGTCGCGAAGTCGCTGGCGGATCGCCTCGGCGCTGCTCGCGGGCACGGTGCCCGTGATCAGCGTGACGGTGGTGGTGCTCCTCAGGCGCGAGAGCTGGATGCGCAGGTCCCGCCACGGCGACAGCTCGTCGATCAGGCGTGTGAGCCGTTCGCGTGCGCGTTCCCCGCGTGCCAGCCGGTCACTCGCATCGAGGCACTCACGGTAGAGGCGGGCGAACTCCTTGTCTGGGCGGAGGGCCGCAAACTCCTCGGCGGACATGTGGATCTTCTCGGAGATGAAGGTCGCGAACGGCGCCTCGTTGGTGTGGTGCTTGCCGAGCATGCCCACGACGAACTGCGCCTCGGCGATACGGGCGTCGAGCTCATGAAGGCGCGATTCCGCTTCTGGTGACTCGGGAGCAGGCAGCTCATGAGGGTCTTGGACGATGTCGAGGACGCCGGCGTGTCTCAGCTGCTCGACCACGTCGTCGACGGCGGAAGCGTACACGACCGCCGACACCTTGAGCATGCGTGCGACGGCCACGGTCAGCCCACCAGCTCGCTCAGCGCTTCTGCAACTGCGGCGTCCATCCGCGCCTGCGCCGCAGAGAGTGTCTCGGCAAGTTCCTGACGCGCGTGCGCGAGGTAGTCCTCAGCCTCACGCTGCGCCGAAGCGATCACCTCGTGGGCACGCCTCTCGGCCTCGGCCTCGGCTTGCGCCCGCGCTTCCGAGACGATGCGAGCGGCGTCAGCGCGAGCATCCTCGATGGTCCTGCGAGCGGCTTCCTGCGCTTCGACGACAGTGGCTCGCGCCTTGTCTTCGGCCCTTAGGATCTCCTCGAGCTTGTCCATGTCTGCTGCGCCGCCACCCCTTCCGTCATACCCTGAGTGATTCTAGCACGCACGGCTGGCGCGCCCGTCTTAGAGACAACCGCTTCGCCTGTGTGCGGACTTCGACGCCGCCGTGGCCTTCCCTGCCTGCGCGGCCGGCAACACGACGCGCGCCGGTCTTGCCAGACCTGGTACGCTTGTTCTGCATGCGCGCACACGACTGATCTGATGAAGGCACCCATGACCGAGACCCCCTCTTCGCGTCGCGCCGCCGCACGGGCGCGACAGGCCGCACGACGCGCCCGCCGGCAACGGCAGGCGCTCGTGTCTGTCACGGTTCTCGCGGCGCTTGCCGTGGCTGCCGCGGCAGTGTCCGCACTCGCTCTCACCCCGCAGGCGCGCCCCTCGGGCGTCGTGCCTGCACGTGGCGCTGTCCCTGCTCCGCCGAGATCGGCGGCGGCGTCGGCGTCGGCGGCGATCGCGCAGTCGGCGCGCCCTGCGACCCTCACCGTGAGCGCGGTCGGCGACATGATCTTCGACCGCCGGGTGAAGTCTCTCATCCAGACCTCGGGCGGCGCAGCACCGCTTGCGAAGGTAGACCAGCTTCTCCGGCGTCCTGACATCACGGTGGGCAACCTGGAAAGCCCGCTGTCCTCGCGCGGGGCGCGCGACGCGGACAAGGATGTGACGTTCCGCGGCGACCCACGCGCGATCGAGGGACTCTCCAACGCTGGTTTCGACTTCCTGTCGCTTGCCAACAACCATGTGCTCGACTACGGTCCCGATGCGCTCGCCGATACGATATCCACACTGGACGACCACGGTATCGGACACGCGGGAGCGGGCACCGACAAGGACGCAGCGTTCACGCCCGCGGTGGCCGAGCGTGACGGCGCGACAATCGCTTTCTTGTCCTTCTCGCACATACTGCCACCGGGGTTCGTCGCGACGTCGAGCAGGCCAGGACTCGCGCAGGGGCGCAGCAACATGGACGAGGTGACAGAGGCGATCAGGGAGGCGAAGGCGCACAACGACTACGTCATCGTCTCGTTCCACTGGGGAGTCGAGTACGTCGACGACGCCAACGCCGACCAGGTCAGAGACGCTCATCGAGCGGTCGATGCCGGCGCGGACATGGTGCTGTCCCACCACCCTCACGTGATCCAAGCGGTCGAGTACTACAAGGGCCAGCTGATCGCCTACTCGCTTGGGGACTTCGTGTTCGACCACTACTCGCGCAAGACTGGCGAGGCGTTCATCCTCGATGCCGAGCTGGGCCCGGACGGTGTCGCGAACGTGTCGGTCACTCCCGTGTACCTCGACACGAACGGGCGGCCCGAGGTGGTCACCGGAAGCGCGGCGCAGACGATCCTTAGCCGCCTGCGCCAGATCTCGGCCAAGAGGTCCACGGAAGTGCGGGTCACGGGCGACACCGCGGAAGTGCTGCCGTGAGTGAGCGCAGATCCGCGCCGGAAGCGCGCCGGCCCGCTCGCCGGGCCCGAACGCAGGCGCACCTTGGGCCGGTACGTGACGCAGGCATCACCGTGGGTGGAGGCCGGCGTTCGCGCCGGCGATCCACGCCCGTCGTCTCGGGGTACGCTGTCGCCGCACTCCTCGTCCTTGTGGGGACCGCACTCGCCGCGGCGGCACTGCGCCCCGAAGGCAGCGCCTCGCTCGGCACGGCGCAGACGGCTGTCATGTCGACCGCGGGGACGGCCTTGGCAACCCGAGCTCCAGTCCTGCAGCCCGCGCGCGAGCCGACTCCTTTGTTCGCTCACTACCGAAGTCTCTACCTTCGCCTCCCCGTGGACCCGGCGAGCATCACGCAGGTCGCCTTCCACCAGGCCTCAGGCGACAAGGCGTTCCACATGACCTCGCTCGTACCCGACGCGGACCTGGGCGAAGCGGCACGGCTCAAGCACGCACCAATGAGTCTCGCCGCCACGCAGTCCGGGGTCGCCTCGGACAGTGTCACCACGATCTGGAACGGTCAGGCGATCCGGCTGTGGCGAAGTAACCGCCGAGGCACGCCCGACACCGCCGTGGATGTGGGCGCCAACGCCGCTTCGGATGTCTACGCGCCTGTCACGGGCACCGTGCTTGAGGTGCGCGCGTACAAACTCTACGACAAGTACCCCGACTACGAGATCCACATCGCGCCTGACGGATGGGAGGACATCGACGTCGTACTCATCCATGTCGACGACGTGTCGGTGATCGCGGGAGACCGCCTGCAAGCCGGCGTGACGCGCATCGCGTGCGTGCGCAAGATGTCCGATAAAGTCGACCTGCAGCTCAAAGGCTATACGCGAAACGGCGGGGACCATGTCCACGTGCAGCTCAACAAGGTCTCCGTTCCCGGCAAGCTCGACACGGTCACAGGCTCATAGCGCTCCTCGCGCGAAGCGTCGGCGCATCTCGGGAACGGCCGCGCTCACGTCTCGCTCGCGTCGTTGGAGGAGATGCCGCCTCCGTCCGCACGGCTGACGAAACCACGGAAGCGCCGGTCGAAGTCGTACCGCTCAAGGCGCACCGCGCGCGAGCAGCCACGACACCGAAGCCCGATGTCCATCCCGAGCTTGGTCACCTCCCACTCGTTGGCGCCGCAAGGATGCGGCTTTTTGAGGCGCACGACGTCGCCTATGTGCACGGGCACGATCGGGACTGCCACGAGCGCCTCCATAACAGGCTCGTCCGGCTTGCGAGGGTCCGCCTCGGAGTATAGCCTTAAGCGACCAGCCGCTGCGGGAGGGGACCGATGAAGACGAAGGCGATCGTGTCGGCCCTCGGCGAGGACCGGGTCGGGATCGTGGCAGCGATCTCGGGCGCTCTCGCCGAGACCGGGACCAACATCGAGGACATCCGCCAGACGATCCTTTCAGGCGTGTTCTCGATGACCATGCTCGTGACCGTCGACGAGGACGTCTGCTCCTTCGAAGCCGTGCAGAAGCGGCTCACTCAGGTGGCCGAATCGCTCGGCATGCAGATAACACTCCAGCGGGAGGACGTCTTCCGCTTCATGCACCGCGTGTAGCAGGAGGCCGCCATGCTCGACATCTCGCCCGAGGAGATCGCTGAGACCCTGACCATGGTCACCCAGCAGCACCTGGACATCCGCACGGTGACGATGGGCGTGTCTCTCTCGGGATGCTTCGGGGATGACGTCGGCTCGGTGGCCGGTCGCGTGTACGAGCGTGTCACGCACGCTGCCGAGCGCCTGGTCCCCGTGACCGAGGCGATCGAGCGCGAGTATGGCGTCCCGATCGTGAACGCGCGTATCGCCGTCACGCCGGTCGCCGCCATCGCGCCGCCTGGCGCCGGGGACCTCACCGCGATCGCGGAGTCGATGGACCGCGCCGCGCGCGAGGTCGGTGTGGATTTCATCGGCGGCTTCTCAGCCCTTGTGCACAAGGGCATCGGGGCCGCTGACAAGCGCCTCATCGAGTCGATCCCGGCGGCGCTCGCGTCCACCGAGCGTGTGTGCTCGTCAGTGAACGTCGCCTCCACGCGCGCGGGCATCAACATGGACGCCGTGTTGCGCATGGCCGAGGCGATCAAGGCTTCCGCGGAGGCTACCGCGGACCATGATGGGGTGGCGTGCGCCAAACTCGTCGTGTTCTGCAACATGGTCGAGGACAACCCGTTCATGGCAGGAGCGGTCCACGGCTTGGGGGAAGCCGACACGGTCATCAACGTCGGGATATCGGGCCCTGGGGTCGTGCGCACCGTCGTCGAGGCCCTGCCGCAGGATGCTGACCTTACCGCCGTGGCCGAGGCGATCAAGGCCACCTCTTTCAAGATCACGCGTGTGGGCGAGCTCGTGGCGCGTGAGGCAGCTCGCCGTCTCGGCGTCTCGATGGGCATCGTCGACCTGTCGCTCGCCCCGACCCCCGCCGAGGGCGACAGCGTCGCGGGCATCATCGAGGCCATCGGCGTGAAGCGCTGCGGCGGACCCGGCACGACCACCGCTCTGGCGCTGCTCAACGACGCCGTCAAGAAGGGCGGCGCGATGGGCACCTCCAGCATCGGCGGGCTCTCGGGCGCGTTCATCCCCGTCTCGGAGGACGCGGGCATGATGCGCGCGGTGGAGTGCGGCGCCTTGACGCTCGATAAGCTCGAAGCGATGACGGCTGTGTGCTCGGTCGGCCTCGATATGATCGC
The DNA here is from genome assembly GCA_021372825.1 of Actinomycetes bacterium. Classification (GTDB taxonomy): domain Bacteria; phylum Actinomycetota; class Coriobacteriia; order Anaerosomatales; family Anaerosomataceae; genus JAJFTR01. Next base: position 21,131 of record JAJFTR010000018.1, read on the forward strand.
CATCCCCGGAGACACATCCGCCGAGACCATCGCGGCGATCATCTCAGATGCGTGTGCGATCGGCGTCGTGAACTCCAAGACCACAGCGGCGCGGCTCATCCCCGCTCCTGGAAAGTCCGTCGGCGACACCGTCGAATTCGGGGGTCTACTCGGACGCGCGCCCGTGATGGCCGTGAGCGGCTGGGCCGGGACCGGCCTTGTCCGCCGCGGCGGACGCGTACCCGCGCCGCTCAACAGTCTAAGAAACTAGCCGCGCGACTCAGCCCCTGCTAGAATCCCGAAAGAACCGCTCGTCCAAGCCCGTGTGCCGCCCGTCACACCATCCGGGCGTCCAGCGGAAACGGCTGGTCAGGGGCGATATCGGCACCGATATTCCAGCTAGAGCACAGAACAACGGCCTTCCAGCGTGCGGACCCACGGGCGCCGCGGAAGCAGCACAGATGCGAAGCCTGTACGCGAATAGCCCTCTCCTGAGAGGGGCGCCGGTCAGGGGCGAGCGGTCTCGCCTCTGTTTCCGCGTTGTTTCTACGGCCCTCATCGTCGCCTTGATCGTGATGTTCGTACCTGTTGCCGCTGTTGATGCGCTCGTCAACACCTCCATCGGCATCGACGGCTCTTTTGGTGACTGGGCCCCGGTGTTCGACGACCCCGCCAATGCGGTCCCTGACGCCACAGGCGACCAGACGGACCCGAACACGGACCTCACCCTGGCGGCCGTGACCTCGGATTCGACGAACTTGTACATCTACACGCGGAGGGCGGCGGCCTCGGGCGGCGGAGCCTCACCCGACTTCTACGCCTGGATCGACCGCGGTGGCGACGGGCGCATGCACACCGGCGACATGGTCGCGGTCTTCGGCATGGGCGGAGGCAACCAGTTCCAGGGCGCTTCGCTCTACCGGTATGTCGCTGCCGCGGGAGCAGCGGGAGACCCGATGCCGGGCGACAACGGCTGGCCCGCCGGAACCTGGAATACCGCCGCCACACCGCTTCCCTCCGCGCCCTACGACGGCGCCGGAGAGCCCAGCGGAGTCCAGTTCGAGGGCCGCGTGAGCTGGGAAGCGCTGGGGATGGCGTCCGGCAGCGCGGTCATCGTCCAAATCGGCTCCAAACTCGGTAGCAAGACCGACTCCACGGACGCGGTGAGCCTGGTCCGCCGCGCGGTCACCGTCGAGCCGGACCGGTTCTCTGGCGCCGCGGCAGGCTCGACGGTGTCCTACACGCACACCATCACCAACACGGGCAACGTGACTTCCACTTACGACCTCGCGACGAGCTCCTCCAAGGGTTGGTCTACGAGCGTGCGCGCCCTGGACGGCACAGCGATATCACAAGTGACGCTCGCTTCCGGAAACAGCACCGATGTGGTCGTGGCCGTGACCGTACCGCCCACGACAGCTGATGGCACAAAGGACACCACCACGCTCACCGCCACCGAGACGTCGAGCGGCTCGGCCGACAGTGCGAGCGACCTCACTACAGTGGGGTCGGTGATCGTGGTACCCGATCAGTCAGGCCGCATGGCGCCCGGCGGCACAGCCGTATATCGCACCACCATCACCAACACGACATCCGAGCAAAGAACGCTCGACCTCTCCGCCTCGTCGACCAAGAGCTGGCCCGTGGAGGTCCGCGACGAGTCGGGCGTCGCCACCACGCAGGTGGTGCTCGGCCCCGCATCCTCGGTGAGTGTCTATGTGCGTGTCTCCGTGCCTGCTGGCACGTCAGCGGGAGTGACGGACGTGACGACCCTGCAGGCACGCGACACGAATGCTCCCTCGGTCCGCGGAAGCGGCAGGGACACGACGACGTGCTCCCCGAAGCTCAGCCTGGAACCCGACAACGCTGAGCCAGCCGGACCGGGCGCTGTCATCACGTACGTGCACACCCTGTCGAACAACTGGGAATCCACGCGCACGATCGCGCTTTCCGCTGTGTCTTCGCGCGGTTGGACCGTGCGCCTGTACGACCAAGACGGGACGACCCCTCTTACATCGGTCACTCTCGCGCCGCAGGGCGGCACACGGACCATCTACGCACGGGTGAGCGTCCCTGTCGGCACCGCGGCCGGTGTCGTCGATACCACGACTGTGACCGCCGCCTGCGAAACCGACAGCGACACGGCGCGCGATGTCACCTCCGTGAGTCGGCTTGTCACCTACAGTAACGGCGGGTACTCCATGCCGAGCAGTCAGTTCGTCCTCGGGGACACCGTCTACGTGCGCGCCATGGGTCTTGGGGGAGGCGCCACGGTGTCTCTCAGGTGGCTGCGACCGGATGACACGGTGGCCTACGCCAAGAGCAACATCAAGGCGGACTCGACCGGCGTCGTCTCCTCGTCGTACACGCTGCCCGGACCCGAGGTCGTCGGGATGTGGAAAGTCGTCCTGCTCGACTCCGGGAACACAGAGATCACGCGCTCGTCGTTCTGGGTGGGGTATCGTGCCACGATCGACTCGGTAGCCGTGAGTGGAGGCGACTCCGTTGGCTCTACGGTGACCGTCTCGGCCACTCTCGACAACAGCGGTGCCGTAGCTCTCACGGGCGGTACCGTCACCCACCTCATCTGGTGGGACGCCGATGGCGATGCCGTCTTCGATGCGGGTGACTCGTACGTGGCTCCGGACGGCAGCTGGCAGGCATATACGGCAGGAGCCTCCACGCACTCGACGACGATGAACGCTCCTGCAGGGGCCGTCACGAGCGAGCCCGCGTGGGGTGTGAGCAACGAGGGCTTCCTCGAGAGCGGCACCTACACCCTGAGCACCTCGTGGGTCGCCGCGAACGGCGTCATCGTCGACCAGGCCACGACGACCTTCTTCGCCGTGCCGGGCAAGCCGTGGCTGCAGCTGACGCTGAGCGAGAACGCCATCGACTTCGGAACCATCTCACCCGGCGTCCAGTACACTCACTCCGGCCTCGGCCTTCACGTCCAGGCCAATGTGCCCTTCGACCTCCAGAAGTCCGAGAGCGGCTCGTTCGCCGAGCTCGGGTTGAGCAGCACACTCGCGGATCTTGCCGGCATACCGAGCGGAGCCAGCGACTACACCGACGTCGTGAGTGTGGAGGCGCCGTGGACGACCAGCCCCGGAACCTACACCGCGACGATCATGTACACGGTGGTGATGCACTGAGACCCTAGCCGTTCGTCCCGCTGAGCGGGCAGATGGTGCCGCCCATCACACGATTCTACCGCGCGGCACACGGGCTTTCATTCAGTCTCCATAAGGCCCGATACATGCAATGGAAGTCGACGATATCACTCCGACAAGAGGGAACAGGCCCGGACCGGGCGAAGATAGAAGGTAAAGGAGAGAGACGATGAAAAGAACGCTTGTGATCGCAGTAGCGGTCGTCGCGCTCGTGTTCGGCCTCGTGGCGTACGCGGGAGCGGCTACCAGCGGCACGACGACGGTCAGCGCGGCCGTCAATCCGCAGATGGAGATCACGGTGCCTGGAACGACCACGCTTTCGAACGTCGATCCTTACACACCAGGGACTGGCACTTGCACAGTCACGGGAAAGTCGAACAAGACCTCGACGCTTTCCGCATCTATCACCAAGGACGGGTTCACGTCACTAGAGAGCACTGTGGCCGCCGGGGCCGTTTCCTTCGGCAAGGGCGGGAACCTCAGCTACACGGATCATGTGACCGGCACGGTCGACTGGGATACGACAGGTGGTGCGAACGTTTCTGGAAGCATCACCTACACGATCAGCCAGCCGTAAGATTCCTCGCAGCTTCACCGAGAAGACCCGCGCATGGCGCGGGTCTTCTTCTTTGCTCGCTCGCCTTCAGGACTTCTCGCGGGCTTGCGACTACCTTTCATCCCCTGATGTGACCGACGCACCAACGGTGCCGCTCGTCAGATAAGCGGCGAGATAT
>JAJFTR010000021.1 GCA_021372825.1 Actinomycetes bacterium
TCGAACTCACGCGGCTCGTGTCTGGACATCCTGGATTCGAACTCGTGATGGTCACGTCGACCGCGGAGGCGGGCCAGCGGGTCTCCTCGGTGTACCCCGCTTTGCAGGGCTGCTCGCTTGTGTACGTAAAACCGGACATCCGCCGTCTCGCCGAGGTCGCCGAGGTCGTGTTCCTCGCGGTACCCCACACCGCGGCGATGGAGATGGTTCCTGAGTTGCTGAGTGCCGGCGTGAAGGTCATCGACGTCTCGGCTGACTTCAGATTGCGGGATCCGGATGTTTACGCAGCCTGGTACGGCGTCGTGCACGCCGCCCCAGACCTGCTCACTAGGGCGGTGTACGGGTTGCCTGAGCTCACGCGTGCACAGCTCGACGGCGCCGAGCTCGTCGCGTGTCCGGGATGCTATCCGACGGCGGCCTTGCTCGCTGCTGCGCCAGCGCTCAAGGCGGGGTGGGTCTCGTCGCGCCACGTGATCGTCGATGCGAAGTCCGGAGTCTCGGGCGCGGGCAGGACGCCGGGGGCCGCAACGCATTTCTGCGCGGTCAATGAGTCTGTCCACGCTTACTCGGCCACCACTCATCGCCACACACCGGAGATCGCACAAGGTCTTGCGGACCTTGGTCTTGATGACCCCCAGGTGATCTTCGTGCCGCATCTCATCCCGATGTCACGGGGCCTTCTTGCTACGGTCTACCTGCACGTCGAAGCGGGTCTCACCCCTGAAGACGTACATGGGGCATATCGGGATCTCTACTCAGACGAGCCGTTCGTCACCGTGCACACCGAAGGGCGCATGCCCTCGACGGGAGAGGTGCGCGGCTCCAATCGTGCCCACATCGGCCTCGCGCTGGACGAAGCTGCCGGGGTGCTTGTGGCGACATGTGCGATCGATAATCTCGTGAAGGGCGCAGCGGGTCAGGCGGTCCAGTGCGCGAACATCGTGCTCGGATACCCCGAGACCGCAGGTCTGGCCGCGTTCGTGCCGGTGATCTAGGAAGGGAGCGCGGACTCTGTGACATTGGCCTTTGCAGAAGGGGGCGTCACCGCCCCTCTCGGCTTCATGGCGGCCGGTGTGAATGCGGGCGTCAAGAAGTCCGGTCGTCGCGACGTGGCATTGCTGGTTGCCGATAAGACATGTCCGGCGGCGGCTGTCTTCACCACGAACGCGATGGCGGCCCCGCCGGTCCTCGTTTCACGCGAGCACATAGCTGGGGGCACGATACGCGCATGCGTGGTCAACTCGGGCAACGCGAACGCGTGCACGGGTGAACGAGGCGTGCGCGATGCGCGGGCGATGGCGCAGGCGGCTGCCGATGCGCTTGGGTGCCGGCCGGATGAGGTGATCGTGGCATCCACGGGCGTGATCGGGGTGCCGTTGCCTGTCGAACCGGTGTGCGCCGGCATATGGGCGGCATCTGAGGAACTCGACTCGAACACCGGGGATGACGCCGCAGAGGCCATCATGACGACCGACACTTTCATCAAGACGACTGCGGTGTCTTTGGATGTGGACGGCGTGACCGTGACGGTCGGGGGTATGGCCAAGGGCAGCGGCATGATCCAGCCCGATATGGCGACCATGCTCGCGTTCGTCACGACTGACGCGCCGCTCTCGGCCGAGGCGTGCGATAAGGCGCTACGCCTGGCCACAGCCCGCACCTTCAACCGCATCACGGTGGACTCTGACACCTCCACCAACGACATGTGTGTACTCATGGCGAGCGGAGCGGCCGGGGGAGCGGAGATCACCTCTCACGACGCGCGATTCGTCGAGATCGCCGCCGCGATCGAGCATGTGTGCGGTGAGCTCGCGCGCATGGTGGTTCGAGATGGCGAGGGGGCGACCAAGCTCATCACCGTGACTGTCGAAGGCGCGGCAACTGAGGACGAGGCGGAGACTGCGGCTTTTTCGATTGCGAACTCGCCGCTCGTCAAGACGGCCATCTTCGGACGGGACGCGAACTGGGGACGTGTGGCAATGGCCATCGGCAAGTCCGGCGCACACCTCGATCCCGCTCATGTGAAGATCTGGTTCGCGGGTCTCTTGATGTGCGAGAACGGGGTAGGGGTGCCCTTTTCGGAGGATGAAGCTGCTGTGGCGCTCGGTACAGACGAGGTCGAGATACGGGTCGACCTGGGTGCCGGGACGGCGAGCGCGACCGTGTGGACGTGCGATCTCAGCTACGACTACGTGAGGATCAACGGAGAGTACCGCTCATGAAGGACGATGTCATGCAGGCGCTGCTCGAGAAGGCGCGTACACTCACCGAAGCGCTCCCGTGGATCAAGCGCGCGTGGGGCCGTGTGGCCGTGATCAAGTACGGTGGATCGGCCATGACGGATCCCGCCTTACGAGCATCCGTGGCCGAGGACATCGTGCTCATGAAACTCGTGGGGGTGAACCCCGTCGTCGTCCACGGAGGCGGTCCGGACGTCTCGATGTACATGGAGCGTCTGGGTATGACCGTCGAATTCCGTGACGGTCTTCGGGTGACGGACGACGCCGCCATGGAGGTCGTCAAGATGGTTCTCGTCGGCAAGAACAACAAGGAACTCGTCTCGGCGATCAACACACACGGCCGCTGGGCGGTCGGGCTTTCTGGCGATGATGCTCGGCTGATCCAGGCACGCCAGCTCGACGCGGCGCTCGGTCGCGTGGGCCAGATCACGGCAATCGACACCACTGTGGTTCTGAACCTGATCGAGGACGGTTTCATCCCGGTGGTCGCAACGGTGGGGGTCGGCGACGATGGCCGCTCGTACAACGTCAACGCCGACACTGCGGCATCTGCGATCGCCGTAGCTCTCGATGCCGAGAAGGTGATCTTCCTCACCGACGTGGATGGTCTGTATGCCGACTTTGGTGACAAAGACTCGCTCATCAGCGCTCTTTCGCTTTCCGAGGCGGTCGATTCGATCGCGAGCGGCCGGCTCTCGAAGGGTATGGTCCCCAAGGTCACGGCATGCGTCCACGCTCTTGAGAACGGGGTGGAGCGCGCGCACATCCTCAACGGCACCATACCTCACGCACTGCTGCTCGAAGTGTATACAGACGCCGGCGTGGGTACGATGATCACCCGCGAAGGTCTCGCGGTCAGTCGCGAGCCCGACCGCGTCATGCGAGAAGACGAGGTGACGTGTCCCAATGAGTGATGTGCTTGAGGAGGCCATTGCGCGTGACGAGTCCTACATGATGCGGACGTACGCGCGCAACCGTGTCATGTTCGTGCGCGGGCAAGGCATGCGCCTGTTCGACGACGATGGGCGCGAGTACCTCGACTTCGTGAGCGGGATCGGCGTGGTCAACCTTGGGCACGCACATCCCAGTGTGGCAGATGCTGTGTGTCGCCAGATGTCGCGTCTGGTGCATGTGAGCAACCTGTACTATGTCGAGCATCGAGACGAGCTGGCGCAGCGCCTTGTCGGACTGTTCGGCGAGTCCGCGCGTGTGTTCTTCTGCAATTCGGGCGCCGAAGCGGTCGAAGCCGCAATCAAACTCGCGAGGCGTTGGGGACGGACCACGCGCGGTGAGGGGTGCGCCACCATCGTCGCTGCCGAAGGGTCCTTCCACGGGCGGACGATCGCTGCGCTGAGCGCGACGGGACAGCCTTCCAAGCAGGAGGCCTTCCGGCCGCTCGTCCCCGGGTTCACGCATGTGCCCCTCAACGACATCGAGGCGCTTGAACGGGCGATGACCGATGACGTATGCGCGGTTCTTCTGGAGCCGATCCAGGGTGAAGGTGGCGTGTACCCCTGTACGGACGCTTATCTTGAGGCGGCACGGCGCCTATGCGACGAGCGCGGTGCGCTGCTCATGCTCGATGAAGTGCAGACCGGCTTCTGGAGGACCGGCCAGGCATTCGCTCACCAGGGCTACGGGATCGTCCCGGACGTGATGATGCTCGCAAAAGCGATAGCGAACGGGCTGCCGATGGGCGCTCTGCTCGCGAAAGAAGAGGTGGCGGCGGTCTTCACTCCGGGTGACCATGGCAGCACCTTTGGTGGCGGTCCCGCGATCTGTGCCGCGGCTGTGGCCACCATCGACGCCCTCGAGGCCGAGCATCTCGGTGAGAATGCAGAAAACGTCGGCGCATACCTGCGCTCGGGGCTCCACACCATCGCCGAGGAGACAGGCGCCTTCACCGACGTCCGGGGCTGCGGCCTCATGGTCGGCGTGACCCTCGCCAAGCCCGAGGCGCGTCGTGTGACGGATGAATCACTCGCTCGCGGGGTCGTGATCAACGCCATCGGCGACTCCACGCTACGCTTCCTTCCCCCTCTCGTATGCACGGCGTCGGAAGTTGATACACTTCTGACTGTCCTGCGAGAAGTGACAGGGGAGTGATGATGCAGAACCTTCACGGGATGGACTTGCTCACACTGGGCGAACTCACACCAGCCGATGTGTCGACCGTCCTTGAACGCGCAACAGCGCAGAAACAGACGCGAGCTCTGACGCGCCGCGTTCCGACGATGACAGACAAGTCGGCGGCGCTGATCTTCATGAAGCCGTCCATGCGCACGCGCGTGTCGTTCGAACTCGCGTGCGTCGATCTGGGCATCCATCCTGTCGTCCTCGGTGCCGGTGACGCCTTCTCGCGCAACGAGTCGATCCACGATACCGTGAAGGTGCTCGAGCGATACGTGGAATGCATCGTGATCCGGACCTTTGCGCAGGCCGACGTGGAGCAGATCGCCGAGCATTCCTCGGTGCCCGTGGTCAACGCACTGACCGACGACTTCCACCCGTGTCAGGTGCTTGCGGACTTGCTGACCATCCGTGAGCACAAAGGCCACATCGAGGGTCTGACCCTTGCGTACGTCGGTGATGGCAACAACATGGCGAACACGCTCATGATCGGTGGCGCACTCACCGGCATGCACGTGAACATCGCCTCTCCGCAAGGCTTCGAGCCGCGTGCGGACGTGGTATCCACAGCTGTTGACCTTGCGGCACGTCATGGCACCGGTGCGGTGATCCATGTGATGCGTTCACCACACGAGGCTGTGGCCGGCGCGGACGTGGTGGTCACTGACACATGGGCCTCGATGGGGCAAGAGGCCGAGCACGCCCAGCGCGCGGCTGCGTTCGCCGGGTACCAAGTCACCGAGGCGCTGATGGCCGAGGCGGCCGAAGGCGCGATATTCATGCACTGCCTCCCCGCGCATCGCGGAGAGGAGGTCACGAACGAGGTGATCGACGCGCCTTACTCGGTGGTGTTCGACGAAGCCGAGAATCGGCTTCATGTCCAACGTGCATGGTTGTCCCTAGTGGTGTAGCGATTCCAAGGTGGGATGAGCAAGATGAGGAAAAGACGTGAGCGTCAGGAAGCGATCCGGAAGATCGTGCGCCGTGAACGGGTGCGCACGCAGCGCGACCTGGTCGAGAGGTTGGCGCAGCACGGTTTCGAGTGCACACAGGCGACGGTGTCGCGTGACATCGCCGACATGGGACTCAAGAAGCTGCCCGAGGGCGTGTATGTGCTGGCGGAAGACCTGCACTTGCAGCGCATGATCGCCGAGCTTGTGACGAGCGTGGTGCGATCCGACCAGTTGGTCTTGGTGAAGACGTCCGCGGGGGCGGGTCAGGGAGTCGCGGCGGCCCTCGATGGCGCTGAGCTCGACGAGATCCTAGGCTCTATCGCCGGTGACGACACCATCCTCATCATCGCGCGCAGTACTGAGGACGCCGAGGCCGTGACCGATAGCATCATGAAGTTCCGCGGGCAGCACTGAAAGTGCGAGGCCCGCTGCGAGGAAAGGCAGTGTGCTCGTGAGCAAGGACATCTGTGTGCTCGCCTATTCCGGCGGGCTTGATACCTCCGTAGCGATCCGCTGGCTCCAGGAGGACAAGGGCGTCGACGTGGTCGCGCTCGCGGTGGACGTGGGTCAAGAGCGTCAGGACCTGGAGCTGGTGCGGACGAAGGCGCTTTCGATAGGCGCTGTCGAGTCCATCGTGAAAGACGTCCGGGAGGAGTATGTCGAGGACTTCCTCGCTAAGGCGCTGCGTGCCAATGCGCTGTACGAGAACAAGTACCCCCTGCTGTCGGCGCTTTCGCGGCCCATCATCGTGAAACACCTCGTCGAAGAGGCTCATCGTCATCAGGCGAGGTACATCGCGCACGGGTGCACCGGCAAAGGCAACGACCAGGTCCGTTTCGAGGTCGGCATCGCCGCTCTCGATCCCGACATAGAAGTACTTGCGCCAGTGCGCGAGTGGGATCTTCGCACGCGTGAAGAGGAGATGGAGTATGCGGCGTCCCGCGGCATCCCCGTGCCGACGACGAAGAAGAGCCCGTACTCCATCGATGACAACCTGTGGGGACGTGCGATCGAGTGCGGGGTACTCGAGGATCCGTGGGAGGAGCCTCCTGCCGACATCTACACGCTTACGAGCGATGCGCGCGGCGATGAGTGTGGCAGCGAGCCGGAGTACGTCGAGCTCTCGTTCGAGCAGGGCGTCCCGGTGGCGCTTGACGGCGAGGAGATGACGTTCCACGAGATCATCAACGCGATGAACGAGCTCGCGGGCAAGCACGGTTTCGGCCGGATCGACATGGTGGAGAACAGGCTCATCGGGGTGAAGAGTCGAGAAGTCTATGAGGTGCCCGGCGCGCTCACCCTTATCACCGCTCACAAGGCCCTTGAAGACCTGTGTCTTGAACGTGAGGTGCTTCACTACAAGCTGGGCGTCGAGCAGAAGTGGGCCGAGCTCGTGTACAACGGCATGTGGTTCTCGCCGCTCAAAGAGGCCCTCGATGGGTTCATCGACACCACCCAACAACTCGTCACCGGCGACGTGCGCCTGCGGTTCTTCAAGGGCAGCTGCGTCACGGTGGGCCGACGCAGCCCGTACTCTCTGTACGACTACAGCCTGGCGACATACGACGCCGAGGACACCTTCGACCGGGGTGCGGCCAAGGGTTTCATCGACCTGTGGGGACTGCCCACCCGCGTCTGGGCGCGACAGCGTCGCAAGGTGGGTAAGGAAGGGGAGGTGTAACGCGTGTTGCGCGACCCGGTGTCACCTGAGGCTACGTCACGGGAGCCTTGTCAGGAGTCGGCCGATGTCTGAGGCGAAGACGCCCTGGTCCGGGCGCTTCGAGCGCACGCCCGGCGAGTTCCAGCAGCGTTTCGGCGCATCCCTCGGGGTGGATGCGCGTTTGTACGCCGAGGACATCGCGGGCTCGATCGCACACGCTCGGATGCTCGGCGCCCGGCACATCCTCTCGGCCGAAGACGTCGAATCCATCGAGACGGGGTTGCGAGAGATTCTGGCCGACATCGAGGCGGGGCGGTTCGCCCTTGACCTGGGTGACGAGGACATCCACATGGCGATCGAGGGCGAGCTCACACGCCGGATCGGTGATGCGGGGAAGCGTCTGCATACGGCGCGCTCGAGGAACGACCAGGTCGCTACCGATCTCAGGATGTACGCGAAGCGTAAGGCCTGTGAGGTGCTGGGTGCGATCGACGAACTCAGAGCCACGCTCGTGCGACGGGCCGAGGAGAACCTCGAAGTCGTGATGCCCGGGTACACGCACCTTCAAAAGGCGCAGCCGGTGGTCTTCGCGCATCACCTGTTGGCCTACTTCTGGATGCTCACGCGCGACGTTGAGCGCGTCCGTCACGCCTATGCCGCGGCAGACGCGCTTCCGCTCGGCAGCGCGGCTCTTGCGGGCACGACTTTTGACATCGATCGACGCGCGGTCGCACGCGAGTTGGGGTTCCAGTCGGTGGTCCCCAACTCGCTTGACGCAGTCTCCGACCGCGACTTCGCCCTCGACCTCGCGTTCGCGTGTGCGCTGGGGATGGTGCACCTTTCGCGCATGGCCGAGGAGATCGTCTTGTGGTCGAGCGAGGAGTTCGGGTTCGTCACACTCGATGACGAGTGGTCCACCGGTTCGAGCATCATGCCTCAGAAGAAGAACCCGGATTTCGCCGAGCTGGTTCGGGGGAAGACGGGGCGAGCGGTGGGTGACCTCGTAGCCCTACTGGTGATGCTCAAGGGCTTGCCTCTTGCGTACGACAAGGACATGCAAGAGGACAAGGAGCCGCTCTTCGACGGCGTCGACACATACCTCGATTGCCTTCAGGCCGTCGACGGCATGGTCGCGACGATGCGCGTGAACGCTTCTCGAATGCGCGCGGACGCGGAAGGCGGCTTCATGGCTGCGACCGATCTTGCCGACTACCTGGCAGCGCACGGCGTCGCTTTCCGAGAAGCACACGAGCTCGTGGGAGCGCTCGTCTTGATGTGCGAGCGCGAAGGGCGCACTTTGCAGGACCTCAGCCTGGACGAGCTGCGCGCGGTCTCGCCGGTCTTCGGTGATGACGTGTTACGCATACGCGAGATCGAGTCGGTGGTGGGTCGCCGGAGTAGCGAAGGCGGTACAGCGCCGGGAAGGGTGCGCGAGCAACTGGAGCTGGCGGCCGAAAGACTCGCGGAAGACGAGCGCTGGCGCTCCAAGCACGTTGCGTGACCTCCATCCCTGCGGGCAGCTCACCGGTCGCGGGCGTGGCGACGGGCGGACACGAGGAGACGTCCATGCCGGATCTCGACAATGCGACCATCGCCGCGCTCCTCGAGCGGACCGCGGACCTTCTCGAGATCACGGGTGCCGACAAGTTCCGCGTGCTCTCGTACCGTAGGGCTGCTCACGCTGTTCGTTCGTGGCCTGACGATCTTTCGACACTCGCGAGCGCGGGGAAGCTTACCGACGTGCCGGGTGTGGGCAAGCGCATCGCCACGAGTATCTCCTCGGCGTTACAGACAGGCTCTTTCGCCGAGCTCGACGACCTTGAGGCCGTGCTTCCACCCTCACTTGTGACGCTCCTTCAGATCCCTGGGATCGGAGTGAAGAAGGCCAAAGTGCTTTACGACTTGCTCGGCATCACGTCTGTGGACGAGCTTGAGCAGGCGGTGCGCGACGGGCGGGTGGCGACGCTGCCCGGCTTCGGGTCCAAGACCGCCGAGAACATCCTTTCGGGGATCGCCTCGTACCGGCGCTTCGGGCAAAGGGTGCTGCTTTCCGACGCTCTTCCGTTGGCCGAGAAGGTGGCATCACATCTCGCAAGCGTCCCTGGTGTGGTCGCAGCCGAGGCCGCGGGGAGCGTGCGCAGGCGCAAGGAGACCGTGGGAGACATCGATGTGCTTGTCGCGAGCGGCGATGGCGGGACAGTGATGGCCGAAGTGCGGCAGATGCCCATGGTCACCAGCGTGATCGCGACCGGCGACACCAAGACGAGCATCCGTACGACCTCAGGGTTGCAGGTCGATGTCCGCGTGGTCGAACCAGACTCGTGGGGCACGGCGTTGCAGTACTTCACGGGCTCTGCCGAGCACAACGTCGCGCTACGAGAAAGAGCCAAGTCGCTGGGGCTGAAGGTGTCCGAGTACGCGGTCACACGCGTTGCCGACGGCATGCGGGTGGCTGGCGCCACGGAGGCAGACGTCTACGCCGCGTTGGGACTCGCGGTGCCGCCGCCGGAGATCCGCGAGGCGACAGGCGAGATCGAGGCGGCCGCAGCTGGAGCGCTGCCGCATCTGATCGAGTTGAGCGATATCCGAGGCGACCTGCACATCCACTCATCGGCCACTGACGGAGCATCGACCATCGAACAGAACAGGGAGCGCGCCGCCGCGCTTGGATACGACTATCTGATCACGAGCGATCACGCGTGGGGATTGCGCATGGTGGGCGGTCTGGACCTCGACGATCTGGAACGCCAGTGGGAACACATCGACGAACTCAACGCACAGCATGATGGTCCGCACGTCCTCAAGGGGATCGAGCTCAACATCGATGACGAGGGCAACGTCGACTACCCTCTCGACGTGCTTGCCCGCTTCGACCTGTGCGTCGCGTCGCTGCATTCTGGATGGGGTCAGCCACGTGAGGTCGCCACCCGACGTATCATGCGAGCGATGGACAACCCGTACGTGGATATCATCGGGCATCCCACCGGGCGCATCCTGCGCCGCCGCGATCCTATCGAACTTGACATCGACGCCGTGTGCGGCAAGGCGGCCGAGACGGGAACGGCCCTGGAGCTGGACGCTTACCCCGACCGGCTGGATCTGTCTGACCTGCATCTGCGCATAGCGATGCGCCACGGGGTCGCGATCTCTATCGGCACCGATGCGCATGAATCCGGGCAGATGGCGTACATGCGCAACGGTGTATGGCAGGCAAGGCGGGGATGGGTGACGCCTGACGCGGTCCTGAATGCTCAACCGCTCTCCGATCTCATGCGGCGCTTGAAGCGCGCACGACATGCGTGAGGTCGCGGGCCGTCCGGATGCTTCTCGCATACAATGGTCATCATGGATTCTGTCGACATGCATACCGCCGTCCCGCTCGGCGAGGCCTTTTTCGCGCGCGACACAGTGACGGTGGCGCGAGAGGTTCTCGGCAAGGTGCTCGCAAGTACGGTCGGCGGCGAGCTGGTTGCGGGCAGAATCGTCGAATGCGAGGCGTACCTTGGCTCTGACGACCTCGGCTCGCACGCGGCTACCCGCGGGATCACCAAGCGCAACTGTGTCATGTACGGACCGCCGGGGCGCGCGTATGTGTACTTCACGTATGGCAACCACTATATGCTGAACCTTGTCACCGAACCCGAAGGTGTCGCCGGAGCGGTGCTGGTGCGCGCGCTCGAGCCGCTTCTCGGGCAAGAGGTGATGGCTTCCCGGCGAGGACGGGTGGCTCCTGAGTGCACGAACGGACCAGGCAAGGTGGCCGCGGCTCTCGGCGTGACTCTTGCCGAGAATGGAAGCATCCTGGGCAGCGGACCGCTTGCGCTGTATGATGCGCCGGCGCCGCCCGAACCCATCCTCACGAGCGGTCGGATCGGTCTTCGCGCCGGGCACGAGGCGCTTTTGCGCTTCTACCTTCAGGGCAATGAGTACGTCTCAAGGGGACGACCGGGACCCCGTAAGCCTACCCGGCGCGTGGGTCATGAGAGAAAGGCAGGCCGATGAAGCTCACGGATCTGTATCGCACGTGCGTGGAGACGGGTATGCGCAACGACAGACGCGGCAGCGAGGAGCTCCAGCGCGTGCTCGACGCGGCCAAAGACGAGTACGAGAAGCTCGAAGACGATGACAAGCGGTTCTTCGACACCGATCGCCTATGGAACCCTTATGCCGACACACGCATCTGCGTCGGTGACCCGGATGCCGAGGTGACAGGGTTGGTCGTCGGCATCGACATGGAGGTCGGGGAGGTGCTCTTGGCGGACCGTCTTCGTGACAAGGGCGCTCGCATCGATCTCATCTTTGCCCATCATCCCGAGGGGCCCGGCTATGCGAACCTGCATCAAGTGATGTATATGCAGGCGGACCTATGGGCAGCCGAGGGCGTGTCGATCGCTGCGGCTGACGCGCTGATCGCCCCTCGCGCCGAGGAGATCCGCCGGCGCATCATGCCCGTCAACCACTATCGAGCGATCGATGCGGCCCGTCTGCTGGGCTTCGCATCGATGTCCTGCCACACGCCTGCCGATAACAGCGTCAATCGCTTTGTCCAGGAGCACATCGATGCGGCCTCGCCACGGACGCTCGATGACCTCGTTCGCACTGTGCGCGCCATCCCGGAGTACGAAGACGCGGCCAAGAAAGGCTACGGTCCCGCCATCGTACAGGGCAGCGGATCGCAGCGCTGTGGGCGGATCGTCGTCGACATGACAGGTGGCACGGAAGGCCCGGCTGAGGCGCTCGACCGTCTGTCTGCGGCTGGTGTCGGCACTCTTGTCGGTATGCACTACACGGAGGAGCACCGGAAACGTGCCGAGGAGCTCAAGCTCAATCTCGTGGTCGCGGGACATATCTCCTCGGACACCCTCGGCATGAATCTCATACTCGACCAGATCGAACCTGCTGGCGTGGAAGTCCACTGTGTTTCGGGGATGGTGCGCGTCCGCAGGGCCTGACCTGAGCAGGCGTAGGCACGAACACCCCAGAAAAGGTCTGGGGTGTTCGTCACATCATGGGGTGGACGTTGGTTCTGGTGTGCCGGTCGGCTCCGGAGGAGGAGGCGGTGGGGGCGGAGGTGGAGGTGGAGGGGCGTTCGGGTCCGCGCCCTTGCTCACGACGATGGTGACCGTCTCTCCCGGTTCCAACTTGGAACCGGCGGCAGGAGTCTGGCTGATGACGACGCCCTTGCGGACTGTTGCGCTGTAGGCATAAGTCACCTTGACGACATACTCGGCCTTCTCAAGAGCGGCGATTGCGGCACCTTCTTGCATACCCGTGACCTTTGGAACCTTGGTGTTGGGCACGTTCCAGGCCTTCTTCCAGGTATACCTGGGGCTAGGTGCGGGCTTGAAGTCCAGTCTCGGCTGGCCCTTGAGGGCTTGCAGCATGAAGTCGTGCCAGATCTGCGCGGGGAACGTGCCTCCGAAGACGCGCCGTCCATGGACGTTGCGCATGGGACGTTCGGGCGTGTATCCCATCCACACGGCGCACACGAGCTGGGGCGTGTATCCCACGAACCATGCGTCACGATAGTCCTGCGTCGTTCCGGTCTTGCCCGCTGCAGGTCTTCCGATACGCGCCCGCGTCGCAGTGCCACCCGAGATGACGCCTTTCAGGATGGAGGTCGTCGCGTAAGCGATGGAGTGGCTGATCGCCTGGGTCCCCTCGGGCTTGGCCTCGTAGATGACCTTTCCGGTGGCGTCTTCGATCTTGGTGACGGCCACTGGCGGGTAGTGCTTGCCGTTAGCGGCGAGTGTTCCGTACGCGGAAGCCATCTCGAGCGGCGTCACCTCTTGGCTGCCTAGAGTGATGGACAGGTAGGGTTTGAGTTTGGTGGTGATGCCCATGCGTTTCGCGGTCTTCACGATCTTGTCGGCACCGAGCTCCTTTGCGAGCCGAGCGAAACACGTGTTCACGGAACCGACGGTAGCCGCCTGCAGCGTGATATAGCCCTTTCCATGACCCTCCGAGTTGTTCACCACCCAGGGGGTGCCACCGGTTTGGATTATCGCGGGAGATGATGAGTCGAGTTTCCGGTACGGCGGCATGCCTGATTCGAGCGCGGTCACGAGGGTGAAGGTCTTAAAGGCGGATCCCGCTTGACGGCGCGCCTGAGTTGCGAAGTTGAATTTCTTCTTGTTGTAGTCCTTCCCTCCGACAAGTGCCTTGATGTACCCGTTACGTGGGTCGATGGCGACGAGCGCCGCGTCCGGATCACTCTTGCGGTCGAGTACCCCGCGGACCGCCTTCTCGGCCTGCGTCTGCATCTTGGTGTCCAGGGTCGTGTACACGCGGAGACCGCCTTTGAAGACAAGCGCGGTACCGTACTCGTCTTGCAGGACCTTCTTGACGTGTGCCACGAAGTAGGGCGCCGAGAAGACCCCCTTCTCCTCGATGGCCTCGGCACGCTTGAGCGTCACCGGCTCGTCTGCCGCTGCCTCGTACTCGTCGCGAGTGATGGTGCCGGTCTCGTACATCTTCTTGAGGACCCACTGGCGGCGTCCAAGAGCGCCCTCCATGTTCACGTACGGGTCGAGCTTGCTTGGTCCTTGTGGGAGTCCTGCCAGAAGAGCTGCCTGCCCGAGAGTGAGATCGCTCGCGTGTTTCGAGAAGAAGGTGAGGGCGGCCGACTCGGCTCCATAGGCGCCTTCGCCGAAGTAGACGGTGTTGAGGTACATCGCGAGTATGTCCTGCTTGGACATCTGCTTCTCAAGCTGGTAGGCGAGATACGCCTCGCGCACTTTCCTGCGGAGCGAGATATCGAACCGCTCCTCGGCCAGCACGGTATTGCGGACGATCTGCTGCGTGATGGTGGAGGCGCCCTCCTCGACGCCGCCTGCCATCAAGTTCGTGATGGCCGCACGGACGATGCCGATGGTGTCGAAGCCCTTGTGCTGATAGAAGCGCTCATCTTCTACGGCAACGATGGCTTTCTGCAGGTAGGGCGAGATCTTTTCAAGGGGAACGACCTCACGGTTCTCCAAGTACAGGTTCGCGAGCAGCTTGCCGTCTGCCGAGTATATCCGGGTGGTCTGTGCGACTTGGAAGGCGTCGGAGGACGAGATGTCGGGGAGGTCCTGAAGCCACGAGCCGACCACTGCCGCAGCGGAAGCGACGCCTGCCCCGGTGAGCACCAGAGCGACGACGAGTACGGCCGCAATGCCTCCGGCAAGGATGCGCAGCCCGGTACGTTGTTTACTTTGTCGCCGGAGCCGCGAGCGGCGTGACATGACGCTCCTTTCATCCAGAAGATGATTATGCCGTGCCGTGAGCCATCGCGCCAGGTCACGGCCAGTATCCGTTCGGTTACGGCGGGTCTCTTCGGCAAGATGCGGTGTATACTCGTCCGGCACCCGAGCCGGAGACCGTCATGGATGACACGCACTCCCATCCCACGCCGCACGTGGAGCTGCTCGCGCCGGCGGGCAGCCACGAGGCGTTCCTTGCTGCCGTGAACAACGGCGCCGACGCCGTCTACCTCGGATTGCGTGAGCTCAACGCCCGTCGGGGCGCCGAGAACTTCACCGTGGACGAGCTTGCGGATGCCTGTCGCTTCGCACACCTTCGCGGCGTGCGCGTCTACCTCACCGCGAACATCCTCGTGATGCCAGAGGAGATGCACGGCGCGCTCGAGGCGATCGACCGCGCGTGGGCCGCAGGCGTGGACGCGGTCATCGTGCAGGACCTCGGGTTGCTTCACGCCTTGCGTGGGGCTCTTTTGGACGTTCGTGTCCATGCCTCCACCCAGATGAACACGCACGACCCCGTCACCGCCGCGGTCCTCGAGGACTTGGGCGTCTCCCGGATCACGCTTGCGCGCGAGACTCCGGTGTCGGAGATCAGGACGATCGCGCGCTCGACCCATGCCGAGATCGAGAGTTTCGTTCACGGCGCGCTGTGCTTCTGCTACTCGGGGCAGTGTCTTCTGTCCTCGGCCATCGGCGGGCGGTCGGCGAACCGCGGCTTGTGTGCACAGCCGTGTCGTCTCGCTTACGAGCTGCGAGGGGAGCAAGGTCCGGTACCGGTTCCGGGCAGGTATCTTCTTTCTGCGCGAGACCTCGCGGGGATCGAGCACCTTCCTGAACTCATCGAAGCAGGGGTCGCCGCATTCAAGATCGAGGGCCGCATGAAGGCGCCGGAGTATGTGGCGATCGTGACGCGTGTGTATCGGACAGCTCTCGACCGTGCTCTGCGTGACCCCGCCGGTTTCCAGGTGAGCGCCACAGAGCGGGGACTTCTCGAGGAGGCGTTCAGCCGAGGGTTCACCGACGCGTATCTTCGTGGCACTGCAGGCAATGAGATGATGAGTTTTTCGCGTCCCAACAACCGGGGCGTTCCAGTAGGACGAGTGGTTGCGGCCTTGCCGAGCGCCGTGGACATCGCGTGGGAACGTCCTGTCGATGCCGAGGACACTGTGCAGTTCTGGACCAACCGCGGTCACGTCACTCGCCGAGTCGGACTGCTGGAGGTCGACGGCGCGCCTCGGACGAACGTTCCTGGTGGTGTCGTCGCGCGGATCAGCGCACAGCCTGGCGTTGCCAAAGGTGACCGCGTGTTCCGCGTCGCGAACGCAGCCATGCTCGACGGAGCCCGGCGCACTTTCACTGGCGCCGGCGCCATCGACGTACGGCCCACTTCGATCCACATGGACGTGCGGCTCCACCTTGGCCAACCGCTGCGCATCCGTGCGGCCGCCGACGAGGTTGAGGCGACGGTCGAAGGGCCCATGGTCGCCGAAGCTCGGACGAAGCCCCTGTCGGTCGACGAAGTCATGGAGCACGTCGGGCGGATGGGGGGATCGGGGTATGTGGTCGAGTCCTGGAACGTCGACATCGAGCACGGAGCGGGCCTGGGCTACTCGGCCCTGCACCAGGCACGTCGCGAGGTGCTTAGGGCCCTCGACGAGAGGCGGCTCGCCCGCTGGTCGGAGCGCACCACACGAAACCCCGAAGTGCCGACCCTGCTCCGTAGCAGCAAGCGGCCATCTGAAGTGGCTCTCGTCGTGTCGGTCCCGGACCTTCGCCGTGCACAGATCGCACGTGCCGCGGGCGCGGATCGCGTGCTGTTGCGTGTTTCGGCGGGAGACGAGCTCGTGGATTTGCCATCAGGGGTCTTTCCTCAGCTTCCGCGCGTGGCGTATTCGGGTGATGCAACCAGGTTGCTCGAGTGGGCACGTCGCAGTGGCTCCGCCACCGTGGCCACTCTGGGGGAGCTTCGCCTCAGTGTGCGTGAGGATGCTCTCACCGAAGCGGACTGGCCTCTTAACGTCGCCAACCCATGGAGCGCAGTGGCCCTAAGCCGCCTCGGGGCGTCGTTCGTGTGGGCCTCACCTGAGCTTTCTGGCCGACGACTTGCCGCGCTCGTCGAGGGGTCGCCCGTTCCGGTCGGGACTCTTGTGGCAGGACGGCTCGAACTGATGATCGCCGAGCATTGCATCTTGCAGGCGGCGGGTGACTGCTCCCATCAGTGTGCGAAGTGCACGCGCCGCACGCGGAGATGGACGCTCAAGGACGCGAAGGGCTACGAGTTCCCGGTGCTCACGGATCCGAGCGGTCGCGCGCATCTGTACAACGCGGTCCCACTCGATCTGGTTCGATCGCTCGACCAGGTGCTCGACACCGGCGTGTCGGCTGTGCGGGTCGAGATCACGGTGGAATCCGCCGAAGAGACCCACCGGATCGTTTCTGGCGTGGCGTCGGCGCTCGCGCGAGTTCACGCGGGCGGTCTTCCGCCTGCTGGGCCGGTGATCCAGCCCAGCACGACAGGTCACTTCTTCAGGAGTGTGCGCTGATCTTACGCCATGCTCGCAGCTGCCCGACGTGCGCTACTTCACCTGAACAGTGGTAGGCAGGCTCGCTGCAACGCCTTTGTCGTCTGTCACCCATAGCGTGACCGTGTAGGTCCCCGGAGCCGTGAAGGCATGCTGGACCGTCTTCCCGGTCGCGACGGGCGTCCCGTCACCGAACTCCCAGGTGTAGGTCACGATGGTCCCGTCATCGGTGGATCCAGACGCGTCGAAGGTCACGTTCTCGCCGCTCTTAGGATTCTTCGGAGCGAACGTGAATCCGGGCACGGGCGGCTGGTTCGCCGGCGCGCCCTTGGAGACCACCACAGTCACCACCGTCTGCGTGGTACCCACACTCCCGGCACGGGGGTCCTGGCTCATGACGATCCCGGGCGGCGTGTCAGTGTCCTCCTTCTCGACCACCTTGAACAGAAGCAGCAGCTTCTTCAGGAGCGCAAGCGCGTCTTCCTTGGTCATGCCGACCAGGTCAGGCACGGTGATCTCGACCGGGTGAGTATGCAGCTCGCACGGATCGGGCACATTGTCGCTGAGGAAGAGTCCCCTGCCCGTCTTGGGGCAGAACTCGCCCGCCTTCTGACCGGATTCCAGGCAGATCTTCAGGGAGGTGAGACCTCCTGGCCTCTCGAAGTCCTTCTTGGGAGTGTCGGCCAGGGCGGCCTTCATGAAGTCCGCCCAGATCTCCGCTGGGAAGGAGCCGCCGGTCACCTTGCGCCCGTGGACGTTGAGCATCTCCTTCTGCGAATCCGCGTAGCCCACCCAGACACTTGCGGCCAAGTCCGGCGTGTAGCCGCAGAACCATGCATCGCGATACTGCTGGGTGGTGCCCGTCTTCCCTGCAGCCGGGCGTCCGATACGCGCGGCCGTGCCGGTACCCTTGGAGATGACGCCCTTCAGGATGTCAGTCGTGAGATATGCCACATCTGCCGGTATCGCTTGCGCTGATGTGGGTTGAGCAGTCTCGAGGACCCCCGAAGGTCCTGTCACCGAAAGGATGGCATGCGGCGACACGCGCACGCCGCCGTTGGCGAGCGTGCCATATGCCGAGGCCATCTCCAGAGGTGTGACCCCTTCCTCGAGTCCTCCGAGTGCGATCGCGGGGACAGGCGTGATGTCCGTCGTGATCCCGAGCCGCTGCGCTGTCTTTGCCGTGGCGTCGACGCCCACTTCCAGCACGAGGGCTGCGAAGACGGAGTTCACTGACTTCTCGGTGGCCTCTCGCAAGCGCATCGGGCCTTTGCGACCGCCTGAGGCGCCGGTGACCTTCCAGGTCTGGCCGTTCGGGAGCCTGAAGGACCGCGGTCCAGACTCGAAGGTCCGCTCGGGCGAAACGCCGTCCGAGAGAGCGGTCACCAGAACGAACGGTTTGAACGATGAGCCGGGTTGCCGGTGTCCCTGTACCGCCACGTTGAACTGTTGTGAGGCGAAGTCCCGCCCGCCGACCATCGCACGTATCTCTCCGGTCGCGGGGTCGACAGCCACAAGAGAGGCTGAGGGGTCACCCTCGCGGTCCAGCGCATCAGCTATCGACTTCTCGGCGGCTTTTTGCATGCCGAGGTCGAGAGTCGTCTTCACGCGGAGGCCACCGCGGTACACCATGTCGGCCCCATAGGTGTCGGTCAGGAGTTGTTTGATGTACTCGACGAAGTACGGAGCCTGGGAGGAGGAAGACCGTGGTTTTGCGAGTGCGAGCGGCTCCGCGTTGGCCTGGGCGGCGGCGGCGCTATCGACGTACCCCTGGTCGACCATCTGCGCGAGCACCGTCGCACGGCGGCCGCGTGCAGCCTCGGGGTCGAGGAAAGGCGAGTAGCGCCCTGGCGACTTGATCACGCCGGCGAGCATCGCGCATTCGGCCAGTCCCAGGTCGCTGACGTTCTTGCCGAAGTACGTCTGTGAAGCGGTCTGGACGCCGTAAGCGCCGTGACCGAAGTAGATCGTGTTCAGATACAAGGCGAGGATCTCGTCCTTGGAGTAGTTCTTCTCAAGGCGATATGCGAGAAGAGCCTCCATGAGCTTGCGCTTGAGCGTGCGCTCAGGGGTGACGATCGCCACCTTCACGTACTGCTGTGTGATGGTGGATCCGCCCTGCAGGGCATTGGGGTGACGGATGTCGGTCCACAGTGCCCTCAGGATACCGATGGGGTCCACGCCCTGATGTTCGTAGAAGCGCTCGTCTTCGGTTGCGATCACCGCTTGTCTCAGCTGTGCAGGTATCTTCTCGAGGGGCACGTCCGTCCGGTTCTGCTCGGCGAACAGCTTTGCGATCTGCTTGCCGTTTCGATCGAAGATGATCGTCGTCTGGTCTCGCCCTTTGAGCGGTGCGTTTGGATCGGGGAGAGCCCTCGAGATCTGTGCGTAGACCACGCCTCCCGCTACGGTGACTGCGATCACGGCCAGCAGTAGCACCGCAAGGATCCGATTGCGCCAGATCCTGCGTCGGCGTCGCTTGGCTTGCGCGGCAGACGGGCGTACTCGGCCTGCCGCCGTCCCTGACCCGCCCGTGCGGGCCGCGGCAGGACTCGACTGCCGTTCCCGGGTCCGCTCCTGGGGCGGCACCGCCTTGCTCGATGTGCGACGGCGCTTCTGGGGGCGTGGGCGTGGAGCAGGATTGCGGCGTGCGTCTCTCGCTCCGCCGCCACGTGGTTCACGGTTCGCATCGTATCGGCTCATGTGTGTCCTGAAAGGGCCAAGGGAGGGAACGCGTGAATCACCCGCTGCTCTCGCCAGATGACAGGGTGCTGCGCGTCCCGGCCGGATCTGTTCGTCGTGTTAGTATGACGTGCAAATGGCGAGCCGACCAGTGTCCAGCGTGCATAGCGCTTCGGTAACGACTGAGAACGTCGGAGCAAGACAAGGGAGGTCAGAGCGTGTCGACAGTGGCCGAGCAGATGCACGTCATCAAGAGCGGGATCGCCGATCTCGTTCCCGAGGCGGACCTGCGCGCCAAGCTGGAGCGCGGGCGTCCTCTGCGCGTCAAACTCGGCGTGGACCCTACCGCGCCGGACCTGCACCTTGGTCACGCCGTGCCGTTACGCAAGCTGCGCCAGTTCCAGGACCTCGGTCATATGGTGGTGCTTATCATCGGAGATTTCACAGCTCTGATCGGTGATCCCTCGGGCCGCAACACCACGCGTCCCGCCCTCAGTCGAGAACAGATCGAGACCAACGCGCAGACGTATGTCGCTCAGGCGTTCAAGGTCCTCGACCCCGCGAAGACCGAGCTGGTGCGTAACTCGGAGTGGCTCGCCCCGCTGACATTCGAGGACCTGCTGCGATTAGCAAGCAAGTTCACGGTCGCGCGCATCCTCGAGAGGGACGACTTCCAGAAGCGGTACCGGGAGGGCATCGGGATATCCCTCCATGAGCTGCTGTATCCCATCGCGCAGGCGTATGACTCTGTGGCGATCGCTGCCGACGTCGAGCTGGGTGGGACCGACCAGCTCTTCAACTTGCTGGCGGGTCGCGAGCTTATGGAGAAGCTGGGCGTCGAGCCGCAGGTGTGCCTGACGCTGCCACTCCTGGAGGGCACGGATGGCTTCCAGAAGATGAGCAAGAGCTACGGCAACTACATCGGGCTTACCGAGGAGCCGGGCGAGATGTTCGGTAAGGTGATGTCGATCCCGGACGAGGTGATGATCAAGTACTACCGCTTGTGCACGTCGCTTGCCGTCGACGAGGTCGAGGAGATCGAGAGCAGGCTCGCGTCAGGTGCTGAGCATCCGAACGCGGCGAAGCGTCGGCTTGCGCGTGAGATCGTGAGCCTATATCACTCGCCGAAGGCGGCTGCCGAGGCTGAAGAGGCGTTCGATCGAGTCTTCAGGCAACATCAGCTGCCCGAGGACATCCCCGAGTTCCAAGTCGATCTCACCGATCCGGTGTACTTGCCGGCGTTGTTGTCCGCGATCGGGCTCACCGCCACCAACGGGGAGGCGCGGAGACTCATCGATCAAGGCGGCGTCCGCATATCGGGATCCGTCGTGCCATCGGGTGGCTATCATTTTGCTCGCTCTGTCGTGGATGGCGCTGTCGTACAAGCAGGCAGGAGGCGCTTCGCACGCGTGCGCGCGCAGTGACATAGATGCGCGAGGAACGCGACGATCGGGGATGCACGTCCGCAAAGTAGGCGGACGTATCCGACGGATGTGACCGGCACAGTCTCTTCTCGGGAAAAGACCATAGGACCCTATTGCGCAGTGGTATGGACGGTGCTAGAGTTACAAAGCTGCTTCTACCGAGTGAGTGGAGCGCGATCTTGATAAGCCACGTGAGGGCGAGGTCAATCGGATAACGGACAAGACAGCCATGGCGGTCTTCCGCGTTCCGACGCCTCCAAGACGGAGGCGTTTTCACGCCCAGAGCACGGCAAACGCATCCGCAAGATCGGTTGGAAGAATGTGTTGACAGTGGGGTGCACAACCAGTAATGTATGCCCTCGCTGCGCCTGAACCTTGAAAACTGGATACTGTGATGAAGCCAGTAAGGTCCGCATGTCGGACCGCATGAATCCCGTCGAACCGAGAGGGTCAGTCAACAGGCCAAACCGGTGAGACCTTGAGAGTCGATCCAAACCACCCGGGGTCCTTTGACCGGGAAGGTGGATCGAGCCGGACCGGCCAGGTCCGGATTCTTCGTAGACCACAGACCTCGGTCTGTGACATCTTCCACGGAGAGTTTGATCCTGGCTCAGGATGAACGCTGGCGGCGTGCTTAACACATGCAAGTCGAGCGGTAAGGCCCCTTCGGGGGTACACGAGCGGCGAACGGGTGAGTAACACGTGGGGAACCTGCCCTTCTCTTCGGGATAACTCCGGGAAACCGGTGCTAATACCGGATACTCCGGCGAGGCCGCATGGTCTTGTCGGGAAAGCTCCGGCGGAGAGGGATGGCCCCGCGGCCCATTAGCTAGTTGGTGAGGTAACGGCCCACCAAGGCGACGATGGGTAGCCGAGCTGAGAGGCTGATCGGCCACACTGGGACTGAGACACGGCCCAGACTCCTACGGGAGGCAGCAGTGGGGAATTT
>JAJFTR010000042.1 GCA_021372825.1 Actinomycetes bacterium
GCGCTTCGCGACGCCGAGGAACATGGGCGTGGCCTCAAAGAGGGCCCACGCTCCTCTGAGTATGTGACCGAGACCACCTACCGGGGCCGTGTGCTGTATCTCGTCGACGCCGTCGATCTTCCCGAGTCCACGGACGAGAACGGCGAGCTCCTCCCGGGAGTGAGTATAGAGGTATCGCAGGTCTGCTGGTTCGATCAAGGGGTCACCTACATCGTGGGCTCTCCCACACTCGCGCCGCAGGAGCTGCTTGTGGTCGCGCGCGCCATCGTCGACATGTAGGCCGCTCCTCTCTCGGAGGACTAGGGGCGCAAGGTCCCGGGCCCGCCTCCCGCTGAGCGTCGTTGTCCCCACGCGTCGGCGCGGTGGGGTATTATGTCGGCACCAGTGTCCCCGGCGACAAGGGAGAGGGCGGTGTCTAAGACAAAGCGTGTGTACGCCTTTGGCGGTGGCCGCACCGAAGGCAACAAGTCGATGAAGTTCATCCTCGGCGGCAAGGGTGCGAATCTGGCCGAGATGGCGAACATGGGGCTACCTGTCCCGCCAGGCTTCACCATCTCATGCCAAACGTGCATGGAGTACTACAACTCCGACCCGCCCGCGTTGCCGCAAGACCTTGAAGACGACATCACGGTGTACCTGGACGAGCTCGAGACCAAGATGGGCAAGAAGCTCGGCGACCCCAAAGACCCGCTGTTGGTCTCGGTACGCTCCGGCTCGCCGTTTTCCATGCCGGGCATGATGGACACGATCTTGAACCTGGGGCTCAACGACGAGACCGTCAAGGGTCTTATCCAGCAGACGGGCAACCCGCGGTTCGCCTGGGACAGCTACCGGCGCTTCATACAGATGTTCTCCAAGGTCGTGCTGGACGTGGAGGGCGACCTCTTTGAGAACGCGATCAACAAGATGAAGCTCGAGCGCGGTGTCACCAACGACACCGACCTTACGGCGGAGGACCTGGAGGAGCTCACCGGCATCTTCAAGCAGATCGTGGCCGACAACGTGAGCCCGGCGGACTTCCCGCAGCTGGCGGGTCTCGACGGCCGGGTGGCCTTCCCGCAGGACGTGGACGTCCAGCTGCGGCTGGCCATCGAGGCGGTCTTCAAGAGCTGGATGAACGAGCGCGCCGTCTACTACCGCAAGATGGAGAAGATCCCCGACGACCTGGGCACGGCCGTCAACGTCCAGGCGATGGTCTTCGGCAACAAGGGCGACACCTCGGCTACCGGTGTCGGGTTCACGCGCAATCCGGCCGACGGGACCAAGGAGTACTACGGCGACTTCCTCACCAACGCGCAAGGCGAGGACGTCGTGGCCGGTATCCGCCTTACCAAGCCGATCTCGGAGCTCGCGACCACCCCGGGCCTGGAGCAGGCGGCGGCCGATCTTGAGGAGGTCTTCAAGAAGCTCGAGGCCCAGTACCGCGACATGTGCGATATCGAGTTCACCATCGAGCAGGGCAAGCTCTGGATGCTTCAGACGCGTGTGGGCAAGCGTACGGCGCGCGCCGCGCTCAAGATCGCGGCGGACATGGTGGACGAGGGCATGATCACCCGCGAAGAAGCCGTCATGCGCATCAGCCCGTCACAGCTCGACCAGCTGCTGCACCCGCAGTTCGACCCCAACGCGGACATCGAGCCGCTCGCCAAGGGCCTTAACGCAAGCCCGGGGGCGGCGGTGGGAGAGGTCGTGTTCTCCTCGGCCGATGCGGTAGCGGCCAAGGCCGCCGGCCGCAAGGTCATCCTGGTTCGCTGGGAGACGAACCCGGACGACCTGCCCGGCATGGATGCGGCAGAAGGTATCCTGACCTCGCACGGCGGCAAGACGTCGCACGCGGCGGTCGTGGCGCGCGGCATGGGCAAGCCGGCCGTGTGTGGCGCCGAGAAGCTTCGCATCGACGCGGAGCACAAGGTGGCCACGGTGGCGGGCACGGATGTCGAGCTCCACGAGGGTGACATCATCTCCATCGACGGCACCACCGGCACCGTCGTCTTGGGCGCGGTGCGTCTCGTGCAGCCGGAGGTCTCCGGCGATTTCGACCGGGTGCTCTCGTGGGCCGATGAGTTCCGCCGGCTGGGTGTGCGCGCCAATGCCGACACGCCTGCCGATGCGGTGCTCGGGCGCAAGTTCGGTGCGGAGGGTATCGGTCTGTGCCGCACCGAGCACATGTTCCTGGGCGAGCGCAAGAGCATCGTGCAGTCGATGATCCTCGCCGAGGACGGCTCACCTGAACGCGAGGCGGCGTTGGCCCGCCTGCTCGAGGTGCAGACCGGCGACTTCTTGGAGATCTTTGCGGCGATGGACGGTCTGCCGGTGACGGTCAGGCTGCTCGACCCGCCGCTGCACGAGTTCCTGGACTCGCCGCGCGCCCTCGAGGTGGAGATCGTGCGTGCCGAGGCGGCGGGCGCGCCTGCCGAGGAGCTCGCGGCCAAACGCAAGCTGCTCGCCCAGATCGACTCGATGGTAGAAGCCAACCCGATGCTCGGGCTTCGCGGCTGCCGGTTGGGCATCATGTTCCCGGAGATCTACGCGATGCAGGTGCGAGCCATCACCAAGGCGGCATGTGAGCTCGCCAAGCAGGGCAAGGACCCGCGGCCGGAGATCATGATCCCGCTCGTGAGCATCGTAAGCGAGCTCGAGATCCTGCGTGCCGAGACCGAGAAGGTCATCGCTGAGGTCGAGGCGGAGTGCCAAGTGACGCTCGCGATCCCGGTGGGCACCATGATCGAGCTGCCCCGCGCGGCCGTCACCGCCGATGAGATCGCGCAGCGGGCGGACTTCTTCAGCTTCGGCACCAACGACCTCACGCAGACGACCTTCGGCTTCTCGCGCGATGACATCGAGGCCAAGTTCTTGCCGCGCTACCTTGAGCGCAAGGTGCTCCCGCGCAACCCGTTCGAGACGATCGATCCTGGGGTGGCCACGCTCGTCGAGATGGGGTGCGCAGGCGGCCGCGCCACCAATCCCAAGATCAAGCTCGGCGTGTGCGGTGAGCACGGCGGCGATCCCGACTCGGTGCATGTCTTCCATCGCATCGGGCTCGACTATGTGAGCTGTTCGCCGTATCGCGTGCCGTTGGCACGGCTGGCGGCGGCACAGGCGGCGCTGGAGGAAAAGGCTGCGGAGAGCGACAACAGGTAGATATTCCTTGCGCAGCATCTAGCGCACGGTCGCGCCTCCGGCGATACTTCTGCCGGAGGCGCGTTTACACAATGGGGTGTGTGACGCGCTCCGCGATGCAGCAGGGAGCAGCATGGCGAAGACGACCAGGCTCTACCAGCAAGCACGCTCGCCGCTCATCCAGGGACGGTCGAAGAAGGCGCGCCCTTGGGGAGCCGATGTCGCTCGCGGTGTTGTGGTGGCGCTTCCTGTGACGTTCGCCTACTCGCTGGTGCTGCATACCGGCAGCGGGCTTGCCTTAGACGTGGCGGCCTCACGCGTGGCGGCGGATGCCATCCCGCTTGCCGTCATGGGGCTGGGGGGCGGGTTCGTCGGCGCGGCCATCGGCGTGAGCGTGGCACGGGCATGGGGATCGCAGCGCGCATGGGCTGCCGGTATCGCGTGCGCGGTGGTCATGACGGTGATCGTCGCGGCGCTCTTTGTGACGGTATGAGATGTCCGCGCGGCTGCGTGTCGCGCCGGGCGGGAACGCATATAGGCACCCGATCATGACGGGGATCACGTGACCGAACCCTTCACACGAGAAGCGATCGAGGCCGAGGAGAAGCAGCGGCTGTCGCCTCGCGCCGCGCTGTCCAGCGCCACACGCGGGCGCGAGCGCCCGGCATCGCTCGACGCCTTCCGCACGGAGTTCCAGCGCGATCGCGACCGCATCATCCACTGCAAGGCTTTCCGAAGGCTCTCGCACAAGACGCAGGTGTTCCTGGCGCCAGAGGGCGACCACTACCGTACGCGGCTCACACACACGCTCGAGGTCTCGCAGATCGCGCGGTCCATCGCGCGGCCGCTTCGCCTCAACGAAGACCTGGCCGAGGCGATCGCACTCGGCCACGACCTGGGGCACACGCCGTTCGGGCACACGGGCGAGGACGCGCTCACGGCGTGCTTCCACCAGATCTCGGGCCGCTACCCCGGCGTGCCCGAGAGGTTCCGCCACAACGTCCAGTCGCTCAGGATCGTGGAGGTCCTGGAGTACGAGGGCAAAGGCCTCAACCTCACGTGGGAGGTGCGCGACGGCATCGCGCACCATACAGGAGAGAGTCTGGCGGCCACGTTGGAGGGCCAGATCGTCGCCACGGCCGACCGCATCGCGTACGTCAACCACGACATCGACGACGCCATGCGTGCGGGGGTCATCGACGAAGCGTCTCTGCCCGCAGGGCCCACCGACGTGCTCGGCCATAACCACGCGGCGCGTATCACCACGATGGTGCAGGACATGGTGATGACGTCTTTGGACGCCGAGGAGATCCGCATGTCTCCGCGGGTGTGGGACGCGATGATGGAGCTTCGGCAGTGGCTCTTCGACAACGTGTACCTCTCGGCGAGGGCGAAGTCGGAGGAGCCCAAGGCGTACGGCGTGGTGCAGGCTCTGTTCTTCTACTACCTGGAGCACCCTGACGAGCTACCCGAGGAGCACACGCCTGAAGGCGCGGAGGGGCTGGTGCAAGCGGTCGTGGACTATGTGGCGGGCATGACCGACAGGTTCGCCCTGCGGACCTTCGAGCGGCTCTTCATGCCCACCGCCTGGCGGGTGTAGCGTCCACGGTCGCGAAGCGGCGAGGCGGCGTTCAGGAATCGGTTGGGACAGGGCTGTAGAGTGAAGGCCATGGTCTGTGATGCTCACGGTCCGCCGACGCGGGAGGAATAGTGACTACTGCCGCTGCAAACAGCGTCAATGAGTTCATCGAACAGCAGCTGGACGATCGCCTCGGGTAAATCGAGACAGCGTTCGGCGCCCATGCGATTGCATTCACTGGCCCGCTGGTCAGCGGCGTTGATACAGTCATTCGGAACGTCGTTGAGGGGCATCTGCAACGCGAGGATCATCCGACGTCTGACAGCCTGGTCTGTG
Organism: Actinomycetes bacterium; assembly: GCA_021372825.1. GTDB lineage: Bacteria > Actinomycetota > Coriobacteriia > Anaerosomatales > Anaerosomataceae > JAJFTR01. Next base: position 5,036 of record JAJFTR010000042.1, read on the forward strand.
TGCTTACGACTGAAGGTGGCTATCTAGAGGTCGTGAGACGCATGGTCGAGGTCTTTCGGCGCTTCTACACGCGTGTCGACTTCGTCATACCTGATTACGCGTACTCTGCGGGGACTGTCTTTGCAATGTCCGGTGATGCCATCTACATGGACTACTACTCTAGGCTTGGGCCCATTGACCCGCAAATCGAAGGTCGCGATAACCAGATGCTACCAGCTCTGGGCTACCTAGAACGATACAACCAGTTAGTGGCGAAAGCGCAAGCGGGGAAGATTTCAATGGCTGAGGTCCAGCTGTTGATCAGCGGGTTCGATCAAGCTGAGCTGTACAAGTATGAACAAGCCCGTGAGCTCTCGATCACGTTGCTGAAGGAATGGCTAGTGAAGTACAAGTTCAAGAACTGGACCGAGACGAGGACCAGGAGAGTGCCGGTCACCACGAACACGAAGATGAGCAAGCTCGGTCACGTTGGTGTAGTGCATGTCGTGGGTAGCTATACTCCATTCATGGCGAACCGTCGTGGAGGTGCCTGATGATACCCGATAGCCTTGACCTAGACCTCATTCTGGAGGCCAATCCCCAGGTCGATCCTGACCAGCTGAAGAAGAGCATCGAGCTTGGGGATCAGCTCAAGCAGGCCGGTATCGAGCCGGTTGGCTATCGGTTGGCATCGCCGCTCGACTCTCGGCGTGTTCAAGTCGCGGACACCAAGGGCCAGCGTCGGGCGATCAGACTGCGCGCATTCTAGATCCCACGTCCCACCCGGCCGTGAGCTCGCGCCCTGTTGCCGCCCTGCGCTTGCTCGGGTATCATCCTCCCATTGTCCGGCAGGCGTAAGCGAGCCTGCGGACTATTCGGTCGAGGGTGTGTTCCACGGGGAGTAAAGGGAGGTTTCTGCATGTCTTCAGGCATCGCATGGCTTGCCCCTCTCGCCGCCTTGGTCGGCCTGGGTGTCGCCGCGTTCCTCGCGTCGTGGGTCCTCAAGCAGGACGCCGGCAACGAGAGGATGCGCGAGATCTCCAAGGCCACCCAAGAAGGCGCGATGGCGTTCCTCAAGGCCGAGTGGCGGGTGCTCATCATCTTCGGTATCGGGGTGTTCGTCGTCCTCACGTTCTCGGGCGGCGACCTCGTCAAGGGGCTGATGACCGGCGCCGCGTTCGTCACAGGCGGTCTTTTGTCCGCCACGGCCGGCTACATCGGCATGTACGTCTCCACCCGTGCGAACGCGCGTACCGCCCAGGCCGCCACCAGCGGCATCGCAAAGGCGCTCAACGTGGCCTTCCGCTCGGGACTCACCATGGGCCTCACCGTGGCGAGCTTTGGCGTCCTCGGCCTCGGCCTGTGGGCGATCTTCCTCATCGTCGGGGGCGACACGCCTCAGCCCGAGGTCGTCAACGGCTTCGCGATGGGCGCGAGCTCGATCGCTCTGTTCGCCCGTGTCGGCGGCGGTATCTACACCAAGGCTGCTGACGTGGGCGCCGACCTTGTCGGCAAGGTCGAGGCCGGTATCCCCGAAGACGACCCGCGCAACCCCGCGGTCATCGCTGACAACGTCGGCGACAACGTGGGCGACGTGGCGGGCATGGGCGCCGACCTCTACGAAAGCTACGTGGGCTCCATCCTGGCGCCGATCGTGCTCGCGCTCACGCTGTGGTCGCAGGGCAGCACCGACGTGAGCTTCGGCGTGATCATCCCGCTTCTCATCGCGGGCTCCGGCATCATCGCAAGCGTGATCGGGCTTTTTGCGGTGCGCGCCAAAGAGGGCGGCAACCTGCACCGCGCGCTCAACACCGGCACGTACGTGGCCGCCGCCATCGAGATCGTGGCGATGCTCGGCCTGTTCTACTGGTGGAGCCAGTCCTCCGACCCGTCGCGCATCTGGTACTTCGGATCGGTGGTGATCGGCCTTATCGCCGGTATCGCCATCGGCCAGATCACCGAGTACTACTGCTCCGACCACTACAAGCCCGTGAAGTCGATCGCTGACGCGAGCCAGACCGGCGCCGCCACCAACATCATCACCGGGTTCGGTGTCGGCATGATCTCCACGGTCGGCCCCATCCTCGTGGTGGCGCTCGGCATCTGGGGAGCCTACCAGATGGGTGACCTCGCGGTTCCCGGCAATCCGACGTCGGGAATCTACGGCATCGCGCTCGCGGCGCTGGGCATGCTCTCCATCACCGCTATCACGGTGGGCGTGGACGCGTACGGACCCGTGGCCGACAACGCGGGCGGCATCGCGGAGATGGCCGAGATGGGCAAAGACATCCGCGCCATCACCGACAGCCTCGACAGCGTGGGCAACACCACCGCCGCCATCGCCAAGGGCTTCGCGATCGGCTCGGCGGGGCTTACCGCTCTCGCGCTTTTCACCGCGTTCCGCGAGTCGGTCAAGCTCGGCGGCATCACGCTTGACCTCTCCTTGGAGAACCCCAACATCGTGGTGGGGCTCTTCCTCGGCGCCATGCTCCCGTACCTGTTCGCCGCGCTCACGATGAACGCGGTGGGCCGGGCGGCCTTCTCGATGATCGGAGAGGTGCGCCGCCAGTTCAAAGAGATCCCGGGGCTGCTCGCCGGTGAGCCCGGCGTGCGTGCCGATTACGCCAAGTGCGTGGACATCGCCACCAAAGGCGCGCTCAAAGAGATGGTCGTGCCCGGCGTGCTCGCCGTAGCCATCCCCATCCTGCTGGGGCTTTTGGACCTGGAGATCCTAGGCGGGTTCTTGGCGGGTGCGGTGGTCTCGGGCTTCTTGCTCGCCATCATGATGGCCAACGCGGGGGGCGCGTGGGACAACGCCAAGAAGTACATCGAAGGTGGCGTGCACGGCGGCAAGGGCTCGGACGCCCACAAAGCCGCTGTGGTGGGCGACACCGTCGGGGACCCGTTCAAGGACACCTCGGGTCCGGCCATGAACATCTTGATCAAGCTCATGACCGTCGTCTCGCTCGTGTTCGTGCCGCTGTTCTTGAAGGTGCATGGCGGATAGACGCGGCGACGCGGCGGACGACCGGCCGTTTTGCGTCATAGCCGCGTAGTAGAATGCTCCCGGGTGTCCGTTGCGGCGCCCGGGAGCAGTCGTTTAGGCGGGAGGTGTCGTGGGCCGCATCTCAGATGAGGACGTCCAGCGTGTCCGCGACGCGACCGACCTGGTGGAGCTCGTCTCCGAGTCCGTGGTTCTCAAGAAGCGGGGCCGCCTGTTCTGGGGCAACTGCCCCTTCCATGCCGAGAAGACACCGTCTTTCAAGGTGGATCCCGCTACGCAGCTGTGGCACTGCTTCGGGTGCTCGGCGGGCGGCGACGCCTTCGGCTACGTCATGCGCATGGAGGGGCTCGACTTCCCCGACGCGGTGCGCCGCTTAGCCGAGCGCGCGCGCATCGAGATCACCGAGGAGGGCGGCCCTGGCCTTCCCACCGGGCGCAAAGAGCGCCTGATCGCGGCGTGCGAGGCGGCCGCGGACTACTACCACAAGTACCTCGTGTCGCGGCCCACGCCGGATGCCGCCAAGGCGCGTGAGTACCTCGCGGCACGCGGGTTCGGCATCGAGGTCGCCAAGCGCTGGCGCCTCGGTTTCGCGCCCAAGGCCTTCGACGAGGCCGGGCGCCTGCTCCTGTCGCAGGGGTTCCGGCGCGACGAGCTCATCGACGCCAACCTCGTGGTGGCGGCCGACCGCGGGGAGATGCGTGACCGGTTCTACAACCGCGTGATGTTCCCGATAAGCGACCTTCACGGGCGCGTGATCGCCTTCGGCGGGCGCATCGTGGGTCCGGGCGGCCCACAGACGCCCAAGTACCTCAACTCCAACGAGACGCCGATATTCCGCAAGGCCAACAACCTGTACGGGATCGACCGCGCGCGCGCCTCCATCGTCACCACGGGCACCGCGGTGGTGGTGGAGGGCTACACCGATGTGATCTCGCTTGCCGAGGCAGGCATCCCCAACGTCGTGGCCACGCTCGGCACCGCGCTGGGGGAGGCGCACGTGCGCCTGCTGGGGCGCTTCGCCAAGCGCGTGGTGTACCTCTTCGACGGCGATCCCGCGGGCATCCACGCGGCCTCGCGCGCCATCGAGTTCCTGGACGCCAGTATCACGCCCGAGGCGGGAAGCGACCGCAAGGACCTGGCGGTCGCCATCATCCCCGATGGTCTCGACCCGGCCGATTTCGTCGCGCAGCGCGGCGTGCAGGCCATGCGTGAGGTCATCGACGGTGCGATGCCGCTTCTGCAGTTCGCCATCGAGCAGAGGCTTGCCGACCACAACCTCAACTCGCCGGAGGGCAAGGCCAACGCGCTTCGCGACGCGGCTCGCGTGCTCACGCCCATCAGGGACTCGATCCTTGCGCAGGAGTACGCGCAGTACATCGCCGACAGGCTGCTCACCGACGTCCGCCACGTGCGCCGCGCCATCTCAAGCGCAGCGTCCAAGGGCCTCAAGGCGAGCCTGCGCCCGCTGCCCGCACGGGCACCGATACCCGCAGGGGTATCGGCTCCCGAATCTCCCTCGGCGCAGCAGACGCCCGAGGCTGCATCTGAGCCCCTCGACGACGTCCAGGCCAAGGCCGAACGGGAGCTTCTGCAGGTGGTGGCCGTGGCGCCGCATCTGCGTGAGAAGGCACGGGACTTGCTTGATGAAGAGGTCGTACTCGACAGGTCGCGGCGGGAGCTGCTTGGCTATGTGATCGACGCAGGTGGCCTTGAGGGACAGGCGCTTTACGACGCGGTCGCGGCGCGCGACCGGGAAGCGGCCGAGAAGCTCACCGGGCTGCTTGTAGACGCCCCAGTTGTGGAACAGATAGAATACCGTTTTCGGCTGATCGCCGATCGGCTCAAGGAATACGCGCTCGGACGTCTAATCTTGGCTAAGCAAGTGGAGTTCCGCGCGCTCGATCCTGTCGGGGATAATGAAGTGTACGACAAGTTGTTCAGGGAGATCGCCGATCTGCAGCGCCAGCAAAAGGAGCTGCGCGACAAGGGGAGCTCTCCCGCAGAGTAGAAGGTGGAGACTGCGTGTCTGCTGCACCCAAGAAAACCGAAGCCACCAAGAGCGCTACCAAGAAGACCGTGCCTGAGCTCGATCTTGCCGAGGTGCAGACGCTCATCAAGATCGGCAAGTCCCGGGGGACGCTCACCGATGAGGAGATCCAAGGAGCGCTTTCTGAGGTCGATCTTTCCGACGAGCAGCTGGAGAACATCTACGCGCACTTCGTCCGCAGCGGTATCTCGGTGCTCGAAGACACCGCGCCGACCATCGCGCACGGCGCCGTGGACGTGGACGACGCGCTTCTGGGCGACGAACTGCATGACGTCGTGCCCGAGGAGATCCCTGTCGATATCGACGAGGGCGCTGCTCCGGCTGCCAAGCCCGCGGCCAAGCGCAAGGCGAAGCCTCGCCGCCGCTCGGACAACTCGCATCTTGCGCCTCTGACGAGCGACCCGGTGCGCATGTACCTGAAAGAGATCGGCAAGGTGCCTCTGCTCACCGCCAAGCAAGAAGTCGACCTTGCGATGAAGATCGAGAAGGGCCTGGAGGCCACCGCCGCGCTGGAAGAAGCGGCCGCCAAGGGTATCCAGCTCGACAAGGCGGAGATCCGCCGTCTGGAGCGCATCGAGAACATCGGTCTTAACGCCAAGAAGCAGCTGGTGGAAGCCAACCTGCGTCTGGTGGTGTCCATCGCCAAGCGCTATGTGGGCCGAGGCATGCTCTTCCTCGACCTCATCCAGGAGGGCAACCTGGGCCTTATCCGCGCGGTCGAGAAGTTCGACTACGGCAAGGGGTTCAAGTTCTCCACGTACGCGACGTGGTGGATACGGCAGGCCATCACCCGCGCCATCGCCGACCAGGCGCGCACCATCCGCATCCCGGTGCACATGGTGGAGACCATCAACAAGCTCATCCGCGTGCAACGCCAGCTGCTGCAGGAGTTAGGACGCGAGCCCACGCCGGACGAGATCGGCGAGAGGATGGACATGACCGCCGACCGCGTCCGCGAGATCTTGAAGATCTCGCAGGAGCCGGTGTCTTTGGAGACGCCTATCGGCGAAGAAGAAGATTCGCAGCTGGGCGACTTCATCGAGGACTCCGAGGCGGTCGTGCCGCCGGACGCCGCGTCGTTCTCCATGCTGCAAGAGCAGCTCACCCGGGTGCTTGATTCGCTGTCCGAGCGCGAGCGCAAGGTCATCGAGCTGCGCTTCGGCCTGGAAGACGGGCATCCCCGCACGCTCGAAGAGGTGGGCCGCGAGTTCGGCGTCACCCGCGAACGCATCCGCCAGATCGAGAGCAAGACGCTGTGCAAGCTGCGCCATCCCTCCCGCTCGAGCAAGCTCAAGGACTACCTGGAGTAGCCAGCGGGCTCCTTGCGCTCGGCTCCTCAGCGCTGGTAGACCGAGGCGGCGCCCGGGTGCGCCGGGGCCGCAGGCAGCGTGAAGCCCTGGTCGAAGAGTGCAAGACAGGCCTCGGCCACGGCTGGGTCGTACAGGCGGCCCGCGCCCTCGCGGACCTCGGCGAGCGCTGCGTCGATCCCCACGGCGGGCTTGTAGGGGCGATGGTTGGTCATGGCCTCCACGACGTCGGCCACCACAAGGATGCGCGCCCCTGCGAGGACCTGGTTCCCCCGCAGCCCCTGGGGGTATCCTGAACCGTCTAGGCGCTCGTGGTGCTGGTGCACCCACTCGGCAAGGGGCCACGGGAAGTCGATGCCCCTAAGGGCGTTGTAGGCGACGGTGGGGTGCATCTTGATGATCTCGAACTCGGGCGCCGTGAGCTCCGAGGGCCGAGACAGGATCTCTAGCGGCACGTAGATCTTGCCGATGTCGTGCACCAGCCCCGCCAGGCGGATGCCGTCGCACTCGTCGTCGGGGACGTCCATCACGCCGGCGATGGTGTAGGCGAGCAGCGCCACGCGCTCCTGGTGCCCGGCGGTGTAAGGGTCGCGCGCCTCCACAAGGGTCGCGATAGCAAGGACGGTGTTCACCACCATGTCGTGCAGCCGTTCGTTTGCCGCGGTGAGCTCGGCGAGCTGCTGCTCCATCTTGTGGAGCAGGCGGACGTTGTGTTCGCGGAACGACTCCTCTGCGGGGATGTCCAGCGGCGCCCTCGTGTGGCCCTCGCGCCGCACGCGCTCGACCACCTCTGTGAGTGCCGAGACAAGATCGCTTTGCGACATCGGTTTGGTGAGGAAGAGGTCGGCGCCCAAGGTGAGCGCGAGGTCCCTGTCGCCCGATTCCGTGTAGTTGGCCGTGTAGAAGCAAAACGGCACCTGCGCGAGCGCAGGGTCGGCCTTCCACTCGCGGCACAAGGCGAACCCGTCCATGCCCGGCATGAGGATGTCGCTGACCACCACGTCAGGGCGGCGCTCACGCGCACACGCAAGAGCCTGTGCGCCTTCGGCGGCCTCGGCCACCTCCATGCCCGCTGCGGAAAGCTGCGTGCGCAGAAGATAGCGGTTGCGCTCGTCGTCGTCCACGATCAGCACGTACACGCGCACACCCTCCTTGGGCCCGGGGTACTCACGCCGTGCTTACCCTATGACTATCGGCGTCGAAACGGGCCGAGAAAAGAAGCAGCCGCCTCATCGGCGGCCGCTTTGTGCGCTATTGGCTCCGCAGGTAGGACTCGAACCTACAACCCTCCGGTTAACAGCCGGATGCTCTGCCAATTGAGCTACTGCGGAATGTGACAGCACG
>JAJFTR010000051.1 GCA_021372825.1 Actinomycetes bacterium
GGCGCCGCCAAGGGCGTCAGGCCAGTTGAAAGCCGTGGCGATCACGACCGTGTCGGCGCCGCTGGGAAACGCGGTCTCTGCGGCGAGGATGGCGGTCTGGATGCGGTCGTCTCCCGCGATCAGCGTGACGTCAGGGGCGGAGCGGTCGATGGTGAAGGAGACCGTGCGGGTGCTCTCACGGTTGCCCGCGTTGTCCTGGGAGGCGTACTGGAGCGTGTGGCTCCCCTCGGCGGACACGCTCAAGGTGGTGTCGACGCCAGGCGTCTCGGCGACGCCGGGCGTCCCGTCGAGGACCCAGCGCGTCTCGGCGACGCCGGACGCCGTATCGGTGGCGGTGAGGGTGACCGTCGCGGTCGTGACGTACACCGGCTCGGCGTCACAGGAGGTCTCAGGCGGCGTGGTGTCGATCCACACCTCGACGTGCTCCGCAGGGCCCCAGTTGCCCGCCGTGTCGACCGCGCGCACGTGGAAGTGCCACACGCCGTCGGCGACGCCGGTGTAGGACTTAGAGGTGGCGGCGTCCATGCCGGTGGGAGGAGGCGTCGTCGAGGGGTCGTGGTCGAGGACGTAGGAGTACCCTGCGACACCCGAGGCGTCGGTCGCCACCCACGAGAAGGCAGGGTCGCCGTCCGCGTACCACGTGCCTTGCGAGGGATGGGTCGAAGAGGAAAGGGAGGTGATCACAGGGGCGGTCACGTCGGGCGGCTCACCCAGCGTGACGACGGTACCCTGACGGCCGACCGCCACGGCGAGCGAGCCGACAGTCGTCACGGCGAGCAGATCCCGAGCCGTCCCGCTCGGCACGGACGTCCACGTGACGCCCCCGTCAGCGGTGGCGAGGATCACACCGTCGTCGCCCACGGCCCATCCGTGCGTCGCGTCGAGCATCGCCACGCCGTTGAGGGACACCGAGACGCCCGAGGAACCCTCTGACCAGGTGGTACCGCCATCGGACGTCACAAAGACCCGGCCGTCTGCGCTCGTCGTCACACCCGTGGACGTGGTCGCGAACGACACCGCCTTGAGCACAGTGGCTCGGCCGAGATAGCGCCGTTTCCACGTCGCCCCGCCATCGACCGTCGCGGCCATGGACGACGTGGTCTCACTCGGCATGTAATCCGCCCCCACAGCCCATCCGTGGGTGCTGTCCGCGTAGTCGATCGCGAAGAACTCTCCCTCGCCGTAGTAACCGGGCGGGTTGTACTCCTCCGGAGGATCGATGTAATAGTCACAGAACCGTTCGCGCACCCACCAGTACGAACCCGCGGGAGGAGATAGCATCTCCGTGTGCCGGACCTGCTCGGGTATGAGCGTCGAATCGGAGGGATCCGGATCGCCCCCGGCCAAGCTCACCTGCGTCGGCTTGCCGGGCACCGCGGCGACACCGTTCACGCGTATCTCTTCCGGGTAGGCGGTACCGCTGGTGAGGTCCGAGTTCCGCGTCGTCCACGTGGCCCCGCCGTCATCGGTGCCGATCACTTCGCGCCCCTGCGTGACCGCGATCCCGGAAAGCGCGTCCCAGAACGCGACACCCGTGAAGTACTTGCCATCGACGGAGCGCACCTGGCTCCACGTCGCTCCAGCATCACTGGTCTTCATGATGACGCCGTTCGAGGTGGCCGCGTAGCCCACGCTCGAAGTCGCGAAGGTGACGCAGGTCAGATCACCCGTGGTGATGACTTTCGTGGCGGTCTGCGCGGAAGCGCCGTATGCGCCCACGGGCACGCAGACGACAGCCAGCGCCACGGACAGTGCCAGCGCGACTCCGCGCATCGTTGTGGATCTCATGACAGGTCGCCTTCCACCGAACTCGTCCGGCCGCCGCAGACGCGCGCGAATCGCTGCGCCGGACTTTGATTCTACCAGGCGCCCACTCACTCGTCAGTCTCCTCGCTCGCCGGTCCGCCCTCCCTTGATTGCCAAAGTTAGTGCAAAGACCCCTTGCACTTAGTCTGGCAGAGCTCCCGCCCGGTTTCATCGTCCGGTGCTGCGCTCTATCCTCGCGCAAGGTCCGTCAGTTCCTCTCCGGCGGCCGAGACGAGGAAAGGAGCACGCCCATGCCGGAGAACACCGCGTGTTACCGCCACTTCACCTTCGATGAGCGCTGCGACGTGCAGCAGCTGCTCAACGAGGGACAGAGCGTGAGCTCGATCGCGCGGAAGCTGGAACGAAGCGCCTCGAGCGTCACCCGTGAGATCAGACGCAACCGCCGCGATGACGGCTACCGGTCGACCCCGACGAGCGTGGTGCGCCTGTGTGCGCACTTTCGGTCCTGCGAGGTCAAAGGGCTCTGCCAGATGTGCTCGCGACGGCGGTGCGCGAACTGCCGGAAGGTGCGCTGCACCAACATCTGCGAGCGCTTCGTCCCTGACATCTGCCCGCGCAACGGACATGCCCCGTTCGTGTGCAACGGGTGCGTCTCGGTCCCCGGCTGCCGCAAGCACCGCTACCGCTACGACGCCAAGGCCGCTCAAGCGCTCGCAGACGCCCGGCTTTCCGGGTCACGCTCAGGCATCGACACGACCTCCGAGCGCTTCGAGGCCATGATGGCGACGGCCAGACCGCTGATCAAAGACAACGGGCAGTCCATCGCGCACGTCTTCTCCGCGCACGCAGGCGAGTTCTGCTGCTCGGAGCGCACCTTCTACCGCTACGTCGACGCGGGGCTCGGGCAGCTCAAGAACCTCGACCTGGTCGCCAAGTGCCGCTACCGGCCGCGCAAGAGAAAGCCGCGGCAGGAGCGGTTCTGCGTGCCTTCCGGGCGCGCCTATGCCGACTTTCTCGCCCTCGGTGAGGACGAGCGTCTCGCCACCGTCGAGATCGACTGCGTGGAGGGCGTGCGCTCCGACACCAAGGTGCTGCTCACGATGCTTTTCAAGCGCACGTCGTTCCTGCTCGTCTTCGTGCTTGAGGAGCACACCCAGGCGTGCGTGGAGGAGGTCTTCGACGCGCTCGAGTCGCTGCTCGGCGGCGGGTTCGGCCACGCGTTCCCGCTTCTGCTCTCAGACCGCGGGCACGAGTTCCAGGCGCCGCAGACGATCGAGGCCGGCGGCCGCACCCGCGTCTACTACTGCGATGCGGGCCGCGCCGACCAGAAGGGCTCGATCGAGAACTGCCACCGGCTCCTCCGGCGCATCATCCCGAAGGGCACCTCGATCGATGAGCTCACGAGACCAGACGCGGCGCTCATCGCAAGCCACGTGAACTCGATGCCGCGCAAGTCGCTCGGAGGGGCGTCGCCGTTTGACCTCGCGCGTCTCGTCTTGCCCCGGGAGCTCTTCGAGGGGCTGGGTCTTGAGCACATCAGGCCTGACCAGGTCGTGCTCAAGCCCAGCCTCCTGCGAAAACACCTCTAGCCTACCCTACGACCGCCGGAACGGACCACCACGGACCGAAGACGCACCGACCAAGCCCTTGCACTTACTCTGGCAGAGACGTTGAGGAGGGCTTGGTTGACGACGCCTCGATGGCCGAAAGACCGGCCACACGAGCCACTCGCCGATGGC
>JAJFTR010000061.1 GCA_021372825.1 Actinomycetes bacterium
CAGGCGCGATCGCTGACATCGAAGCGGGGGGCGTGGAGCTACTACTGCAACAAGTACGAGGGGTGGAGCAGCCCTGAGGCCCGCGCCGCAGTCGAGGCGGCGAACCGCTCGTTCCGTGCGGGTGAGAACGCGGCTCGGTCTGCGGCCGCGGCAGGCAAGAGCCGCGAGGCGCAACAGGCCGCAGCGGCGACGCAGGCTGGCTTGCAGACGGCGCTCGGGGCGTGGGTGAGAGTACTCGCTGCCGATGCCGCGTACAATCAAGGCGAGTGCCAGAGGGTTTGTGAGACGCAGCAGATGTTCGCCACCTACGCTGGCCTCGCGCTTTTCTCCATAGGAGCAATCGCGGCGATTATCGGAAGCTGCGGGATCGCGACGCCTGGAGTGATTGCTGCAGCAGGGGTTATCGCAACGGGTTGTACCGTCGCGGGTGCAGGCGTGTCCGGCTACGGGATTGGATCAGCGATTAGACGACAGGGGATTGAGCATGACCCGGACTACACCAGCGGCAGCGCAGTTCGGGATGTCTCCCTGGGAGTCGTCGGCGTGGGTTTCGCGGGCCTCGGAAGAGGCATCGAGGCATTGCCAGGGATTGGGGCATGGGCTGGCAGATCGGTGGCCTGGTCGGCGGGCGTGCCAATTGCCGTTTATCGCGGCTGGCACATCACACAGTACTGAGGGAGCGGAGATTACGGTGAGTAGAGAGTGGCTGCACGGAGGGGTTCTCCCCGTTGCGATCTTCCTACTGGTTGTGACTCAGGGGCGGAGGTTCACCTTCCTCATTCCTTCGATGGCTGGGCTCTCTCGACGAGTCGTCGTTGGACTCGCCGCCGCAGCGGCCTACATTCTGGTGTGGGTAGGAATCGAGTTCCAGTGTCTGCCCGCTGCTCTGCTGGCGATCGCATCGGTTGTGGGAACGGCCATCGGATTCGCAGCCCTGCTGGGAGTGGAGGAGAGGCACTTCGATCGGGAAATCGAGAGGGCGCGAGTTCGCAGGGCGGCAGGCGAGCGCACTGAGTGGTACAAGTGGGTGTTCATCGCGATGCTGCTCATACTGCTCGCCGCATTCCTCATCGGACTCTTCATCGACGCCGCTCATAAGTTCGATCTGGCGTCGTCGTCCATCCTGCTCAGCTTCGGACGCTCGACCGTATGACATCCGTCGAGATCGCGCCGCACTCCGGTCTGGGCATGACCGCGAGCTTCACGTACGACGCCGCAGGGCGCCTTTCGACCCTCACCGGCCCGGCGAGCACCACGACGACCGTCACGTACGATGCCGCCGGCCGGGTGACCGGCGTGACCACGCCTTCGGGTATCCGCACCGAGACGCTTACCGGCGCCATGTCCGGAAGCGCGAGCAGCATATACGACGACCTCGACCGGGTGACCTCCCGCACGGAGTCAGGATCCGCCGGCACCGCCACCTTCTCCGATACCTACGATCCGGCCTCCCTCCCCTCACGGCCCGTGTGACCGCCTTCAGCGAGAGCGCGACGACCGCGACGACGTACGCGCGCACGAACGAGCCTGCCAAGATCACCGCGGAGGGCCGTGACTGGCACGTCGCCTACGCGGGCACGGGCGGGCTTTCGAGCATCTGGTCGGATCTCTCGATCCACACGCGCTCCTTCGACATCCACGGACGCCTCGAGGCCGTCAGGCTCGGCTCAATCTCACGACCGCGACGGTCGGGCAGCGCCGCGACCACCACGTACGCCTGAGGCGTCTCAGGGATGCGGGAACGCAAGAGCATCGAGACCTCGTCTGCCACCAACTGTACCAAGTCCGTGTGGGAAGGCTCCCAGCTCCTCTCCGGGCTCGACAGCGACGGCTGCCACTACACCTGCCTGTGCGGCCCGAATCGCACGCCGCTCTCCGGAGCACCGTGGCGAGCACCGATGAGGGCGGCG
>JAJFTR010000013.1 GCA_021372825.1 Actinomycetes bacterium
GCGCTTCTGGAAGATGATCCCGTCCAGGCGATGCACATACTCCTCGAGCGAGTGTTTGCGGTCTTCGGCATAGAAGAAGGCGGCGTCGGCCAAGCGCGCCCGGATCACGCGTTCATGGCCCGCCACGATAGCCTCCGTGCGCGCGGGATCGCCGTTGTGAGCGACGATGAAGTACGGCGCGAGACTACCGTCGGCCCCTTCCACCGGGAAGTAGCGCTGGTGCGACTCCATGGCTTCTTCGAGCACCTCGCGCGGCACCTCCAAGAAGCCCTCATCGAACCTGCCGCTCGCCACCGTCGGCCATTCCACAAGGTTCACGACCTCGGCGAACGTCTTCTCAGGCACCACGGCTCGACCACCTCGCGCCGCTGCAGCCGCCTCGATGTCGCGTCGCAGGATCGCCGCGCGTTCGTTGGGGTCGGCAATCACCTTGACCCCCCGCAGCGCCTCCGCATACGCCGAGGCGGTCGAAAGGTCCACCGGCCCGCCCAAGAAGCGATGCCCCACCGTGCTCCGGCCCGCCACCAGGCCCGCGAACTCGACCGGCAGCACCTCGTCCCCGAAGAGCGCCACCAGCCACCGTACCGGACGGATGAAGCGGGTCTCACCGCTTCCCCACCGCTGGGCCTTGGGCCACTGAAGACCTGCGGCAAGCCCAGCGAGTATTCGGGGCAGCACCTCTCTTGCGGGACGCCCCGGCTGCTCGACCACCGCCCACACGTAGTCGCCCCCGTCGGAGGTCTCGCGCACCAGGTCGCCCACGTCCACACCCTTGCCCCGGGCGAACCCGTAGGCGGCGTGAGTGGGATTTCCTTCCTGGTCGAAAGCGGCGGTCACCGCAGGCCCTTTGTGGCGCAAGGTCACGTCTTCCTGGCGGTCGGCCATCCCCTTCACAAGGATCGCGAGACGCCGAGGTGAGGCATAGACGATGATCTCGTCATGGATGAGCCGAGCCTGAGCGAAAGCCCTCTCGGCGTCGATGCGCAGCTGGGTCGCCGCGTCATAGAGCGGCTCGGAAGGGATCTCCTCCGTGCCGATCTCGAAAAGAAGGTCGCGGCTCATTGCGCGTCACCCCCTTCCACCATCGCGACGTAGGCGACGCAGCACGCCTTCGCGAGCTCTCGCACGCGCAGGATGTATCCCGTGCGTTCCGTGACAGCGATGGCGCCCCGCGCGTCGAGCAGGTTGAAGGCATGGCTGCACTTGAGCACGTAATCGTAGGCCGGTAGCACCAGCCCAGCCGCAAGGGTGCGCCGGGACTCCGCCTCGTACATGTCGAACCGCGTGCGCAGCGAGTCGATGTCGGCCACCTCGAAGTTATACGCCGAGAACTGCTGCTCGTTTTTCAGGAACACGTCCCCGTAAGTGAACACCAGCCCGTCGGGACCTTGGGACCATACGAGGTCGAACACGCTGTCCACACCCTGGATGTACATCGCCAGACGCTCGAGCCCATAGGTGATCTCGGCAGGCACCGGACGGCACTCCAATCCGCCCACCTGCTGGAAATACGTGAACTGCGTGACCTCCATGCCGTTGAGCCATACCTCCCACCCGAGTCCCCAGGCTCCCAGCGTGGGCGACTCCCAGTCGTCTTCCACAAGGCGCAGGTCGTGCTCGGCAGGCTCGATGCCGATCGCTCGCAGCGAGCCGAAGTACAGATCGAGCACGTCGTCGGGGCTTGGCTTAACGATCACCTGGAACTGGTAGTAGTGCTGCAGACGGTTGGGGTTCTCGCCATAACGGCCGTCGGTGGGCCTGCGCGAGGGCTGGACGTACGCGGTACGCCACGCATGCGGGCCGAGCGCTCGAAGCGTCGTCGCGGGGTGGAAGGTGCCCGCACCCACCTCGACGTCGTACGGCTGAAGCACGACACAGCCTTGGTCGGCCCAGTAGCGTGACAGCGCAAGGATCATGTCCTGGAAGCTCATCGTGCTCATGTGGCGATGTCCTTCGTTCGGTTCACGGGCGGATGCGCGGCGGCGATGGTGCGTCAGGTAGTGTACATCACGCAAGGCTTGCGAGAACGACCCCTCCCTCCCACTAGCCTACCGGAAAGACTAGTCTAATGCGGTGACATCATCACCGGGGAAAGACGTGCCAATGCGCATCGCCGCGATCGACATCGGCAGCAACTCCATACGCGCCACGATCGTGGAGACCACGCCTGACGGCGCCTACCGTGTGATCGACGACGAGCGAGAGCAGACGCGTCTGGCCGAGGGCCTCGCAGAACGCGACTCCCTGTCCGCCGAGGCCATCGAGCGCACACTCACCGCGCTGGAGAGGCTGCTCGCACTCGTCCGCTCGCACAAGGCCGACGTCGTGCGCGCAGTCGCGACCGCTGCGGTGCGCTCCGCGGCCAACGGACAGGACCTTGCGCGCGCCGCCGAGGAACGTCTCGGCCTTACCATCGAGATCATCTCCGCCGCTGAAGAAGGGCGCCTCGCCTTTGTAAGCGCCGCCAGACACTTCGAGCTTGCGGGGCCGGTGGTTGTGATGGACATCGGCGGCGGCTCACTCGAGGTCGTGCGCGCCACGGGCCGCGAGATCGAGCGTATCGAGTCGTTCCCGCTCGGCTCGGTGGTCATGAGCGAGCGTCTCACCGACGCGCGAAGGCCGATCCCACCTGAGGAGCTGAAGGACCTGCGCAAGCACGTCCGCCGCGAGCTCCGAGGGCGCTTCGGACACCCGGAGCCAGTGGCGCTGGTCATCGGCAGCGGCGGGACGGTCACCACGATCGCCGAGGTCACCGCGAAGGCGCGGCGCGAGGAGTTCGAGGACCTTCAGGGGTACGAGTTCACGCAGGCCGACGTCGTGCACCGCATCGCCTCACTGGCCGAGATGGACCAGGCCGCGCGCGCGAAGGTCCCTGGCCTTCCGCCGTACCGCGCCGACGTCATCGTGGCGGGCATGGTCGTCGTCCGCGAGGTGATGCGGCTGTTCTCGGCCAACAGGATGGCCGTCAACACGCAGGGCTTAAGGGAGGGCCTTGTGCTCGACATGCTCGCCCGCGCCGACGTCGCGCCGGAGACGGTCGACCGCATGGTGGCGGTGCGGGACTTCGGCGTTAGATGCGGATATGACCGCATCCACGCGCAACAGGTCGCCCGGTTGGCGCTTTCGCTGTACGACGGCCTTGCGCTGCCGCGGGGCCGGGACCGGGAGCTCTTGGAGGTCGCGGCCACGCTTCACGACGTGGGCTACTACATCGACTACGCGAAGCACCACCGGCATAGTCGTCACCTTATCGCACACGCGTCTCTTCCGGGCCTCACACCTCGCGAGCGCGACCTTGTGGCGACCATCGCGCGCTACCACACCGGCGCGATGCCCAAGCTCCGCCACGACGAGTACGCGCGCCTCGGCCCCGAGGACCGCGCTCGGGTCGACCTTCTCGGCGGGATCCTGCGTTTGGCCGACGGCCTGGATCGCGGCCGCGTCTCGCGCGTGAGGGACCTGCGCGTCATGCGCTCGGCCGAAGCCGTCACGATCGAGGCGGTCTCGACCGACGACCTCACCGTGGAGGTCTATGGCGCGCTCAAGAAAAGCGACCTGCTCGCCCATGCGCTCGGCGTGCCCGTGCAGGTCACGGGCGTGCGTGAGTGAGGGGAAGCGCTACAAGACGTACGGGGGCCGGACACGGGACTTTGAGTGCTACCATCGTGCAAATCCTGCTCGCAGTGAGCGAGGAGTCCTAAGGAGGGGGTCGTGAACAAGCGGGTCATTGGCGGTGTTCTGATCGCGCTGCTGATCGCGGCGGTAGGAGTCGGGTACGGGGCGTACCGTGTGAAAGCAGCGGGTGATGAACAGGATAGACGCGCTCGCGTGATCGAACAGTCACGAGCTCTTGATGCGGCGATGGAGAAGATCTGGGACCGCATGGAGGCGAGCGACCAGAGCTGGGCGGAGACTGCGGGCAGCGCTGAAGTCGACCCTCAGGTGATGCAGGCGCGCGCCGAGACCGACATGGAGGACCTGACCAAGCTGGTCGCCGAGGCACGAGGCCAAATCGAGGGTATCCCCGCCGAGAAGGTAAGAGCGAAGTACACAGCAGCATGTGACGAGCTCGACAAGATGCTCGAGGACAGCGCCGCAGATCCACCCAAGGAGGCTGCTGCGGTCGAGGCATACAAGCTGCTGCTTGCGGCATGCGACGACGACAGCAAGGGTGCCCTCGCGCTCCGTGACTCGGTCAGGCTCTGCAACAAGAAGAAGTACTCCGACGCCAAGGCCAAGGCTGACACCGCGATCAGCGCCTACAAGGCGCTCAAGGCCAAACTCGTGGCCGCAGCCAAGAAGGACGAGTCCGGTCAGGTGAAACTCGCGTACGAGTACGCCGATGGGGAGATCGAACTCGCTCAGATGCAGCGCGAGCTTGCTCTTCTGGGTTCCAGAGGCAGCATCACGCGGTATAACGCCCAGATCTCGAAGCTGGAGAAGCAACAGACGCGTGTCGCCGACACGGCAACCAAGTTCGACGACGCCATCGACAGCGTGAAGTTGCTTACTGTGGGCCTTCACCGCGACTACATCACGCGAGCGGCCACAGCCAAGAGCTATTGGGACGACGCCAAAAAGATCGTGGTCGACGGAGCGTTCTAGCGAAGTCGACGGAAAGACCGCTTCAACAAGCCCCCACCTACACGTCTTTCACGTACGCGTCCAGGGCCTTCATGCGCGCCGGCACGTGGTAGCCGATGAAGGCTTTGAGGAGCAGCAGCGTCTCGCGCACCAGGGCGGGCGGCACCGCGAGTGCTTCCAGGTCCGCGAGCTTGGACAAGAGCAAGGCCGAGAGCACGTCCGGCACCCCCGGGGAGACGGCGATCACGCTCGTGTCGCCCTGGCCGCACGCGTCGCACACCACGCCGCCTTCCGCGAGCGAGAAGCCCGGCCGTTCACCCGCCTTGCCCCCGCACCCCACGCAGTTCGCCAAAGCGGGGCGGTACCCATGCATCGCCATGCCCTTCACCAGGAACGCCGCCACGATCACCGGGTACAGGTCCGCCGCGCTTCGCTCGATGACGTCGAGCGTGGTCGTCCCAAGCGCGAACAGGCGTTCCTCGGCCTGGCACTCCACCGACACCTTCTCCAGGAAGTCGGCCACCACTGCCGCGGCTCTCACGGCGTCGAAGTCGCTGCGGAGCGCCTCATGGCTGGTGACGCTCTCGGCTTCCGTGACGATCTCGAGCGTGCGGCCGTGCGCGAGCATGACGTCGGTCACCGAGAAGGGCTCGAGCCGCGCCCCGAAGCGCGATGTCGTCTTGCGCGCGCCTTTGGCGACGGCCCGGATCTGACAGCCGTCCTCGGCAAGCATCGTGATGATGAGGTCGGACTCGCCCAGCTTGGTCTTGCGCAGCGCGAGCGCGCGCACGCGGTAGTTCGTCACAGGCCCTTAGACGCCACCCTCGGCATCCCAGGCCGCTAGGATCTCCAGACCCGATGACGTGCCGATACGCGAGGCACCAGCGTCGAGCATCGCCCGCGCAGTCGCAAGGTCGCGGATCCCGCCCGCTGCCTTCACCCCGGAGCGCTCCCCCACCGTCTCGCGCATTATGCGGACATCTTCGATGGAGGCCCCTCTGGGCCCGAAGCCGGTGGAGGTCTTCACGTAGTCGGCGCCTGCGGCAAGCGCGGTGCGGCTCGCCTCGGCGACCTGCTCAGGCGTGAGATACCCGGTCTCCAGGATCACTTTCACGATGCCGGCGCCATGGGTCTCCTCGGTGACTGTCGCCACGACCGCGGCGATGTCCTCTTGCACGAAGCGCGTCTCGCCTTCGAGGAACGCGGCGATGTTCATCACCATGTCGATCTCCTGGCACCCCAAGCCGATGAGCGCGCGCGCCTCGTCGGCCTTGGTCTCCGTGAGCGAATACCCCAGGGGGAATGCGACGACCGAGCACACTTTCGTCGAGGTGCCGGCGAGGATCTGCGAGGCGAGCGGCACCAGGAAAGGCGAGATGCACACCGCCGCGAAACCGGCGTTCGCGCTCGCGGCGAGCCACTCCGCGCCCGCGCCGAAGCCGGCGACGGGCTTGAGCAGCGTCTGGTCGATGGATGCGGCGAGTGTCGCGCGGGTGATGTCCACTGTCCTAGAGCCCCTCTCCGTAGCCGAACCGCTTGATCTGAGTTGCGTCGCGACGCCAATCGCGCTTGACCTTGACCCTCAGGTCCAGGAAGACCTGGGTGCCCAACAGGTGCTCCAGGTCGACCCGCGCGTCGGTGCCGATGCGGCGGATCATCTCCCCGCCCTTGCCGATGATGATGCCCTTTTGCGACTCGCGCTCCACGTAGATGACCGCTTCGATACGCGTGAGCTCGTCGCTTTCTCGCGTCATGTCCTCGATGACGACCCCCACCGCGTGCGGCACCTCATCGTGCGTGAGGTGAAGCACGCGCTCGCGGATGAACTCGGCGAGCAGGACCTCGATGGGCTGATCGGTCGCCATGTCGCGCGGGAAGTACCGCGGTCCTTCGGGGAGCAGGCGCTTGACCGCCTCGATGACTCCCTTGACGTTGAAGCCGGTGCGAGCCGAGCACACCACGACGTCATCGAACTCCGCGAGCCCGCGCGCGACCGCAAGCTGACGCTCCAGTTCGCGCGGCTTCACGAGGTCCGCCTTGGTGAGGACCAGCACCTTGCGTGCGTCCGCTTCCGCGACGCGGTGCGCAACCCATCTGTCGCCCGGACCGACAGGAGCGGCGCTGTCGATCACCAGGCACGCCACGTCCACGTCCGCGAGCGCGAGCATGCTCGAGCGGTTGAGCTCCTCCCCAAGCGCGTCATACGGCTTGTGAAGCCCCGGGGTGTCCACGAAGATGATCTGCGCGTCGTCGAGGTCGACGATCGCACGCAGGCGATGGCGAGTCGTCTGAGGTGTGTCCGAGACGATCGCCACTTTTCGGCCCGTGAGCGCGTTCACCAATGTGGACTTGCCCGCATTCGGACGTCCCACTAGGGCGACGAATCCGCTCTTGACCGTCTCAAGGGGCAGCATCCTCACTCGCTGTCGTCTCCATCGTCTTGGTCGAGGTACCCGCGCACGAAAGCCTCCGGAAGAAGCGCATCGAGTGTGGTGACTTCCACCGCGTCGGACCTGCCGCCCATGATCACGCGCATCTCGGGATTGAACTCGGCGAGGAATTGCCGGCACGCCCCGCAGGGCACGGTGGGCGCTTCGGAGTCTCCTACTACCGCGATGGCGTCGAAGTCGTGATACCCGGCTGTGACCGCCGCCACCACGGCGGCGCGTTCAGCGCAGATGCACGAGCCGTAAGCAGCGTTCTCGACGTTGACTCCCTGGAAGATCTCGCCGTCAGCGTAGATCGCCGCGCCGACCCTGAAATCGGAGTAGGGAGCGTACGCCTTACGCTTGATCTCGCGCGCGAAGGCGAGCAGTGTAAGATCGGCCTGCGTGATCGGTTCACTCATCCCGATGACTCCTTCGCGTTCGCGGCAGGCTCCACGATGAGCTGCCGCAGACGGTTACCTTCCATGCGTTCCACGATCATGCGAAGCCCCTCGACCTCCAGTGCCTCGCCTTGCTCGGGGATGTGCCCCGCAAGCTCCACGAACAGTCCGCCCACCGAGTCCGCCTCCGGCTCGATGTCCGTCCCGAAGGCGGCGTTAAGGTCGTCGACCGGCATGCGCGCATCCACGCGCACGCGCCCGTCGCCCAGGTCCACCATCATCTCCTCGGCGACGTCGTACTCGTCGAAGATCTCACCCACGATCTCCTCCAGCAGGTCCTCGATCGTCACCAGGCCCGCCGTGCCGCCGTACTCGTCCGCCACGATCGCGATATGAGTGCGTGTGCGCATCTCGAACAGCAGTTCATCCAGCGGCTTGGTCTCCGGCACGAAGTAAGGCCGCCGCGCGATCGCCGTGATACTGTCGCATCCGCCTCGCCCCAAGCACACGAGAAGGTCCTTCGCGTAGAGCACGCCGCGGATGTCGTCGATCGTGTCGTGGAAGATGGGGACCCGCGACACGCCCGACTCCTCGATGATGGCAAGCGCCTCTGACACGCTCGCCGTGTCCTCCACGCTCACGATGTCGGTGCGCGGGACCATCACTTCGCGCACGATCTTGGTGCCGAAGTCGCTCACCGCCTCGATAAAGGCCTCCTCCACCTCATCGCGAGCGGTCTCCTCCTCATCGGCGGAGCCGGCAGCTGCCCGATACTCGTCATCGGTTAGCCAGACGTCTGGCATGCGCTCCTTGGCCACGAGCCCCGCAAGCGCAAGCCATCCCGCTCCGAGTGCGCGAGCCACCGGGTACAGAAGCGCCACGGCGCCGCCCGCATAGCGTGCCGAGGCAAGCGCGACCCCTTCGGGATTGTGCACCGCGAACGCGCGAGGAAGGGTCTCGGCAACAGAGAAGAGCACCAGCGTGAGCGCGACCGCCACAACGATCGCGAGCGGCTCCCGATCGAGCCGCACGAGCCACACAACGCCCACCGTCACACCGTAGGCGTACATGCACGCACGCGCGAGCGCACTCGCGGCGATGAGGTGCCCTTCACGCTCCGCAAGACGCTCCAGTTCTTGCGCGCCTTGGCGCTCGGACTCCACAAGCCGGTGGATGCGGCCACGCGACATCAAACGCACCGCGCCTGTCGCTGCCGAGAGCACTGCGACGACGAGTGCGACGAGCACGAGCACGACGATTTCAAGGATAGTGATCGCGGTCATGAGCGATGTGTCGAGCCTCCCCGTGTAGGGTCAGAACCAGAATAGCGTAAAGACGACGGTGGTGATGAGCAGGCCGAGCACGGCGCCCCACAGCACCTGCCACACGGTGTGTGTCTCCGATTCCACACGGCTTTGCGCCACCAGCGCGGCAAGGAAGAGCGCGATCACAGCCGCGCTCGCGTTCTCGGTGATGTAAGCGATGGCCGCAGCGCCGCCCGTGGCGAGAGCGGCGTGTCCGCTCGGCCACCCGCCGTGCAGCCACGTACCGCCCTCGTGGCTCACCGCCTTGCCGACGAGCACCGCGATGACCGTGATGCCAAGTGCCACCACCGAGACGTGCGAGGGTGCCTGTCGCACGCGTTCAAGGAGCACATGAGTGGCGTCCGTCAGTCTTCCGAAGAAGATCACGTACCCCACGACCACCGAGGAGACCGCGCTTACCAACACCGCGCCTGCCGCGACGTCTTTTGCGATCTTGCCCACAGGGTCGAAACCATCGGTGGCGACGTCGATGGTGGCCTCGACTGCCGTGTTCACCAGTTCCGTGCCGATCACGAAGCTGATGGTGAGGAGCACCGCCAGGAACTCCACGCGGCTCACGCGGAAGAACAGCGACGCCAGAAGCACGAGGGTCGCCGCGGTCACGTGGATGCGCATGTTGCGCTGGGTCCTGAGCGCGTACACGACCCCGTCGATCGCGTGGTTGAAACTGCGGATGAGAGAGCGGCCGCTTGGGGCCGCTCTATGAGGTCTGGTAGCCATCGAGCAGGACCCGCTCGCGCTCCTGCATGACCTGCGCGTCCTCGTCGGACTCGTGATCGTAGCCGAGCAGGTGCAAGATCCCGTGCACGAGCAAGAGATTGAGCTCGCTTTCGACCGTCGTACCCAGCTCGGCCGCGTGCGCCTCCGCGATCTCGGGAGCGATGACCACATCGCCTAGCGTGATGGGCTCCCCACTCGGCGCCGCACAAGGGTCGTCACATCCAAAAGAGAGCACGTCCGTGGGCGCGTCCACATCGCGGTACTGCTTGTTCAGGCGTGCCATCTCCGGAGGGTCCACAAGCGCGATGGAAAGCTCCGTCTCCTCGGGCGCCTCCTCCATGCGCAAGACGTAGAGCGCGAGCTCCTCGAAAGCGGCGAATGCAAGAGGTTCGCGCTCGCGATGGCTGGTGACACTAACCTGCATTGCGATTCCTCCCTGCAATGACCTCGGGGTACTCG
Source organism: Actinomycetes bacterium (assembly GCA_021372825.1). Classification (GTDB taxonomy): domain Bacteria; phylum Actinomycetota; class Coriobacteriia; order Anaerosomatales; family Anaerosomataceae; genus JAJFTR01. Next base: position 9,916 of record JAJFTR010000013.1, read on the forward strand.
ATACGAGGATGGTACACGCTCGCGAGCATCCGCGTGTAGACGTTGATCACCGTCTCGATCTCCGCGAACGTAAGATCGGCCTGGTCGAGCTGGTGGTCGTTGAGCTTCGCGCTCACCACCTTGCGTACCACGTCCTCGATCCTCACAGGCGTCGGCTTGCTGCACGCGCGCACCGCCGCCTCGCAGCTGTCCGCAAGCATCACGATCGCCGCCTCACGCGTGCGTGGCAGCTCACCGGAGTACCGGAAGTCCGCTTCGTACACCGGGCCTCCGCAGGCAGCCGCCTTGTGGTAGAAGTACGACACCATCGACGTGCCGTGGTGCTGACGGACGATGTCGATCACCTCTGGGGGAAGCCGGTACTCCTCGGCAAGTTGCACTCCTTCACGGACATGCGCGGTGATGATCAACGCCGACATCGAAGGCGACGTGTTGTCGTGCGGGTTGCTGCACCCCGCCTGGTTCTCCACGAAAAACGCAGGACGCTTGATCTTCCCCACGTCGTGGTAGTACGCCCCCACGCGCGCGAGCAGCGGGTTCGCGTCGATCGCCTCGGCGGCCGACTCGGCCAGATTGCCCGTGATCACCGAGTGCGAGTACGTGCCTGGCGCCTCCATCATGAGCCGCTTCAGCAGAGGCGCGCTCGGGCTGGCGAGCTCGAGCAGCCGCACGTCGGTGGTCACGCCGAAGACCGCCTCGAAAAGCGGCAGAAGGCCCAAAGCGAGGACGACGGTCCCGACCGCGCCGAGCGCCCCGAGCCCGGCGGCCCGAAGTGCCCCGTCCAGGCTTCCGTTCTCGGCAAGCGTCGCGCCGGCCGCAGCGAGCGCGGTGACGCCCACCAGCACGCCGCCCGACCAAATGAGCCGCGTGCGATCACGCATGCTGGCCATCGCGCTCACTGCCGCGCCGCTCGTGAGCAACATGCCCACGACGTGCACACCGTCGAGCACCCCGAAGAGCACGCCCACGCCCACAGCCACCATCGCGACGAGCACGCCTGCGCGTGAGTTGAGCAGCACCGTGGCAAGCACCGCGCCGAGAGTGGCAGGCATGGCGAAGACCGGCGCCTCCGGCGCAAGCGCCGCGTAAGCCCACGTGGCGTACACGACCCCGACGACGAGCACCGCCATGATGAGCAGGTCGCGCATGTGGCCCCAGATCTGCTGCTCGCCGCGCTGGATGTAGAGGCCGCCGACCACCACGAGAAGGGCGACCAAGACCGTGTAAGCGGCAGCGACATGCGGCTCACGCCCCACGACGAGCGGCACGCATCCGATGACGACCGTGGCCACGCCGAGCACGGCGCGCTGTCCAGCCGCGGTGGACAGAGGACCCTTCTCGGGCCAAAGCTCCGTGATCTTGTCGAGCAGACTAGGCATCGGCGGCTGAAGCAGCCTTCGCCTCCTCGAACGCACCGTACGCAGTGACGATGCGCTGGACCAGCCGGTGACGCACGACATCGCGCGACGACAGCTCGACGAATGCGACGTCATCGACGCCCCGCAGGATCTCACGGACCTGCTGAAGACCCGAGAGCGCTCCGATCAGGTCTGTCTGGGTCACGTCGCCGGTCACCACGATCTTGCTGCCAAAGCCCAGCCGCGTGAGGAACATCTTCATCTGCTCAGGTGTCGTGTTCTGCGCTTCGTCGAGGATGACGAACGAGTCGTTGAGCGTGCGGCCACGCATGAATGCGAGCGGCGCCACCTCGATGACGCCCTTCTCGGTAAGCATGGTCGACTGCTCGATGTCCATCATGTCGAAGAGAGCGTCGTACAGGGGGCGCAGGTATGGGTCCACCTTCTCGTACAGAGTGCCGGGCAAGAAGCCCAGCTTCTCTCCCGCTTCCACGGCCGGGCGAGTGAGGATGATGCGCCCGACCTCCTTCTTGCGCAGGGCATCGACCGCCATCGCCATCGCAAGGTAGGTCTTACCCGTGCCCGCGGGACCGATGCCGAAGGTGACGGTGTTCTTTCGGATCGCGTCGACATAGCGCTTCTGGCCCGCTGTCTTGGGGCGTATCTGCTTCCCGCGATGGACGAGCAGCACGTCGGAGAAGACGCTCGTGGGGCTGCCCTCGCCGCGCTTGAGCATGTCCATGACCCGGTCGAGGCTCTCAGGAGTAAGGGTGCCGCCCTTGCCGATGAGCGAGATGAGCTCGCCGAAAAGCGCCGAGACACCCTGCGCCTCGCTCGCGTCGCCGGTGATGGTTATCTCATTGCCGCGGACCGCTATGTCGCTCTCGAACTGGTCCTCTATGAGCTTTAGGATGTGATCCCCTTCTCCGAGGAGATCGACCATCGCGATGTCGGGAGGAACGACCAGGCGCACCTGGCTGGACTTCACACGATCACTCGCCTCTCACTGCTTGTCCGCTCCGAGTGCGATTCTACCACGCGACGAGCGCGAAACCGTGCTCGTCCACAGCATCGGCGGTCACAGTGACAAGGTCGCCTGGATGGCCGAGGCCCACCGGGAACCGCACGCGTGAACCGTCACGAGCCGTCCCCTCCCCAGGCCGCTCCACCAACACCTCGAGTCTCCGCCCCACCTGCGAGGCGAGGTGCGCGCGCCGCATGCGGTCACCGCACTCGCGCACCGCCGCCGCGCGGGCAGCGATGGTGCGGGGGTCGAGCTGGTCCGCGCGCCGCGCCGCGGGTGTTCCGGTGCGCCGTGAGTAGCGGAACACGTGCACCTTGGAGAAGCCGGCCCGCTCCATGAAGGCGATCGTCGCAGCGTGATCCTGCTCGGTCTCGCCGGGAAACCCTACGATCACGTCGGTGGAGACGGCCAGACCCGGCACCGCCGCACGCGCGCGTGCGAGAAGCGCCTCGTACGCCGCGGTGTCGTAGTGCCGCCCCATCGCCCGAAGGGTGCGATCGCTCCCCGACTGCAACGGCACATGCAGGTGCTCGCACACGCTGGGAGTCGACGCCATCACCCTGAGAAGCGCCTCGTCGACGTGCTCGGGCTCGATGCTCGACAGGCGGATACGGGTGATCCCTGTAGCCGCCACCGCGGTGATCAGCTCCGGCAGACCCGCCCCCGCGTCGGCGTAGCGACCGATATTGATGCCGGTGAGCACCACCTCACGCACGCCTGCCGCCACCAACGCCTCCACCTCAGAAACGGCCGACCGCAGCGGGACCGCACGCGGGACACCTCGTGCGTAGGGGACGATGCAGTACGCGCAGTAGTTGTCGCATCCATCCTCGACCTTGACCATCGCGCGGGTGTGGAAGCCTTCGCCCACCCGCGTAGCGGTGATGCGGGACTCATCGCAGGGCGGCACGCCCGCGACCTCCCGAACGCGGGCAGCGACAGCGGACTTATCGGCCTCGACCACCACGCGCTCGCCCAAAGACGTGAGCGATGCCGCATCAAGAGCTGCAAGGCATCCCGTCACGACGACCAGCGGTCCGCGAGGCAGCCCCAGTGCGTGACGGACCGCCTTGCGCGCCTTGTGGTCCGCCTCGGAAGTGACCGAACACGTGGTCACCACCACCACGTCCGCGTCCTCCTCGGGCACGAGCTCGGCGCCGCCACCACGCAGCGTGGCCGCCACGGTCTCCGCCTCCACCTGGTTGACCTTGCACCCGAGCGTGCGGAAGGCCACCTTGAGGCCGCAGCGGGCCACAGGCGAGGCGCTGGGCGCTGCCTCACTGGCCACCGAGACCTCCGAGCGCGGCAAGAGCAAGAGCGGACGCCACCGCCCCCGCCGTCTCGGTGCGCAGGACCGTCTGGCCGAGGGACACCACCCGTGCGCCGCCGTCGACGAGCAGCTCGACCTCCTCGCGCGCAAAGCCGCCCTCGGGTCCGACCACCACCGCGACGGGGCCGGAGACGACCCCTGCGCTGGCGACGGCCGCCGGAATCCCGGGCGCGCCATCCGCCTCCTCCCACGCCACGAGGACAAGACCGGCGCCTGCCAGAACGGAGAGCAGCTTGCTCACGTCAGCGGGCGGAGCGATGACCGGCACACGCACGAGCTGCGCTTGCTCCGCAGCGCTCTGCGCGATCCGTCGCCACCGCGCCACGCGGCCTTCGGCTCGCTCGGCATCGAGTCGCACCACCGCCCGCGACGTCACCAAAGGCACGATACGCTCCACGCCGAGCTCGGTGGCCATGCGCACCACCAGGTCCATCTTCTCGCCCTTGGCAAGCCCCTGCACAAGCCACACACGGGGCACACGCGGCACCTCGACGCGGGCCACCACGGCGCCCGACACACTCTCGGTGGTGATGGCGTGCAGACGGACCCGGTACGCCGCGCCCTCCGGGGCCACCACGACGACCTCCTCACCAGGACGCACGCGAAGGACATCGCATGCGTGATGGCGGTCCGCAACAGAAAGCGGCAGTTCGACCGCGCCGTCCTCGGACGGCAGCGGGTCTTGCAGGAAGAACCGGTGGGAGCTCATGTCGCCATCGTCCTCCGCACGCGCCTCACCCTAGCCGCCTAGCCAGTCTTTCAGGCGTTCCAGAGGCGTGGGAGCGCCACTGCCGGTCCCAAAAGACTCGCCCAGCTCACGCACGAGCTCGCGCTGCCTCTTCGTGAGCTTCTTGGGCACTTCCACCCGCAAGTGCACGATGAAGTCGCCGGCTCCACCGCGAGCGCGCGGCATGCCGCGACCCTTCAGCCGCACGACATCGCCGGTCTGCGCGCCACCACCGAAGGATATCTCCTCGTCGCCGAAGAGCCCTGGCACTTTGAGCGTTGCGCCCAATGACGCCTGAGCGATGTTGATCACCGCTTGGGCATGCAAGTCATCGCCCTCGCGATGCAGGTACTCGTGAGGCTGCACCCGCACCACCACGATGAGGTCGCCCGAGCGCGCTCCTCTAACACCAGCCTCGCCGTACCCAGGAACTGGCAGCGCCTGGCCGTCGGCGACACCTGCGGGAATGCTCACACGCACGGTCTCGTTCACCTGTGCCTGACCGGTCCCGCGGCAGTCGGGACACGGCGGCTCCGCGACGGTACCGGTGCTCCCACACCGGTCGCACGGCATGAGCGACTCCATCGTGCCCAGGATCGTCCGGCGTGCGTAGCGCTTCTGGCCGGTACCGCGGCAATCGGGGCACGTCGTCACTGTGCCGCCGGGCGCCGCTCCGCTCCCGTGACACGCGGGGCACGGCCCTGTGCGCGTGAAGGTCAGGTCCTTCTCAACGCCGGTCGCCGCCTCAAGGAGTGTGACCGTCGCTTGGATATGCATGTCTCGGCCGTCGACACGCGCACGCTGCGCGCCGCCGAACCCTCCGCCGCCGAAGAACGTCTCGAAGATGTCTCCCACGCCGAACAGGTCGCCGAAATCACCGAACCCGCCACCGCCGAACCCTGTGGCGCGCGGCTCGGCCGTGCCATAGCGGTCGTACATGGCACGCTTCTCGGCGTCTGAGAGCACCTCGTACGCCTCGTTGATCCGCTTGAATTCCTCCTCGGCGTTCTCCCCTTGGGACACGTCGGGATGCGTCTCGCGCGCCTTGCGGCGGAACGCCTTCTTGATCTCGTCTGGAGAGGCGTTCCGCGAAACGCCGAGCACCTCGTAGTAGTCGATCGAAGCCACGTCACTCCCTGTCTTTTCTGCGCGAGGCATCCCTCACGCGTGTGTCACCCAAGCACCTCGGTGAGCGTATCGGCCACCGTGCGCACGGTCGCGATCGCACGTGGATAGTCCATGCGGGTCGGCCCGATGACGCCCACCACGCCCGTGCGGTCGTGTTCGCCGTATGCGCTCGCCACGAAACTCATGCACCCCAGAGCCGAGACGGGGTTCTCATGCCCGATGCGCACCGCTACGTCCGGAGTGTGCATCACGTCCGAGAGGATCCTCAGCATCGTGATCCCGTCTTCGAGCACCGCAAGAACGGGACGCGCCACGTCGGGGTCGGCGAACTCCGGTTGCGAGAGCAGAGCGGCCATACCTCCCGTGATCACGCGGTCCTCGTCCGCCTCCTCCAAACACTCGACGACAGCGTCGAGCACCTGCAGCGTGAGCCGGGCGAACATGTCGGAGGGCGCCTGCGACGCGTTGTCGCGCACGCCCAGTACCTGCTCGCCGACCTTGTCCTCCAGTACCGCGGTAAGATACCGCTCCACTTCGCCGAGCACCGACTCCGGGAGGCCGGGCGCGACATCCAACGTGCGGTTCGCCACCTGGCCGGAGTCGGTCACCACCACCACCAGCGCCCGCCGCTCAGCGATAGGCACCACCGAGACCCGGCGCATGCGCGCGCGCCGGAGCGCTGGCGCCGCCACCACCGCCACGTAGTTCGTCAGCCGAGAGAGCAACACCGACGTCTCGCGAATCACGCCGTCCATCTCGTGCTCGAGCGCCTCATACGCCCCGTGGATGCGTTCGACCTCGGCCGGACGCAGCCCCAGCGCCTCCATGCGCTCACGCATGTCGTCGACGAACGCGCGATAGCCGCTGTCGGTCGGCACGCGTCCCGCCGAGACGTGCGGCTGGTGGACGTACCCGGAATCCTCCAGCGCAGCGAGCTCGGCGCGCACGGTCGCCGGCGAACAGCCCAATGCGTGGCGCTCGACCAACGCCCGAGAGCCGACAGGCTGGCTGGTGCTCACATATTCATTCACAAGCGCGGCCAGGATGGCACGTCTGCGTTCGCTCAACATGGTGACACTCCCGTGCTAGCACTCGACGCGTCCGAGTGCTAGAGAATGTTAGCACGCCCGATGCGTGAGACGCGAGAGAAGGACTGTCTCGGTCGAGGCTCTGTATGCGGCCCTGCCCTTGGGTATCACACATGCGGGGGCAGCGATGACAGCGCGCGTAAAGATCGGCACATGCGGGTGGTCGTATGACCACTGGCGTGGTGTGTTCTACCCGCCGCAGGTGCGGACGTCGGAGCGGCTCGCTTACTACGCCACACGTTTCGAGTGCGTGGAGATCGACTCGACCTTCTACGGCCTGCCCCGCGAGCAGACGCTGTCGCGCTGGCCGGACTCGGTGGGTGAAGACTTCTCCTTTGCCGCTAAAGGCAGCCGGTCGATCACCCACACCCGCGCGCTTAAGGGCACCCGGGACCTCGTCGCGACCTTCATGGATCGACTCGGCGGCCTCGGCAGCGCGCTCAAAGTGGTGCTCTGGCAGCTCCCGCCGAGTCTTCCTTGCGACATCGCCTTGCTCGACCGCTTCTTGAGCGAGCTTCCGGCGGCGCCGCCGCACCATGCAGTCGAGTTCCGGGACCCTTCGTGGCTTGTCCCCGCCACGTTCGAGGTGCTGCGCACGCACGGCGCGACGCACGTGAACGTCAGCAGCGACCTCATGCCTCCTGACCTCACCGTCACGTCCAAGGTGGTCTACGTACGCTTTCATGGGACCGCACGCTTCGATGGCGCATACCCGGCGGCGGCGCTCGAGCCGTGGGCTCGCTTCATCGCCGAGCAGTACCGCGCGGGCCGCGAGTGCTACGCGTTTTTCAACAACGACTTCGCCGGACACGCGCCTCGTGACGCGATGCGGCTTGCCGAGATGCTCGCGGCTCGCGGCGTGAGGTAGCGCGCGGACGGCACCGCCCACCCCAATCGGCCAGGCTCACTCCCCTGCCCACACCGCCGAGAAGACTTCGTTGCCCAGGAGCCACCCTCGCGCTGTCAGCCGCCACCGCCCGTCCACACATTCGGTAAGGCCCAGGCCGGCCATCCTCTCGAGCACCGCGGTGAGCTCCGCGTCCTCGACGCTCGCCACGGTGACCCCCGCCATCATGCGCAGACCGAGCATCACGTCCTCGCGAGCAGCCTCTTGCGCGCTGAGCGTCTCGATGTCGGCTCGTGGCGCCTCGTCGAGCCCATACGTGAAGTCGCACGCGATCGCATAGCGCACTCGGGCCACCTCATCGGGCACCACCAACCCCGCAGCGCGCGCGGTCGTTGCCGACAGCATGCCATGCGCCCCCGGTCCTACGCCCGTGTACTCCTTGCCGGACCAGTAGGCGGTGTTGTGCCGGGACTCGAAGCCCGGTCGCGCGTAGTTGGAGATCTCGTAGTGGGTGAAACCCTCCCGCGTGAGGATCTCGCATGCCGCCGTCATCATGTCTGCCGCCACGTCGGGGTCGGGTTCGGCGAGCCGTCCGAGCAGCACCTCTGCGGCCATGGGTGTCCCTGATTCGAGCGACAGCGGATACACCGAGACATGCTGGGCCCCCGTGGCGATCGCATACTCAAGGCTCGCGACCCACGACCCCATCGACTGCCCGGGGATGCCGCACATCACGTCGAGCGAGAGCGCAAGCCCCGACTCGCGTACCGTCCGGGCCGCAGCGAGCGCTCGGCTCGCGTCGTGTGGGCGCCCCAGGAGGCGCAAGACATCGTCGTGGAAGCTCTGCACGCCCAGGCTCACGCGCGTCACGCCTGCCTCGGCCAGCAGGTCCACCAGCCGGTCATCGAGGGAGTCGGGGTTAGCCTCGATCGTGATCTCGGCGCCTTCTGCGAACCCAAGACACTCACGCAAGGACGAGACGAGAGTCGCGAGCGATGGCCCGAGAATCGTCGGCGTGCCGCCGCCGACGTAAAGGGTTTCAAGCGGCCGCGCGTCCAGCCCCCGGGCGCTCCACGCGACCGCCTGACGAGTGAGCGCCTCGGCGAGCTCCGCGGTGCTCATCGGCAGATCGAACACTGCCACCGAGAAGAAGTCGCAGTACGCGCACTTGAGGCGGCAGACGGGAACGTGCACGTACAGGTGCACGGGAGTGCGCGCGGTGTCGTTGCCCTTACTCATCGACCTTGAGGATCGCCATGAAGGCCTCCTGCGGGACCTCGACCGAACCGAGGTTCTTCATCCGCTTCTTGCCCTCTTTTTGCTTCTCCAACAACTTACGCTTGCGCGTGATGTCGCCGCCGTAGCACTTGGCGAGCACGTCCTTGCGCTTGGCGCTCACGGTTTCGCGACTGATGATCTTGGACCCGATCGCCGCTTGGATCGGCACCTCGAAGAGCTGCCGGGGGATGATGGCCTTGAGCTTCTCGGTGAGGACCTTGCCACGCTGGTACGCCTTGTCCTTGTGCACGATGAAGCTCAGCGCGTCCACCGGCTTTCCCGCCAGAAGCACGTCGAGTTTGACGAGCTCGCTCGGCCGATATCCGATGTACTCGTAATCCAGGCTCGCATATCCCTTCGTCCGGCTCTTCAGCTGGTCGAAGAAGTCCATGATCAGCTCGGAAAGAGGTATCTCGTAGTGCATCTCGACGGTGGTGGCCGAGAGGTACTGCAGGTCTTTGAAGGTGCCACGGCGGTTCTCGGCAAGCTCCATCACGGCGCCGATGTAGTCGGGCGGGACGAGGATGGTGGCCATGAGGTATGGCTCCTCGATACGCTCCAGCCGGCTGGGGTCGGGCATATCCTGCGGCGAGCGGACATCGACACGCTGGCCGTTGGTGAGGTACGCGTGATACTCGACGCTGGGGGCGGTCGCAAGCAGGTCGAGCGAGAACTCGCGTTCGAGCCGCTCCTTGACGACCTCCATGTGCAGTAGGCCGAGGAAACCCACCCGGAAACCGAAGCCGAGCGCATGACTGCTCTCGGGCTCGTAGACGAGCGCGGGGTCGTTGAGGCGCAGCTTGTCGAGCGCATCCCGCAGGTCGGGATACTGGTCGCCGTCGATCGGGAAGAGCCCCGTGTACACCATCGGCTTGACGTCGCGGTATCCGGGCAAGGGCGCCCTGGCGCCATGTTTGGCGAGGGTCACCGTGTCGCCCACCTTGACGAGCGACGGGTCCTTGAGACCCGTGACGAGGTATCCCACCTCTCCGACGCCGAGACTGCCCACCGGGGTGTTCGCGGGACGCCTGACGCCGACCTCCTCGACCTCGGTCGTCGTGTCTGTGGCCAGCAGGCGCACCTTGTCCCCTGCGCTCACGGCTCCGTCGACGATGCGCACAAGCGCGACAACACCGCGGTACATGTCGAAGTACGAGTCAAAGATGAGGGCCTTAAGAGGCGCGTCGGGGTCGCCCGCCGGAGCGGGGACCCGGCGCACCACCGCCTCCAGCGCGTCACGCACGCCCTGCCCGGTCTTGCCGCTCGCAAGCACCGCATCGTCAGCGGGGACCGCCAGGACTTCCTCGATCTCGTGACGGACGCGCTCGGGGTCGGCGGCGGGTAGGTCGATCTTGTTGATGAGCGGGATGATCTCCAGGTGCGCGTTCATCGCCATCAGCGCGTTGGCGACCGTCTGCGCTTCGACGCCCTGGGCGGCATCCACCACCAGGAGCACCCCTTCGCACGCTGCGAGCGACCGCGAGACCTCGTAGGTGAAGTCCACATGCCCTGGCGTGTCGATGAGGTTGAGCTGGTAAGTCTTTCCATCATCGGCGTCATACATCACGCGGACGGCTTGCGCCTTGATGGTGATGCCACGCTCGCGCTCGATGTCCATCGAGTCCAGGACCTGCTCCACCATGTCGCGCTCCTCCACGGTGTGGGTGAGCTCGAGGATGCGGTCGGCGAGCGTCGACTTCCCGTGATCGATGTGCGCGATGATCGAGAAGTTGCGTATGAGTGCAGGGTCAGTCATCGGATGGTAAGGATAGCAGGGACGCCCGCCCGCTGATAGACGGGCATCCCTGCTGCTCTCCCTCTGACGCTAGAACGTCGTCGACCGCCAACGGCAGGGTCGACTCCCGT
>JAJFTR010000079.1 GCA_021372825.1 Actinomycetes bacterium
GCTCCGCCGCCAAGAACAAGAGCGGCGATAGAGCTGAGCAGGAACACGATACGCTTCATGTGAGAAGACCCCCTTTTCCAGTGGTGTCTTCTCCCATACCGCTAGTAATGGAAGAACCCTGTTCGCTTCGCTCACTAGTTGGCTGACAGTGTTCGAACCAGAACTCACGGCGTTGGCCCAAACCGGTCTCTATGAGGTTGTCAGGAAGCCCAGGCGGCGGTTGATAGCATCGAGCGTCGCCTTCACGATGGAATCCTTCTCATTCTGATGCACCAGCGCCGCGCCTGAGAAAGCCTGCTCACCCAGCGAGGTGACGAGAACCACGCAGGCAACCGCAACCGACTCTCTTCCGAGACGCACAACATCGATGTCCTCCAGGGCGAAGCTCATAACGCCTCCGAGATACCGCTCAACGGCATTGAGAGTCGCCTCCGCCACCAACCGCTGACGCATCGTTTGGCTGGCCGGTCCCGACGCCTTTCCGATGTACAGATCGTCCTCGAACTCAAGCGCTACGCTAGTGTTCGCAATCACCCCAGTGACCTCGACGTTGATCGACTTGATCGAGGCACGCGGCTGCGGCTTCAGCGCTTCAGCGGACAGGACCTCCTGCCCTAACTGCGCAATAGAGATCTTCTTGTGGTCGACAGGTATGCCGAAAGCGGCCATGATAGTTGATTCGATGTCGCGCACGAGCTGCTTGGGCGACTTGGTCGGCAGCGCGAGAACATGGATCTCCTCGATTTCCCCCGCCGCTGATGCGACAACACGGGCCGCCTTGATCTCGGAGACCTGCGAGAGAGCTTCTTCGATTTCAGCGAGCGTGGCCGCCGAAATACCGCGCTCCATGGGTTTCCCCCTGTTTCGGCAGTAGCAGCAATTCAGACTACGACTATTACGGCAGCCAGGATAGCCTGACCCATGCACCCCTCATTCAAGCCCCTGGCCCGGAGTGTGTCAACCGCCACAAGTAGCGCACGACCCCTGGCGCTCCGATGAACTCGCGCTAAGGGCACTTCGCAGCTACTTCAGCTCGCACTCTAGCGCGGCTCGATCAGTCCATAGTTCCCGTCGTTTCGACGGTACAACACATTGATCGTATCGGTCTCCGCAGAAGAGAAGACGAAGAAGTCATGGCCCAAGAGCTCCATCTGCAGCAACGCTTCCTCCGTGGACATTGGCTTGACTTCGATGACCTTGGTCTTGACGATAGCCGGCCCTTGCTCGACCTCCTCGCTCTCGACCACCTGCGGCGATGGAGCAGGGATTCTGTGCCGGTCGATCAGTTTGGTCTTGAACTTGCGTACCTGGCCTTCAAGCTTCTCCGATACCAGGTCGATAGCTGCGTACATGTCCGCAGCCGCTTCCCTGGCCCTGATGACATGTCCCTTCGTCCACAGGGTCACCTCAGCCACGTTCGCGTTCTCGATCGACGGGTTCCTTTCCGTGAACAGCTCGATCTCCGCACTCAAGATCTTCGTGTCGTCAAGGATCTTCGCGACGCGGCCGATCTTCTCCTCGGCGTACTCACGAATCGCTGGGGATACCTCCATGCGACGTCCCTTGACGATCATGTTCATCGTTGGCCTCCTTAGAATGTGGACATACAGAACATACCCGCCGATACAGGCGGTTTGCAGTCATCAACGGCAACAATGCCGCGGTCAGGCGATGTGGCCGAGGAAGTCCTTCGTCCTTTCGTGCCGCGGACGATCGAAAACCTCGGAAGGCTCTCCCTCTTCGACGATCACACCGCCATCCATGAAGACCACGCGGCTTGCCACATCCCGGGCAAAACCCATCTCGTGCGTGACCACCAGCATGGTCATTCCGCCTCTGGCAAGTTCTTTCATCACATCCAGAACACCGCGCACGAGCTCAGGGTCAAGCGCGGAGGTGACCTCATCGAACAGCATCACGTGAGGATCCATGGCAAGCGCACGCGCGATGGCCACACGCTGTTGCTGGCCCCCAGACAGCTGCGCAGGGAAGTAGTCGATCCGATCGCCGAGACCGACGCGCTGCAGCTGTTCGACGGCGATGCGCTCAGCCTCGTCCTTTGACCTGTTCAGCACCTTTCTCTGCGCCAGCATGACGTTGCCTTTGGCAGTCAGGTGGGGAAACAAGTTGAACGATTGAAAGACCATGCCGATCTTCTCGCGGACCCTATTGATGTCGGTGTGCGGATCGTTGACTTTCGTGTCTTCGAACCACACCTCCCCGCTCGTCGGTTCTTCGAGCCGGTTGACGCATCGCAAGAGCGTCGACTTCCCGGAACCGCTCGGTCCGAGGATCACAACCACCTCGCCGCGCTGTATGTTCATGTCGACGCCCTTAAGCACTTCCAAAGAGCCGAAGGACTTGTGAAGGTCCTTGATACGGACGATCGCGTCGGCCATCGTGCCTACCTCGATTCGTGGCTAGCGGCGGTGGTCTCGAAAGTCGGCCCGGGCAACATATCCCCATGCCGAGGCGTGCGACGGCGTTGATGAGGCGCCGTGCTGACTCCATGCTCGGATTCCGCCAGACGCGCCTCGAGCCGGCCGACGAGGTTGATCAGCGGGATCGTGATGATCAAGTAGTAGCATGCGGC
>JAJFTR010000098.1 GCA_021372825.1 Actinomycetes bacterium
CGGCGACCAGCTCTTCTTCGTGCGGGATATCGCACCGTTCCATGGAATCCCATCCTTTTCGCAAAGCGAGCCCACTGGGTTATCTACCCACGCAGGACTCATCGAAAGAATGCTCCCGGCCTCACTTAGGGAGACCGGGAGCGTCACGATAGCGGCCGATGACCTTTATCCGACCGGCTCGAACGCGATGAACTTGTAGCCGTCGCGCTGCTGGATCACAGCCGTCACGTCTACCGGCAACCGTTCATAGAGCTCTTCTTGCTTGTCCAAGTCGACGCCAAGGATCATCGTCGCGTACGCCGGTCCCTCCTCGAGGACCACTTCGCCGTAGATGAACGGCGCATACTCTGCGAAGGGTGGGTCAGGGTACGGGTTGAGCGTGAAGGCGACGAGCTTGCCACGTCCGCTCATCTCGACCCAGCTTAGGTCGGTCCCGAAGCAATTGTGGCAGGTCGCGACCGGTGGGAACTCATATGACCCGCACCGGTTGCACTTAAGACCCATCACTTTCCCCTCTTCGAAGAAGTCGTACCAGTTCTTCACGTATGGCTGCATCTTTACCATTCTCGATCCCTCCCTTACACGTGAGCGCGCAAGACGGACACGTTCACATGGATCCCGTGGCCGATGTTCTCGATCACGCTCACCTCAGGGGCCGGATCGATCTGCCGATCGCCGCACAGACCACGCATTTGCCGTACCGCCTCGGCGATCTCCGCGCCGGCGGACGCCGACCAGGCGTGACCCATCCAGGTACGACCGCCTGTGGTGCTGATCGGCTTGTCACCATCGAACGCCGTCCGTCCTTCGAGGATTGCCTTCCATGAGGTGCCCGGGCGGAAGTAGCCGCCGGTTTCTGTGGAGGTGATATGCGTGTTGAGCATGCAATCATGCACATGCATGTAGTCGATGTCTCTGTAGGGGTTGATCTTGGCCATCCTGTAAGCCTGATCAAAAGCCGACTTCTCGACTTCCCACTGAGCCTCGGTCTCGTGGTATGGAATCGTCACTGCCGAGCCGAACCCGATCACGTCGATCGGAGCGTCCGTGAAGTTCTTCGCGATGTCAGTCGCGCACACGATGAGCGCCGATGCGCCGTCGACCACGGTCGCCGCGTGGAACGCCCGCATGATCGTCCCGAGCTTCGGGTTGAAGTCCGACGTCATGTAGTCGTTCACATCGCTGAATCCGTGCTCCCGGGCCTCATCAGCGAGCTCCTTGGTCGTGATCGTCGCGAGCGGGTTGCGCACTGCGTTACGGCGGTTGGCGATCGACGCCGCGTTGAGCGCTCTCTCGATGTCTTTGAGGCTCACCCCATACTTCTTCGCATACCCCATGAGCGCGAAATCGCACAGTGCGCTCACGGCCATGCCACCCGGGTACCAATACGCCTGGTCGGCACCGTAGTTCGTGCGGTACCACAACTCGGCGTTGGAGAGCGGCTCCCGCATGTGAGCGGGTTTCCCCTCCATCGGATGGCTGTTGGTCGTCTCGATGCCACCGGAGAGCACGACGTCGTAAACGCCGGACGCAACATCAAGGACTGCGTGACGCAGCCCGGTGTTGGTCGAGGAGCACGCGGTCTCATGGTGGAATCCCGGCTTGTTGCGCATCCCGATCCAGTCGGCGACCATTGCAAAGCTGCTGAACTGGTGGGACAGCGTCTCTGGCATGCAGTGTGCGATGTAAAACGCGTCTACCTCGCTCGCCTCAAGTCCCGCATCCTCCATTGCCTCGATGGCAGCCCACGCGAAAAGCTCGCGCTCTGTCATCCCTTTGAGCTCTGGCGTCTCAAGGACGTTGCCGAACGGCGTGCATCCCACGCCGATGATGGACACCGGACGCTTCAGCTCATATGTGAGCATCGCCTATGCGCCTCCTTCCTAGGCACATATGTGTGTCCCTTAGACACATGCGCCTCGCGTCACGTGCACGCAATGCTGCACGAGATGTGGGGCATCTGGCCGGTACGAGCGGCATTCGCCATAGGCACCCCCTCTCGTAGCCGAACAGCTGCAGACAGCAGGTAGACACGCCCAGCACAACGTATTGCGCCTACAGCGCCTCTTCAAGCCGGGAGAAATCCTGGTGCCCCCAGGGCTTACCCGAGGACCGGAACGCTGGAGTCTGACAGGTGAAGTCACGCGATGCGCGCGTGCGCGTACCCCTTAGGCTCATGCGCGGCACTGCGAACGATGGCAAGCGTGTCTTGCATGATCATCCACTCCTCATCGGTGGGAACCACGAGAATCCGCACGCGCGAAGAATCTGCACTGATCGTGCCTTCTGCGCCCACCGTCGAGGTGTTCCTGTCCTCGTCCAGCTCGAGGCCAAGGAAGCCCAGGTCCGCGCAGATCATCTCGCGCACCAGGGCGCTGTTCTCTCCGATTCCGCCGGTGAAGACCATCACATCGAGTCCGCCGAGAGCCGCCGCGTACGCGCCGATGTACTTCTTCGCCCGGTATGCGAACATGTCGAGGGCGATCGCGCATCGCTCGTTTCCTGCGGCCACCCCCTCGACAAGATCCCTCACGTCGTTGCTTACGCCCGATACTCCCAAGAGTCCGCTCTTCGTGTTCAACAGCTCGTCGATCTGGTCTACGCCCATGCCTAGCTCTCTGCGAAGGTGGAAGATGACGCCAGGGTCGATGTCACCAGACCGTGAACCCATCATCAGGCCTTCTAGAGGCGTCAGCCCCATGCTGGTGTCGATCGAGCGCCCCTGGTCGATCGCCACCATGCTCGAGCCGTTCCCAAGATGCGCGACGATCATCCTGACGTCGGAGGGCTTGCATCGCAGAATCTCGCATGACCGGGCCAAAACATAGCGGTAGGACGTCCCATGGAACCCATACCGGCGAATCCCATAGCGCTCGTAATACTCGTAGGGCAATGCATACAGGAAGGCCTTAGCAGGCATCGTCGAGTGAAAGGCGGTGTCGAAGACAGCCACCTGTTCAGCGTGCGGAAGGATCTTTCGCGCTGCTCGGATACCGACGAGGTTCGGCGGATTGTGCAAAGGCGCAAGCGGGACGCACTCTTCCATCTTCCGGATGACCGCGTCATCGATGAGCACTGAACCCCTGAACGCGGACCCTCCATGCACAGCGCGATGGCCCACCGCTCCGATCTCCCTGACATCTCGCACGACACCAAGACGCTCGTCAAGTAACGAATCTACGAGCAGACGCAAGCCAGCCTCGTGCGTCGGCGCTGCGACCGAAAGGCACTGGTGCTCAGCATACGACGTGTAGTCGAGCGTGGAGCCCGTCTGGCCGATCCTTGACACTGCCCCTCGCACGAGCGGTGTCGGATTTGACTCATCGTACAAACGATACTTGATCGAGGAGCTGCCCGAGTTGATGACCAATACTTTCATGGCAGACTCCTTCCGATACGGTCTGGGCATCCCGGCGGCGCGGCCGGTGCAACTGTCACGGTGTCAAGAGCGGGCCGCTGGATCCGCCTGTGGAGGATCCTTTGACCATCAGGTTCTCTCCCATGATCTTGGGTGCGATGTCGATGCGCGCGCCGTTCAGAAACCCGAATGTGTAGTCGTCGACCACGAACGTAAGGTCGCCGTCCTCAACACTTATGTCCTGTTCGTCTGCTGACTCCTCCAGAGTCAGTCGGTACAGAACACCCGCTCATTTGACTCCGTCGATGGAGACGCGCAGTAAGGCGTCTGGTTTTCCGAACCGCTCCCGAAGGTCTCGAATCCTTGGTCGTGCCGCATCGCTCACTGTGAACGCAGGCATCGCCGACGCTCCTCTCTCACCTACCGCAAGGCCGCTGCTTCTGACTCACTTGGAGACGAGTCTGTGGACAAGCGAGATCGTGTCGCCCACCGTCTGGCACTTCCTCGCGTCCACGCCCGGAATGTCGATGTCGAACTCGTTCTCCAGAACGGCAGTAAGCTCGATCACGTTCAGCGACTTCGACATCAAATCCTGCACGTAGCGTGTATCTGGGCCGATCTCCGAGGGATCTCGATGGAACACCTTCGCTACAGCCGCGAGCACACGTGAATCAACCGATCCGCTCTCGCTCATCTCTTAGCTTGCCCTCCTTGGTCGTCTTGAACGCCTGCCTACAACTCCGTGGCGTGTCTCTTGTCACGTACCAGCCTCATTCGCCGACGCGGCGGCGCGAACCGACACCATGACAGCTGCTCCTACGATGTCCTCCACCGTCGCACCACGCGAAAGGTCACTCACCGGTCGCGCAAACCCCTGCAAGATCGGACCGTAAGCGGCCGCCCCAGCAAGTCGCTGGACAAGCTTGTATCCGATATTCCCGGCGTTCAGATCGGGGAACACCAGTACGTTCGCTCGTCCAGCAACCTCACTAGGCGCTTTCATTTTTTTCTCGGCAACAGCCGGTACGAGTGCCGCATCCGCCTGAAGCTCTCCATCTATGAGCATCTCGGGCGCCTTCGCTCGGGCGATACCCATGGCCTCCACGACCCTGTCCACCTTCGGATGCACGGCGCTGCCTTTCGTGGAAAACGACAGCATGGCGACTCGCGGAACCCACCCAAGAAGCTCGCGCGCGGTCATCGCAGAAGCAATGGCGATGTCAGCAAGTTCTGCGGGATCGGGGTCCGGGATGACGGCGCAGTCGGCGAAGACTAGCACGAGGGGCTCGGCGGATCCCATGGCCCGCGGAATCTCCATCACGAAGCTGCTCGACGGCGCTACCACCCCTTGTGCCATGCCAATGGTCAATTCACTTGCCATGATCACGTCTTCGGTTGCGTGGGCGATGCCAGCGACCATGGCGTCGGCATCGCCCCCCGCAACCATCATGCCCGCGAGGTAGAGCGGCTTCTTGAGAAGGCGCATCACAGCCCCCTCGGGAAGACCGCGTGCCTCGCTCAGAGATCGCGCGTGACGCTCCATCAATGCAGTGGACGAGGGGTCGACCACAGTGATGCCCGCCATCGACAGACCCTCAGCCGCTGCTGTGTGAACGATCGTCTTCTCGACGCCGAGCAACACCGGAGCTGCAAGTCCTTCTCTCACGAGAGTCTCTGCCGCTTCAAGGATCCGCGGCTCTTCCCCTTCGGGAAACACCACTGTTGCAGAGGCCCGTTTCGCCTTCTCGAACAGCTCCTCGATCACGGTCACGGCACCGACCCTCTCTCACCTATCTCCTGCTATGGACCTGTCGCCTCACCCTCAGCGGCAGTGGACAGGCCCTGCAATCACTATGACCTCGTTGCTCACCGGGGTCGGCCTCAGACGATCTTGAACGCAAGGACATTCAGTCCCTTTACATTCACAGGGTCGGCCTCGACGTCGACGGGTGCCGACTCGAAGAGTGCCTGCAGGTTCTCGGGAGTCGGTTCCACATCCTTGACTATGGCGTCAACCGTCACACCCTCCTCAAGAATGATGTGCCCGTAGGCGTACGGCGCCATCTCATCGAACCTCGGGTTCGGGGGTGGGGCGATGCCATGGGACACGAACAGCAAACTCCCTCTGCCGGAGAGCTCGGTCCACTCCTGATCGAAGCTCCCGCAGTGTTCACACGCTGTCGTGGGAGGGAAAGTGTATGCTCCGCACTTGTTGCACTTCCGAGCCACCAGTCTTCCCTCTCCAAGCCCATCGTAGTAGCGCTTGATGATCGACTCCGGCATGTTCTCAGCTCCTTTCCAGCACGAGAACAGTGCTTATCATCGCGTAGCCGTGGGTGTGAATCATCGATACGTGAGGCGCCGGATGTATCTGCCGCTTTCCGGCCTCACCCCGCATCTGCTTCACGGCCTCGTACGTATCCGATCCTGCACTCGCAGCCCAAGCGTGTCCGAAAGCATGGCGCCCGCCATGTGTGCTCATCGGACGGTCCCCATCGAACCGTAGCCGGCCCTGCTCGGCATAACGGAGACCCTCCCCCGCCGGCAGGTATCCCGACTGCTCAGCGGCGCAGATGCCCGAAATGTGCGAACAGTCATGGCAGTGGAGGTAGTCTACGTCCTCCGGCTGGATACCGGACATCGCGTACGCTTCCTGGAAGGCGATCCGGTCTGACGGCCACAGCGTCGGGTCTTTCGCATACCATGGCAAGTCGCCCTGGGAGATGCCGAACCCTCGCAACTCAACGGGAGCGTTGGGAGTGTTCCTGGCTGCCTCAGAGCGCGACAGGACCATCGCAGAGGCGCCGTCGCATGCTGTCACGAGGCTCCTTATCCGGGAAGGCCATGCCACGAACGGATTCTGCTTCGACGTCCAGAACTCGTACGGATCGTCATAGCCAAGTCTCTTCGCCTCGTCCTCGAGGGTCTCTTGCACGGCAGCCTTGGGGTTCATCGAGCCGTGCAAGCGTCTCGTCCTGCACAACTCGAACATCGCGTGGTCGAATTCCTCGATGGAGTATCCGTACTTGCGGCAGTACCCCTGCGCGACAAGGCCGTTGTACACGGAGAAGATGTCATAGCCCTGTGGTACCGAATATGCCTGGTTGACGGCGTAGTCGGTCCACATCCAGCTCTGCTCCGAGCTGATGCGCTCTCGCTCGTAGGGACTGAGCTCCTTGGGTTTAGTGAGGGTCGACTCGAAACCGACGACAAGGACTTTGTCATACACGCCTGCTGCGATTGCCATCGCGGCCATCGCGGCGCCGACGTTCGTGGTCGAGCACTGCGCCTCGAAGTGCACGCCGGCTTTGAACTGCATACCTAGCCACTTGGAGACTTGACTGTACGTGCCCGGCAACTGCGAGCTGTGCGCCATGGCGTTGCCAACATAGACCGCGCCGATCTCGGCAGAGTCCACCCCTGCATCTTCCATGGCCTCTTGCGCCGCGATGGCGGCAAGCTCCTGAAGGCTCAAGCCGACGAGTTCTGGCGTGGCGAGTAGGTCGCCGAACCTGCTGCAACCCACTCCGATGATCGACACCCGATCTCTCAACTCTCCACTCATAGCGCTTCCCCCTTTCAGAGAGTAGGCGTACAAGGAACTACATTGACGCAACGGCCGAAGCGCTCGGGTGCTCCACCACTCGCCTGGGCAGGTGGATCCTGGACATAAGACGACCGCCACACGTGGTCCTGCAAACGAACATTGATGCTCACCCCCTTGAGTAGCGTTGCGAGTAGCTTCGGACCGAGCGGGACCTTTCAACCGTGATGGTACCCGGACGATTGCCTCGGCTCAGCCAGGTGAATCCCCAGGTACCCCATGAAAGACCTGGGTTCGGGAGCGAGACATGTGGGCTATCGTCGACTCCGGTGCCGCGTTGACTCTAGTCGGCCTTCGGTCGATAGAATCGGCGCCCCTCAAGTCCTTTGGGAAGGTAGCGCTGACGCCCGGCTTCGTCGGGGTGATCATGCGGATATACGTATGGCGGGTACTGCTCGGCGCCTGGACGATGACGATCCCGCAGGTGATCGGGAACCTCGCGGGCAGGACCTGACCTGACCTCGCGCAGAGCTTCGTCGATCGCCACATAGCAGGCGTTCGACTTGGATGCCAGCGCCAAGTAAATCGCGGCATGTGCGAGATTGATGCGACACTCGGGCCATCCGATGAACTCGGCGGCCTTGACCGCCGCATGCGCAACCAACAGCGCGTTCGGATCGGCCATTCCTATGTCCTCCGAGGCGAGGATGAGCATCCTGCGAGCGATGAACTTGGGGTCTTCACCGCCTTCGACCATCCGAGCGAGCCAGTAGACTGCGGCATCGGGATCGCTCCCGCGCATCGATTTGATGAAAGCGGATATCACGTCGTAGTGCACATCGCCCGACTTGTCATACGTAAGCTGCCGCGTCTGGGTGACTGCCGAGACATGCTCGGCCGTGACGTCGCGAACGTCCGCAGCCTCAGGAGCAAGACGCGCAGCAAGCTCCAGCACACTGAGCGCCGCGCGCGCGTCGCCACCCGCCTCCAGAACGATCATGTCCTCGGCTTGAGGAGTGAGACGGACGGAACCGCCCAAGCCACGCTCGGTGTCACTTACCGCGCTTCTCACGATCACCCTGATGTCCTCGTCGCGCAGAGGTTTCAGCACCACGATGCGTGAGCGGCTGATGAGAGGAGCATTGACCTCGAAGAAGGGGTTCTCTGTGGTCGCTCCGATGAGCACGATGACACGGTCCTCCACCGCGTGCAGGAGCGCGTCTTGCTGTGACTTGCTGAAACGGTGGATCTCGTCGATGAAGACGATCGTCCGCTGTCCCGAGAACCCGAGCCGGTCTTTCGCCTCGTCGATGGCCGCGCGCACTTCTTTGACGCCTGCGTTCACGGCGGAAAGTTCAGTGAAATGGGCCTTCGTCACGCCGGCGATGATGCGCGCCAGACTCGTCTTACCGGACCCGGCAGGTCCATAAAGGATCAGCGATGTGAGCGTGTCTGTCTCGATGGCAGTGCGCAGAACGGTCCCTGGGCCCACGACATCTTCTTGTCCGACGAACTCCTGTAGGGTGCGCGGCCGCATACGGACCGCCAGGGGCGCATCCTCATGCAGCGCCCGCCCTGCCGACTCCGAGAACAAGTCGTCCACGACTACTCGGTGGCGCGCAGGACCTCACGCTCGATGAGGTCGCGGTCGACGTAGCCGAGCCAGCGCCACGTGATGAAACCGTTCTTGTCCACGATCACGATATAGGGCGTCCCTTTGATGCCAAGGTCATCAGCGAGCGAGACAGCCACTTTGGCCGCCTCGGGAGCAGACCCGGCAGACTTGGCTGTGACATCGAATGCCACGAGGTCGATCAGTCCCCGATACTCCTTGAGTACCGCATCGATCTCGGCCCGCTGCTCTTTTGTCTCCAGCTCACGGGTGTCATAGAAGAACATCAACATCGGGCGACCCGCATCGAGCTTCTTCTGCACCGCCTCAGGCAGGGCGGTCGACAGCGTCGACGGGAACGGAGAGGGCGTGAGTGTCGTCTCGACCGGAGACTTGTCGGCGATCACTTCCTCCGCCGGATTCGCCGCCGGAGCCGGGGCCGCGCCCGTTCCGGCTTCTGCATCAGCCGGCTCGGCAGCTCCCCCGCCCCCACAACCCACAAGCACGACGGCAAGACATGCTACGACAATGGCGAGGACCCACTTGCGCATCGCATCCTCCACTCACAGGCAACAGGAACCCCGCCTCGCGCGCTCCGGCAGGTGAACCTGCCTCAGCAGGTGGGTGCCCGCACCCCGGCTCCGCGCTTCCCCGCTCTCGCGGTGATACCACTCGGCCGAGAAATGTAGGGCTCCCGGTTCAGGACTGTTGGTTCGACCATTGAAGCCGAAGCCGCGCAAGGCGAAGCCATCACTATCCTAGCATCCAGCCCCTGCGACCGCTACACGCCACCCTTCCCCTTCGGAGTCCGCGGCGCTCCTTCAGTCGACCTTGAGGTGCACGTCGCGAAGCTGCCGCGCACTCACCGTGTCCGGTGCGCCCGTCAAGGGACACGCGCCCGACGACGTCTTCGGGAATGCGATCACATCGCGTATCGAGTGCTTGCCGGCAAGCACCATCACCAGGCGGTCCAACCCAAGGGCGATGCCGCCATGAGGCGGCGCGCCGAGTGACAGAGCCTCGAGTAGGAAACCGAACTGATCGGTGGCGTCCTGCTCGCCGTGCCCGAGAACGCTGAGGACGCGTCTTTGCACCTCCACGTCGTGTATGCGCAGCGTGCCACCGCCGATCTCGAGCCCATTCATCACGAGGTCGTACGAGTATGAGAGCACAGCGCCCGGGTCGGACTCGATCAGGCCGAGGTGATCGTCGAAGGGCCGGGTGAAGGGGTGATGGTTCGCATCCCACCGCTTCTCCTCGGCATCCCACTTGAAGAGCGGGAAGTCGACGACCCACAGGGTGGCGAAACCCTCGCGCGGCAGCTCCAATTCCTCGGCCATCTTCACGCGGAGCATGCCGAGAACCTCGTTAGCGACCTCACGGGCATCGGCGATCATGAGCACGAGGTCGCCAGGCTCGGCGGCGAAGGCCTCGCGAAGCCCGGCGAGCTCATCGGCGGTGAAGAACTTCGCGACTGGCGAGCGGACTTCGCCTGTGCTCGTGAATGCGACCCAGGCAAGCCCCTTGGCCCCCGCGTCAAGCGCGTCTTGATTGAGAGCGTCGATACGACCACGGCTCCAATCGCCCGCTCCTCGCGCAGCGATGCCCTTGACGACACCACCCGAGCCGAGTGCATCGGCGAAGACCTTGAACTGCGACGCCGTGAACACACCAGACACATCCGTGAGCTCCATCCCGAACCGCAGGTCCGGCCGGTCGGAGCCGTAACGATCCATCGCCTCGGCATACGTGAGGCGCGCGAGAGGGAGGTCCAGGTGGACTCCCGCCTCGTGCATCACCTCATCCATGACCTCCTCCATCATCTGGAGCAGATCGTCTTGTCTCACGAACGACATCTCGATGTCGATCTGGGTGAACTCGGGCTGACGGTCGGCCCGAAGGTCCTCGTCCCGGAAGCACCGCGCGATCTGGTAGTAGCGCTCGATCCCGCCTACCATGAGCAGCTGCTTGAACAGCTGCGGAGACTGGGGCAAGGCGTAGAAGGCGCCGGGCGACAGCCTGCTCGGCACGATGAAGTCACGCGCGCCTTCGGGTGTCGACCGGCCAAGGATCGGCGTCTCCACCTCCATGAACCCGCGATGCTCAAGAGACTTGCGGAACCGCTGAGTGATGCGGTCGCGCAAGACGAACGCCTCCAGCACCTCCGGACGGCGCAGGTCGATGTAGCGGTACTTAAGCCGCAGGGCCTCATCGGTCTCGATGGCCGAGTCAACCTCGAAGGGCGGTGTCCCGCTCGTGTTCAGCACCTCCGCCGAGGCGACCACGACCTCCACCTGGCCGGTGGCAAGGTCAGGATTGACGGTACCTTCAGGTCGCATACGCACAGTTCCCGTGAACGCCACCACCCACTCGGAGCGGACCTCCTCGGCCACGACGAACGCGGGTCCTGAGGTGTCCGGATCGAACACGCACTGCACAAGCCCGCTCCGGTCCCGAAGGTCGATGAACACGAGGCCACCGTGATCGCGGCGGCGATGGACCCAGCCGGCCACAGTCACCGTCTGGCCGGCGTGTTCGGGCCTTAGTGACCCAGCGACGTGCGAGCGGATCGAGTAGCGTGCATCGAGCATGCTGACAGCCTTTCTAGCCGAGACGGGAACGCACCGCGACGACCACGTCATCGACTGCCGCGCGTGTCTCGTCTTTTGTGTCCATGTTGCGGATAGTGACCTGCCCGGAGGCGAGCTCGTCAGGGCCGATAACGACCACCAGGCGTGCGCCAAGCCGGTCGGCTTGTTTGAACTGGGACTTCAGACTCCTCGCTTGATGATCGAGGCTCGCCGCCATCCCCGCGTCCCGCAGCCTTGCCGCTGTCACGAACGCAGCGGGACGCACGTCCGCGTCGACCGCCGCCACATAGACGTCGGTGCGCGGAGCCGCCCCCACGTCGACGCCGGCGGCTTCCAGGGCGAGAAGGGTGCGCTCGAAACCGAGTGCGAACCCAAGCCCTGGAGTGGGAGGGCCCCCATACTCCTGCATCAAGCGGTCGTAGCGGCCACCGCCTCCGATCGCGTTCTGTGAACCCAGTCCGTGCGTCACTTGCACCTCGAACACGGTGCGGGTGTAGTAGTCGAGTCCGCGCACCAGCCGCGGCGCCTCCACATAAGCGATCCCCACAAGGTCGAGATGGCGCTTCACGCTCTCATAGTGCTCCGCGCACTCGTCGCACAGCGAATCGCGCAAGAGCGGAGCGTCCGCCATCACCGCGACGCACTCCGGGTTCTTGCAGTCGAACGCACGGAGCGGGTTGGTATCGGCGCGTCTGTTGCACTCCTCACACAGCTCCGCACCCTTTTGCAGGATGAACTGCCTTACACGCTCACGGTACGCGGGACGGCATGCCTCGTCGCCCATCGAGTTCAGCAGCAGCGTCATACGATCAAGCGGGATGCCGACGCTCTCGAAGAAGCGGACGAGCAAAGTGATGATCTCCGCGTCCGTGCTCGGCTCGGCTGCACCGAGCACTTCCGCACCGATCTGCCAGAACTGGCGCATACGGCCCTTTTGCGGACGCTCGTAGCGGAACATCGGGCCGGCGTAGTAGAGCTTGGCCGAGGAACCCTGGGCGGCCAGCCCATGCTCCAAGGCCGCCCTCACGACGCCTGCGGTACCTTCGGGACGCAGCGTGAGGGAACGCCCTGAGCGGTCTTCGAAGGTGTACATCTCCTTCGAAACGATGTCCGTCGCCTCCCCGATACCTCTCGTAAAGACCTCGGTGTGCTCGAAGAGAGGTGTGTAGATCGGCTCAAAACCATATCGGCCGAAAAGATCCTGTGCCGTTTTGGTCATGAACTCCCAGGCACGGGCAGTGCCGGGCAGCATGTCGACGGTCCCTTTTGGGGCACGTGCGTCCACTCACAAGGCCTTTCTCGTGGGGCGGGTGCGGCTTTCGAGTGTACCTGAACGCGTGCCTCGCGGCTATGCGGACCCGTCGCGACCATGCTGCGTATCGGACATCACCATGCGACGCACGGCGCGCCACATCAGCGCCCCCGCCACGACCGCAGCGACCTCGACCACGTGCTTGACGACGATCGCGGGCACAAGGTCCCCACGCATCGCACCCAGGTCGTGGGTGTTGAAAGTGATGGCGCGCGGGATACCACCGATGATGACCCACGCAAGAGCGATGTTCGCGAATCGCGTGAGCGCGGGATACGCCCGCGCGAGGAAAGCCACATCCTGCGGTCCCTCGCGAGACGCGCGACGGTACAGGACCCACAGGATCACCGCGGAGGCGAGCAGAGTCGCTGTGGCCACGTCGTGGAAGTAGTTGTTCATGATGATGAGGATGTCGAGCATGCCACGGCTCCTCTCGGCCTAGGCTCGTGGGAAGAAGGGGTTCACACGCCGCTCCCGGCCGATCGTGGTGTCCGGACCGTGACCGGGGTGAACGCGCGTGTCATCGGGCAAGGCCGCCAGTCGCGCCACGGAGGCGCGGATCGCCGTGGGGTCTCCGCCTGGGAAGTCCGTGCGCCCCACGCTGCCCGCGAAAAGAGTGTCGCCGGAGAAGAGGTGGCCCTCGCCAAGAAGAGCGATGCTCCCCGGGGTATGGCCAGGCACGTGCAAGACGGTGAGCGTGATGTCCCCCGCTTCGATCGTATCGCCATCAGCGAGAGTGCGCTCGGGTGCGGGGGCGATGAGCGCGAATCCGAAGACGGCGCCGCCATTGCCCTCGGCGCTCGTGATGGCCTTGGCATCCGCCTCGTGCACGAGGAGGGGTGCTCTCGTGTGCGTCACCACCGCCACAGCCGCGCCAAGATGGTCGAAGTGCCCGTGCGTGAGCACGATCGCAGCCACGGGCCTGTCCCCGACCGCCTCGAGGAGCTCGTCCTCATCGCCGGCAGGGTCGATGACGAGCATGGGCCCGCCCACGTCGTCTGACACCAGCCAACAGTTCGTCTCGAGCGGCCCTAAGATGAGGCGCTTCACGATCACGATCCGCTCCTGTTCTTGGACTTCGGTCCGACCTCGGGCAGAGAACGCCGGGCATCGAACACCCCGTCGATCCCTTTGACAGCCCGCAGCACCTTGTCCAGTTGGTCCATGCTTCCGAGTTCGAGCAAGAAGCGCATTGTGGCGATCCCCTGCCTGTCGGTCGCGACCGATGCCGAGAGCACGTTCACTCCCGCGTCCGCGAGGGCCACTGACACGTCCTGGAGCAGCCGAGTGCGGTCGAGCGCCTCAATGACGATCTCCACTTGGTAGACAGCCGAGGTACCCGTGTCCCACTCCACGTCGATGATCCGCTCGGGCTGCTTGAGCAGCTCTCGAGAGTTCGGACAGTCCTTGCGGTGGACCGACACGCCTCTGCCGCGCGTGACGAACCCGACGATCTCGTCACCCGGGACGGGATTGCAGCAACGCGCGAGGCGCACGAGCATGTCGTCGATCCCCACGACCCTCACGCCGCCCCCCGGACGCCGGCGCTTCGAGCGCGGGGGCGTCATCGGCTGGGACGGGGGCAGCCCCTTTAGCGTGTCTTCTGCCCGCGCGCCCGCGGCAGGCTCTTTGGACAGGTGTTTGATCAGCTTGGTGACCACCTGCTTGGCGCTCTGCTTGCCTGCACCGATGGCGGCGGTGAGATCCTCAGCGCTCTGGAGGTTCATCTCTCTCGCGACCGCCTCGAGCGCCTTGGACATGCCTTGCGTGCCGAGGCCCATCCCTTGTTTGCGGAGAACCTTCAGGAGTTCTTCCCTGCCCGCCTGCACGTCGTCGGAGCGGCTTACACGCGAGAAGTACGCTCTGATCTTCGAGCGCGCGGAGGAAGTGCGCACGACGGCGAGCCAGTCGCGCGAGGGATTCGCGCTCTTCGACGTCAGTACCTCCACACGGTCGCCCATCTGCAGCTCGTAGGAGAGTGGCACGATGCTTCCGTTGACCTTGGCCCCCACACAGTGGTTGCCGATCTCGGTGTGGATCGCATACGCGAAGTCGATCGGCGTCGAGCCCCGGCGAAGCGAGATGACATCGCCTTTGGGGGTGAAAACGTAGACCTCATCCTCGAACAGATCGATCTTGAGAGCCTCCATGAACTCTCGCGGGTCTTTGAGCTCCGTTTGCCACTCGAGCATCTGGCGCAGCCACGCGAGACGTTCGTCGAAGTCCTCGTCTTTGGCGCCTTCCTTGTAGCGCCAGTGTGCGGCGATGCCGTACTCGGCCGTCCGGTGCATCTCCTCGGTTCGGATCTGGATCTCGAGCGGGCGCCCCGCGGGGCCGATGACCGTGGTGTGCAGTGACTGGTACATGTTGAACTTCGGCATGGCGACGTAGTCCTTGAAGCGCCCGGGCATCGGTTTCCAGATGCTGTGCACCGTCCCGAGCGCTCCGTACACGTCTTTGACCGACTCCACGATCACGCGAAGCGCGATCAGGTCGTAGATCTCCGAGAAATCCTTCCCACGCTGCGTCATCTTCTGGTAGATGCTGTACAGGTGCTTCGGCCGTCCGGAGATCTCCGAGCGGATCCCCACCGCTTCCAGCTCCTGCGTGAGCTGTGCGATCACCTGCTCGAGGTAGGCCTCGCGAGCGGCTCGGCTCTCGGCGACCATCCTCTCGATCTGAGCGAACTTGCGCGGCTCGAGGTAGAAGAAGGCCAGGTCCTCGAGTTCCCACTTGATCTGGGAGATCCCGAGCCTGTGCGCGAGCGGCGCGTAGATCTCCATGGTCTCGATGGCTTTGGCCCGCTGCTTCTCGAGAGGAAGAGCTGAGAGCGTGCGCATGTTGTGCAGCCGGTCCGCCAGCTTGATCAAGATGACGCGGATGTCCTTGGCCATCGCGATCAGCATCTTGCGCATGTTGTTGGCCTGGGCTTCGGCAAGCGACGAGAACTTGATGCGGCCCAGCTTGGTGACCCCATCGACAAGAGACGCCACTTCCGGACCGAAGCGCTCGCGGATCTCCTTGAGCGTGACGCCGCTGTCCTCGACGACGTCGTGCAAGAGCGCGGCCTGAAGCGTCGCGGTGTCGAGATGCAGGCTCGCGAGGATCATCGCGACCTCGAGCGGATGGTTGATGAAGGGCTCACCGGACTTGCGCGTCTGTCCGGCGTGCTTCTCAGCAGCGAAGACGTACGCCTCCTCCAGCTCGTTCGTGTCCGCGTGAGGGTTGTACGAGCGCAGCTGCGCCTCGATCCCCTCGATGGTCGCCGTCATCGCCGCTGCTCACCTCCTCCTTCACGCACTAGCGTGTCTCGGCAGAATAGGACGATCGAAAGTGTGCAGCAAATCGTCTGCCGACGCCGTGAGCGCCCATTGCGCGAACTCCTCGAAAAGCGCTACCTCCTCATGCCCCTCGGCGTAGCGCACCGATGTCGCAAGATCGAGTTTGACCTGGGGCGCTGGCAGAAGCGACAAGCGCCTCCACGAACCCGTGCCCTCCGCATCGAGGAGTCCCAACTCACGCAGGATGCCAATAGCGACCGAGACACCCTTCTCATCGAGACTCGATGTCGGACGGAACTTCTTGAGCCGCTCGGCGAGCTCACTGTTGGTGACCTCGACCGAGCCACCCGCCTCCGTAGCGCACTCCTTTAGAGCAAGGTACACCGCGGCTATGTCGTCACGTTCCGGAGCGAGCGACCTCAGGATAGATCGGTTGATGCGCGCGTCCGCC
This sequence comes from Actinomycetes bacterium, assembly GCA_021372825.1. Taxonomy (GTDB): domain Bacteria; phylum Actinomycetota; class Coriobacteriia; order Anaerosomatales; family Anaerosomataceae; genus JAJFTR01. Next base: position 16,150 of record JAJFTR010000098.1, read on the forward strand.
TCGCCGTAGAGGAGGTGCACCTTCGCAAGGCCGCCGTCGCGTCCTGCCCGTCCCGACATCTGATTGAACTCCACCGCGCTGAAGGGCATGTGGTACAAGATCACGTGCCGCACGTCGGGAACGTTCACGCCCTCTCCGAACGCGCTGGTCGCGACCACCGTCTTGATGGCGCCCTCGCGGAATGCCGCCTCGATCGCGTGACGCGCGGTGCGCGAGAGCCCCGCAGTGTAGAACGCGACGGCGTCATGCGTCGCGGCGACGCGCTCATGCAGCACGCGAGCGAGCGACACGGCTCTTTGGCGGCTGTTCACGTACACGATCGTCTTGTCCCCGCGCGCGACCAGAGAAGCCACGAACGCCTCTTTGTCCCGTGTTCCGCGCCGATCGTCGAGAACGAGGTTCTCTCGGACGGTCGGATCCACGACGGTCCTCTCGATGCCCAGGACCTCGCGGATCTGCGCCTCGACAGCCGTATCGGCGGTCGCTGTGACAGCAAGAACGACGGGATGCCCCAGAGTCTCCAACGCGCGGCCTAGCCGCCCGTAGGTGGGGCGATGGGCGGCTCTGGACAGTCCCACGTGATGTGCTTCGTCGATCACCACGAACGAGACCCGGCCCGTGGCAGCGAACCGCGCGGCGTGGTGCTCGAGGAACTCCGGGGTGGTGAGCACCACGTCAAGGGTGCCCTCCCCCAGGGCCGAGAAGGCCTCGTCGCGCTCCGGCGCGGACGTCTCCCCCGTGACCGTCTTGACCGTGCACCCGATGCCCGCGAAGGTGTCCTGCAGGTGGAACGCCTGGTCGGCGACGAGCGCACGCAGCGGATACACGAAGACAGATGCGCGATCGCTGGCGATCGCGAGGCGCGCCGCGTGGTGGTGGAAGATGTACGACTTGCCCCGCCCTGTGGCCATCACCACCAGCGTGCTCGTGCCTGCCGCAAGAGACTCGAGTGCTTCGGTCTGTGCCGGATGTGGCGCATGCTGCCCAAGCAGGTGCTCCCTGAGGGCCCCGGCAAGAGCCGGCCCATCCAGCTCTGAAAGCTCAGCACGACGCTCGCGCGCAGGCTCCACACATGTGCGATCACCTGCCAGATCACGACGGGTGACGAGCACGTTCACGCCACGGGTCCGCTCGTCAGGCGATTGCGTGACGTTCGCCACTGTGACGTCGTACTCGACACCTTGATCGATGAGAGGAGCGATCACTGCGGCAAGCCGCCGATTGAAGAAACCTACCTGTGCGCCTCGGGGGTCTCGCAGCGCGCACGCATTGGGGTCGTGCTCGTTCTCGCGTTCTCTCACGAGTCGCAGCGGAGTACCGGTCTCAAGACCTGCGACCACATCCTGTCGGCCTTCGAAGGTCACTCCGACAAGCTTGGTATGAAAGGATTCCTCCTCGCCGATAGTGGCATACTCCCCCTGCGCGACGATCTTCTCGGCGTGCTCGAAAAGATCGTGCACCAGCTGCGACGCCGGCGCTTGTGCCGGGGCTGTGTGTGTGACGATGTCGCGCGCCACCAGGCGCGGACGCGCCGAGCCCTGCCACTGGTCCACATCGAACTCGAAGGCGACATCCGCGGTCGCCTCGTATGAGAGCAGATCATCGATCCGCACGCATCGGAACATGATCCCCGGCACGGACGCCACGCCGTCGTAGGCTGTGAACGCCAGGTGGGCGCCCGTCTTGCCGACGGCCCTGCGACCGTTCAGGAAGACACCCCGCGTGGCGAGCAACGGCCGGGGGTTGTTATGGCCGAACGGTTCAAGCGTGTCGAGCTCGGCGGCGAGTTCCACTCCCAGGTCGCTGAGTTCCACCTCCGCGTCAATGGCGAGCACGGGGGCGGGCAGACCGGCCGCGTCTTGCGAAAGACGGTCTAGGAGCGTCGCTCTGAACCACGGCAGATCCTCTGCGGGCAGCGCCAGTCCCACTGCTTGTGGATGCCCCCCGAAGCGCAGCAGACGCGCCGAGACGGACTCCAGCGCTCGATACAGGTCGACCCCGGGCACCGAGCGACCGGAACCCTGGGCCACTCCTTCCTCGACGCAGAACACGATACTCGGCACGCCGTACCGCTCCACGAGTCGCGACGCGACGATGCCGCGCACACCCTCATGCCAACCCTCGCCTGCGACCACAAGCGCCGCGTCGCCGGTATGGTAGGTCTTCTCTGCCTGCGCGATCGCCTCTTCCATGAGGTCGCTCTCAGCGGCCTGCCGAAGCCTGTTGTGCTCGTCCAGCGCGCGTGCGAGTTCCTCGGCGCGAACGACATCGCTGGTCAGCAGGAGCTCAAGAGAAAGCGCGGGGTCAGCCATCCTGCCCGCAGCGTTAAGCCGCGGCGCAAGCGCGAAAGCCACTCTCTCAGCAGTGATGGCGTCCGTCGCGACACCTGCGGCGCCGGCAAGAGCGGCTATGCCCGCACGCGGGTGCGCGCGCATCGCCG
>JAJFTR010000003.1 GCA_021372825.1 Actinomycetes bacterium
ATCCGCCAGGTTGTTCGCGCGCGCGATCGCCGCCTCGAGTTCATCGACGAACAGACAGAAGTGCCGTGCCAGAGCCGGAGCGGGCAGCGTTTGGAGCCCTGCGAGTCCCTCGGAGCGGAAGGCTCTCACCTCTTCTACAGATGGCGGCGGAGCACACGCGAAAGGCACATCCGCTCCACCTCGGGCAAGGACGGACTCGCAGCGCCCGACACCTCGTTTGAGACACGGTGTCTCAAGAGCGACCTTGTCGAAGGTGTCAGAGTCCACCACGATGTCGAGAGCGGCGGCGCCGGTTTCATCCGAGAAGCGCTGCGCAAGGAAGCACTTGACCCACACACCGGGGTGGTAGAGCTCGGGTTGATGACCTGTCACGACCACCAACCCCGGCGCTGACGGTGCGTCTTGCACAGACACACCCAGAACCGCCGAGTACGCTGACGCCTCTCTGAGTGTTTCCCCACGTGCCTGCTCACGCAGCGTGGCAAGTGGCACACCCGCGATACGGACATCCCACTCGCAGCCCGCGCGATGGTTCTTCTCGGCAAGCGCACGCCATCGGTCGAAGGGAGGGTCCACAAGAAGTTCGCCGTGGCCGACCGGCGCAGAATGGATCACGCGCATGGCGCCCTCACACCAGGTCCTCTATGGAGTGGATCCCGATCTCCTCGGCCGAGAAGAACGGCTCGCCCGCAGCGGCGCCGACCAGGCCGCCCCAGTACGACGCGGAGCGCTCGACACGGGGGACGACGCCCGTGTTGCTCGGATTCGCCGAAAACTGGGACCGATACGCTGCCAGCGCCTCGAGTTTGCACTCGAGGTCGCTCGGCTCCACCGCCATCACGAACGAGGGCTTGACGTGCAGGGCCAGGTGCACCGCGAGGTAGTGATACAGTTTCGCCGGGTAGTGCGGCTCGCCTCTCATGTCGGTCTTGGTGAGCTTCGCGTAAAAGCGCGCTGCGACGGCGATGGAGGCGGCGGCGATATGGTCAGGGTGAGCGTCGGTGGGATACGGCGCGAAGACCACGCGCGGACGCCACTGGCGCAGCACCTCGGCAAGAGCCTGGCGCGCGTCGATGGAATCGAGCAAGTACCTGTTGGGAAGATCAAGGGTGCGACGTGTCACACCCAGCACCCGAGCAGATTCTGCTGCCTCGGCCGCTCGGAGCTCCGGGGTGCCGTAGGGTGTCGGTTCGCCGTTCGTAAGGTCCACGAGCGCGACTCGCAACCCTTGCCGCACCATGCTTGCGACTGTGGCACCCATCCCGATCTCGACGTCATCTGGATGGGCTCCGACGCACACGATGTCGAACATCATCCCTCCTGAGCAAGTGAGGCGTTCCACACCCTCATGTAGTACTCCAGACGCTTCTCGGGGTCATCGAGGTCCGCCCCGAACGATCGGTCGTTGTCGAAGTATATGCGCTCGACGGGAAGCTCACTCACAGTGAGTCCGGCCTTCCACGCCTGCGCCCACAACTCCATCGGCATCGCGTATCCGTCTTCGGTGAGCGCGAGGCGACGGAGCGCAGCGGCGCGATAGGCCTTGAACCCACAGAAGGCGTCGGTGATCCCCCACCCCGTAAGCGCGTTGATCACCGCGGTCACGCGTGCGTTCACGTGAGTCCGCTCGGCAGGAGCGTCACCCACTGCCTGGCTCGCGGGCAAGTAGCGGCTCCCTGAGACGATGTCGGCCTGTCTGAGCGTTCTCAAGAACGCGGGGATATGGTGAGGTTCATGTTGTCCGTCACAGTCCATAGTGACCACACGTTCGACCCCAAGCGAGAGCGCCAGATCGAACCCGTCGATGAGCGAGCGGCCGTAGCCAACGTTCTCGGACCTGCTGAAAGCGACGATGTCGTCGCAGCCAGCGAGGATCTCGCTGGTGCCGTCAGTGGAGCCGTCGTCCACAACAATCACGATGCCCTCGAAGTAGCGGCGAACTGCCGAGAGGACTGCAGCGACGGTGGGCGCTTCGTTGTATACGGGCATAACGACTGCGTCGGTCACGCTCAGGAGCGCTCCGCATCGCTCGGCGCGGGGGCTTCACGCACTTCGTATGACGTCACCACGTTCACCTGTGGCCCTAGCATGCCGCCGACCGAGCAGTAGGTGTCGTGAGAAAGCTCGATCGCTCTTGCAACTGCTTTAGGCGACACGCCGAACCCGGTCACGATGAAGTGGAGGCGGACCTCAACGTAGATCTTGGGGAACTCGTCCTCACGTTGGTCACCTTCGACGTGGATCTCAAGTCCCCGGACGTCCTGACGCTTCTTCTCGAGGATCGATATCACGTCCATTCCGGTACATCCCGCCAACCCGCACAGGAACACTTGCAACGGACGCATGCCCGTACCCTCTCCTGCGTACTCTGGCTTGGCGTCCATCACCAGACTGTGACCCGACTCGTCCCATCCGACGAACTGGCGCTTCCTGTTCCAACGTACGCGCACGACGTCCACGGAAGACCCCTTTCGATCGCCTCGGGTCCTCAGACCCTGCGGCCGAGCATCTGCGCAAGCTCGCGTGGCTCCTGCGCTTTACTCATGGCCTCTTCGTACGTGATGCGTCCGGCAGACACGAGTGTCTTGAGATGCTGGTCGAGTGTCTGCATCCCCAGCTGCGCGCCTCCCTGGATGATCGTCGCCATCTGATGCGTCTTACCCTCGCGGATGAGGTTGCTGATAGCCGGGATGCCGAGCATGATCTCCATCGCCAGGACGCGCGACTTGCCGTCCGAAGAGCGCAAGAGCACCTGAGAGAGCACCCCTTCAAGAGTACCCGAGAGTTGCATCCGGACCTGCTGCTGCTGATGGGGTGGGAAAACGTCGATGATGCGGTCCACCGCTGCCGGACCACCGGTCGTGTGCAGGGTGGCCAGCACCAGGTGCCCTGTCTCGGCGGCGGTGATGGCCGCCGAGATGGTCTCCAAGTCTCTCATCTCGCCCACCAAGATCACGTCGGGGTCCTGCCGCAACACACGCTTGAGCGCCGCCGCGAACGAATGAGTGTCCTCCCCGATCTCGCGCTGATTGACGTACGCCTTCTTGTTGCGGTGCATGAACTCGATGGGATCTTCGAGAGTGATGATGTGCACAGCACGCGTCTCGTTGATGTGGTCGATCATCGCGGCCAGCGTCGTCGACTTGCCGGACCCTGTCGGACCCGTCACCAGCACGAGACCACGGGGGCGCTCGGCGAGGAACTTACACACCTTCGGCAGCCCGAGTTCCTCGATCGTCGGGATCTCGATGGGGATCACGCGGAACACCGCTCCCAGCGAGTTGCGCTGCTGGAACACGTTCGCGCGGAAACGCGACAGACCGGGGATGCTATATGCGAAGTCAAGCTCGAGCTCGGTCTCAAAACGCTTGCGCTGCTCCTCAGAGAGCAGATTCAAGATCATGGCCTGTGTGTCCCGGGGCGTGAGCACCTTCGTGTTCTCCACCGGCGTCAACTCTCCCCGCAAACGAATACCCGGAGGGCTGCCGACCGTGACATGAAGGTCTGAACCACCCCGCTCGATCATGAGTCGGAGCAAGTCATCGATGTGAGGGGTGTCACTCCCCGGTGGCTGGGGTCTGCCCGCACTCGCCACCACCGCCGGCTCTGCCATCGGCACTCGTGGCACTTGACCACCGGGAGCACGATCGGCGTCATCCACCGCCGGACCCGGCACACCATGCCCGTGTGCGGAGGGCTGCGCAGCAGGCTGATCGCCCCCGGCTGCGCCTCCGGCCTCTCCAGAGGCCGGAGCGGGTGACGCGACATCAGTCACAACCGAGATGTCCGTCGGCAGGAAAGACATCAGCTTCTGCATAAGAGTGGCCATGTCGATCGACGAGGGCAAGTGCGCGGAAGCGCCGGACTGACGCGCACGCAACGCGGTCGCCTCGGTAGGCGAACCGACCACTATGATGACGGGGATATCGGCAAGATCGGCGTCCCCTTTGAGTTCCTGCGTGAACGTGAATCCGTCCATCCCTACAAGATCGCCATCGGCAATGATAACTGCCGGATGACGTTGCTTGGCTATGCCTAGCGCCCGCATCCCCGAGACAGCCGAGTACACCTCGGCTCCCGGGATAGTGGCGAGGATGGCTTCCCGCACGCGGTCGCTGAACATCGCATCATCATGGACTACCAAGATCCTGGTTCCAGGCACGTGGTCAAACCCTTCTCGTCCTAAGCGCCGCCCGACAGGCGCCGTCCACACGGGGGGGGTGCGGACTCATGTGTGTATCGGCACCCCGCGCCGGCGACTCAAACCGTACCGACACGGACGATTATGATGTACCCGATGCGACAGGAGGCACCGTGCGGCTCACAATCGAAAGCCTAGCATACGGCGGGGCTGGCGTGGCGAAGGCGCCCGACGGCTTCACGGTGTTCGTGGAAGGCTCGTGCCCCGGCGACGTCGTCGACGCGCAGGAGACCGAACGCCATGAACGCTATGCCCGCGCTCGTATCGTCTCGCTGCTTCAAGCTTCGCCTGATCGCGTCGAGCCCGCATGTCCGCACTTCGGCGAATGTGGCGGATGTCAATGGCAGCATGTGGCGTACACGGCTCAGTGCACCGCGAAGGCGGCTGCAGTCGAGAGCGCTCTCGCAAAGATCGGCGGCGCACAGATCGACGTAGATGCCACGGCGCCTTCGCCTGATACCTACGGGTACCGCAACAAGGTGGAGTTCCATGTGCGACCCACCTCTCGCGGACCGCTGCTCGGTCTTGCGCGCCGTCACACCAACGACGTCGTGCCGATACAAGAATGCTTGCTCCTTCCGCCCGCTTTGCGCCGCGCTCCGCGCGCGCTCGGCGGTGCGCTGCGCTATCTGTCGGCGCGCACGGACGCTCGCGTGGACCGAGTCGCTCTGCGGGTCTCCCGGTCAGGCGAAGTCACAGTGGATGTGTGGACGGACCCCAGCGGTTTTCCCCGGCAGTTGGCGGCCAAGGTGTTCGCTGACGCCGTGGGCGCCTCATCGGTCACTCGAGTCATCGCGAAGGGCCCGTCGGGGGCACGCCGAGTGACCCGGGTGGAGGTTCTTCTTGGGGAGGGAGTCTGGCATGAGACACTGAGCGGCGACCGCTACAGCGTATCTCCGCCCTCGTTCTTCCAAGTGAACACGCGTGCCGCTGAGCGGCTTCGCTCCACGGCCTGCGCCGCTGTCGAGGAATCGGGCGCGAACACTGTCGCGGACGTCTACGCCGGCGTTGGCACCTTCACCTTGCCACTTGCGCGCTTCGCCGATGTAGTGGCGGTCGAAAGTTCATCGCATGCCCTGGCCGACCTGCGACGCAATCTTGCAGGCGCCGCGCTGCGCGCCGAGATCACACCCGGCGACGCGGGACACGTGCTTGGCACGATCGACACCGTCGGCGCCGTGTTGATAGACCCGCCCCGCACAGGACTCAGTAAGGACGCGGGGCAGGCGCTCTTGAGCGCCTGCCCCAAGACGATCGTTTACGTATCATGCGACCCCGCGACGCTCGCTCGCGATGCCAAGCTGCTCATCTCTGGTGGCTACAGCCTGCGGAAGGCCACGCCCATCGATCTCTTCCCGCAGACCTACCACATAGAGACGGTCGTGACCTTCGTACTCGGCTAGACGACCCTGCCGACTTCCGGGAAGTCGAGGACATGCTCGTCGTGGGGGGCATCCTCGTGCGCGGTCGTGAGATCCGCTCCTGCTTGGTGCATACCCTCGTGGTCGCCGTCGTTCCACATCGAACTCTCGGTGACGTCGTATACCACGCCCTTGTACGCGACGTATGCGGGTCGACCATCGCGACCGTCGAATCGCGCCAACTCGTCCAGAGTGAACTCCTTCATAGGTGCCTCCTTGGCCATCAGGACCGGACGCGACGTATATTCCCTCCGACGGAGTGACGCTCTCAGACGTCGTGCTCCAGCCGCTCCCTCATCGCGAACAGATCGACCACGATACGGCGCCCTTTGGTGGCGACCAGCCCGTCGCGGACCAGTTGCGACACCACTCGGCTCGCCGTCTCGCGGGATGTCCCCGCCAAAGTAGCGATCTCGTAGTGCGTGAGACCCTCCACGACGGGGATGCCGCGGGCTTCGTAGGACGCTGTCGCCACGTTGAGAAGGACGCGCATGACACGATGTGCCGCGTCATGGAAGGCCATGTCCTCCACTCGCGCGATGAGCTCCCGCACCCGTAAAGACAAGGTGGCGATAAGCGTGAGCGCGAGGCGGGGCTGCACCTCGATCGCCGCGGAAAGGTCCTTCGCGTCAAGAGCGAGGACCTCCACGTCGGTCACCGCCACCACGTCAGCGGAGCGCGGCTCGGCATCGACAAGACTCATCTCGCCGAAATGTGACGGCGCCTCGAGGTAGTTGAGCGCAAGCTCCTTACCTTCCGCAGAGGCGAGCGTGACCTTCACTCGCCCCGAGACCAGCAGGTACATCGTGGAGCCGCGGTCGTTCTGGCTGATGATGAAGGACCCCTTGGGGTACTGCTTGAACGTGAGCATGGCCGCAAGCGCCTCGAGGTCGCCGACGGGCGACCCCGCGAACATGGGGAAGCTGGAGAGTCTGCTGATGATGAGGTCCTGCATCACGTTCATTGCCTCTTTATCGGAGCAAACGGCTGACCCCTATAGTGAAACAGAAGGGCGACGGCTACGGTAGCCGTCGCCCTTTCGTTCTGATGGCGCCGTATCACAGGTCGTGCTTGATGTACTCCAGCATCCTCGGTACGAAGTCGTCGACGATGAGCGGCAGCATGTTGGGCATGAGTGCGTCGATGGTCTTCGGCAGGAGATCGGGCATGAGCGCCTCCATGTCCTCCGGAAGCGGGCCTACCCGGCGCGATACCTCTGCCAGCATCGCGGGCATCACCTTCGGCATCATGGATGGCATCATCTTCGGCATCATCGCGGGCATCATCGCCCCCATCATGCGCAGGCCGCCCGGCAGGGCCCGGGCCGCTTTCATCATCGGCACCATACCCGACGGCATAGCCTCCATCATCTCCGGCAAGAGCGAGACCATGATGCTGGTCATCGACTCGGGCTTCATGAGGTAGATGAACTTCTCGAAGTGACCCCACATCTCAGCCGCATACGGCGACGGGTCGTCATGATGGATGCCGAGGCCGTCCATCGCGACGTGTGCGAGATCCACGATCTCGACTGGGATGTCCTTCTTGTCGCGCGAATCGCGCAGCTGCACTTGGCAGCACGGACACAACGCGACGACCGCGTCGGCGCTGACGTCTACCGCCTCTTCGAGCCTCGCGCCCCCGAGTTCGGGAGCAACCGGGGTATCTCCGATCAGGGTAAGGACGGACCCGCAGCACAGCCCCTCTTCGCGGTTGTGCTCCATCTCCACAAGCTCGACGCCGGGGATCGCCCTGAGCATCTCCCGTGGCGGCTCGTAGTTGCCTTGTGCCCGGCCCATGTGGCACGAGTCGTGGAAGGTGAGCCGCTTGTCCACCGTGTGGGTGAACTCAAGTGCTCCCTCGGCGAGCGCATCGGCGACGATCTCCGAGTAGTGCTTGACCTCGAACTCATAGTCCTCGCCACGCTCGGCCGCGAGGTTCGCGTAGAGCTCCTTCCACACCAGTCCGCAGGCGGGACACGAAGTCACGATCGTCTTGGCGCCGCGCTTGCGCGCTTCGGTGGTGTTGTGGAGGTAGATCTCCTCGAAGACGTCCCACTTGCCGGAGACCTTCATCGGGATACCGCAACATGCTTCATCTTCGCCCATGTAGTTGAAACGCACGCCCGCGGCGTCCAACAGCTCGACTGTGGATCGCGCCACGTCCGTGTTCACGAAGCTTGCCGTGCAGCCCGCGAAGTACAAGATGTCCGAGGAAGGATCGACCTTGTCCTTGATATGCTCGGGAAGCCAATCGGCGCGCTTCTCCTTCTTGGCCGCCCAGATGTTGCGCTCGCCCCGTAACGAGGCAGCCATCATCTCGAACGGCGGGAAGGTCATCCGCCCCTGCTCGTGCACGAGCTTGCCGCGCATCGTCATCCACGAGTGCTCCACGGGCAGTTGCAGCTGGCAGCGCGTGTTACACACCTCACAGGTCGTGCACACCAAGAAGTGATCGACCATGTCCTGCTCGATCTTCTCGCGTCCCTCGATGACCTCGCGCAAGAAGAGGTACTTGCCGCGGGGCGAGTGGCTCATCCAGCCGCGCGCGCTGTATTCCTCGCACGTCGGCACGCAATAGCCGCACTGTGCGCAGGCGTAGCTGTAGTACGCCACGTCGGCCGGGACCCCGTTGCGGTCCTTCGTGCCCACCGGGTCGCCTTTCGGCGGCCGGGCAGCGTTCGCGACCGGTCGCACGATCGGCTCGAAAGCCATCGCGATCTTCATGAGCGCGTTGATCGCCCCGGTACCCAGGACCTTCTCGGGGTTCATGATGTTCTTGGGATCCTTCGCGCGCTTGTGCTCCTCGAGTGCCCGGTATTTCTCTTCGCCGAGAAGGCTCTTGGCCTCCTGCCGGAAGTACAGTCCCGACGAGTACGCGCCTCCTTTGTGCCGCTTTGCGATCTTGATCACCACCAGCGCGAGCGCAAAAGCGAGGTTGAACGCGAGCGACCGTTCGTCATGCGGGATGAAGCCGAGCAGGATCACATGCCCACCCCTGGCGACCATGCCTTCCAAGACGAACGGCTGAGTCACCTTCTTGTCGATCTCGGCGAGCACCTCTGCGAGCTCGTCGAGCGGGACGATCACTTCGGTCGGTACGATGGACGGGCCGATCCGCTTGAGGCGCATCGGCGCGAACCTCTGCTCCCATTCGTGCTCGGCCGTCTCGGCATCCAGCTCTGTGCCGCCGCTGTCCGAGACGATCGCCTCCAGGGCCGAGTCGACCTCGTCCCGACGACTCTGCGGATACGCGATCACCGCGATGTACGCAAGTGGGATATCCGGCTCGAACCCTTCGTGGGCCATCTCGTAAGGGTGACCGTGCCGGTGCGGAAGCATCTTCTTGAGGCGCACGGACTCGGGGTTCAGGAAGGTGATCGACCAGATCGGCACGTGCTGGCGGGTGAGGGAAACGAGTGCGCCTTGCACAGACGGCGCGTCCGGGAAGGCGATGACCCGGTGCACCTCGGCCTCACGCGCTCTTAGCGCGACGGTCACCTCCGTGATGATGCCGGTGATCCCCTCGGCATCCGCGACGATCTGGTCAAGGTCACCGCCCGTGAACTCCTTGACCGAGCCATCAGGCTCGACGACTCGTGCCGCGAGCACGTTCTCCTTGAAGAACCCGTACTCGTATGAGCCGAAACCGGCGCCACCCTGAGCCAGCCAGCCGCCTACGGACGATGACGGAAACGACGAGGGGTACATCCTAAGATCCAGGCCCTGGCGGTTGAGCGTCTTCTGGAGCGGCTCCCACAACGCGCCCGCTTGCACGCGAACAGTCATTGCCTCGGGGTCCACCGACAGAACCCGGTCCATCGCGGACATGTCCGCCACGATCGCACCGGGGACGGGCAACACGCCCCCATAACCTGACGTGGACATGCCGCGCGGCACGACAGGCACGCCTTCTCTGCGAGCCACCTCGAGCAGCGCAACGACCTCCTCCTCTGAGACCGGCCGCACCACGGTGCCCGCAACGCCCGTCGGCATCAAGGGTTGGACGAGTTTGGGCAGAGAGCCCACGTCTCGTGAGTACAGCTTCCGCTCCACGCGGTCCGTCCGCATGCGATCCCCGAACACTTGCATGAGTGAGGCTTCCACACGTGCTGTCGATCCTGCCATGCCCTGATCGCTTCCCTTCCACCGAAGGCGCCATCGAGCCAGAAGGCTCGCATACCCTAACGGGTATCGACTTGCGGAGCGAGAATACCTGTGCGGGTATAAGTTCGTCAACCGCATAACGAAGTTTTCCACGGGAGAGCAGACCGCATCCGCAGTGCAGTGCGGGCGGAGTGCTATCATGCGGGCGCCCGTACATCGCTTCGACGAGGAGTCCGGATGCGCGGTATCCTGTTTGATTTGGACGGAACGCTGCTGGACATAAACCTAGGCGCGTTCCTTGAGCGCTACTTCCGGGCGCTCGCGGCGGCGTCACGGCCGGTCTTCAAGGAGGGTCTCGACGAGGCGCGCTTCATGTCCGCGATAAACGCCGGGACAGCACGCATGATGGATGTGCATCCGGGGCGTACGAACCAGGAGGTTTTTGCCGAAGCGTTCAGGGACGGTACCGGGCTGGACTTCGATTCCGTGTGGCCGCTTTTCGAGTGTTTCTATACTGAGGTCTTCCCCACCCTGCGCGACGGCGCAGGACCCGCTGCTGGGGCGAGAGAGGCGGTCGAGGCTGCGCTCGGCTGCGGTCTCGGAGTCGTCATCGCCACGAACCCGATCTTCCCTCGTGTCGCGATCGAAGAGCGCTTGAGATGGGCGCGCCTGGATGATCTTCGACTCGACCACATCACGGACTACGAAACGATGACCTCGTGTAAGCCCCACGGCGAGTACTTCACGCAGGCGCTTCACATGATGAAACTTGGCCCCACCGAGTGCATGATGGTCGGCGACGACCGCTACCTGGACATGTCCGCCGCTGACATCGGCCTACTCACGTTCTACGTGGGGGACTCTCCGGACGCGGTCGCCGACTTCCGGGGGACTTTGGAGGACCTGGCCCGACTCATCCCTCGGCTTGTCGCTACGTCAGACGCCGACGGATGAGAGCCACCCACGCGCCATCCAGGCGCTGGTCGCAATCGAACTCGAAGTACCCACGGGATTCGCGTCGAAGGTCCAGTTGGTATCCGAGACCTGACGGATCATGATCGCAGATGAGCACGATCGGGTCCTGACAGTCGATCTCTATCATCCGGTCGACCACCGCGAACACGATAGGACGCCGCATGGCAGGCGTCAGCCCACGAATGTCCATCACCAGCCCGCTCGA
>JAJFTR010000020.1 GCA_021372825.1 Actinomycetes bacterium
CGCGCCCGGTATACTGCGCTATTGCCGCTCGCGCACGAGCGCACCCAACGGAGGGGTGGCAGAGTGGTTGAATGCGGCGGTCTCGAAAACCGTTTAGCCGGTATCCCCGGCTACGAGGGTTCGAATCCCTCCCCCTCCGCCAGAAAGACATGAAGCTACCGCGAACGTGAGCTCGACACCCGGCTCGGGACGATACCGCTCGCCGTGCCCAAGCTGCGTGAAGGCAGCTACCACCCGGACTGGCTCTTGGAGAACAGAAGGCGCGCCGAGCGGGCGGCCGTGGCCGTCATCGCCGAGCGCTACGTGCGCGGGGTCTCGACACGCCGGGTGGACGGACCCGTGAGGCCGCTCGGCATCGAGGGCATCTCACGCTCGCAGGTCTCGAGGCTCGCCGAGACACTCGACGAGGAGGTCGCCGGTTTCAGATCCCGCCCGCTCGACGGGGGCTGCTACCCCTACCTGTGGGTCGATGCGCTCGCGATACGGGTGCGAGAAGGCGGACGCGTGGTGAGAGTCGCCTGCATCATCGCCACCGCGGTGAACTCCGCGGGACGCCGTGAGATCGTGGGCGTGGACACGTTCACCGAGGAGTCGGGCCCCGCGTGGACGGCGTTTCTGAGAGACCTCGTGGCCCGGGGACTCTCCGGCGTGAAGCTCGTGGTATCGGACTCCCACAAGGGACTGATCGCCGCGATCGAGGCGGTCCTTCCCGGAGCCGCCTGGCAGCGGTGCCGCACCCACTTCATGCGGGACGTGCTCTGTCGCGTGCCACGCTCCGCCCAGCCGCTCGTGGCCACCCTCGTGCGCACCATCTCGCCCAGCCGAGTGCAGATGAGGTCGCAGCGCAGCTCACGCGTGACGTCAAGCAGCTCTCCGAGCGCTTCCCTGACGTGGCGATGATGCTGGTGGAGGCTGCTGCCGGCATCACCGCGCTCATGGCCGGCTGAGCGACAAGCTCGAGGCCGGAGCAGAGGCTTTCATACACCACTTGACGGGACGTGGCCGAGAGACTTCAACGCAGCAAAGCTGCGGGCCTATTGAGTTTAGTCGTCATCGTTGAGACTCAACACGACTTTAGACCGACGATTGGGCTCTAAACCAGATGGCCATTTGGCTTTAGTCGGAGTAGTCTGGATTCAAGTGCAGTGTGGTGGGAGGTGAATGAGTGAAACCAGAGGAGTTCACTAAGTCGAAGGCAGGGCAACTGCGCAAAGGCGGTAACGGCCGAGCGGACTATTGGACCTTCATTCCAAATCCATTGCCCCCGGTTCTCCAGTACTCACCAAGACTTGTGAGCGCGATATCTGAGGCTACATTCGCATTAGGGCAACTGTCTGGCCTTGGGCGGCAGATTCCCAATCCACGCCTCTTTGCTCTGCCCTTCATGCGCAAGGAAGCGGTTCTCTCATCGAAGATAGAGGGGACTCAGACCGAAGAGGCTGATGTCATTGAGTACGAAGGCGGCCAGCTAGGACTGCCAATCGAACCCAGAAAGGCGGACGATCTTCGCGAGGTCGTGAACTACATAGGCGCACTCGAATACGGGCTCGATAGATTGAAGGACTTGCCCGTCAGTCTGCGACTACTGACCGAGATACACGCACAACTCCTTGCGGGCGTACGCGGAGGATCTCATCATCCCGGCGAGTTCCGCACTTCCCAGAACTGGATCGATGGCAGGGATGCAAGTGCTGCGCGCTACGTTCCACCGCCAGTCCCGGAGATGTCAGCCGCGCTGTCTGATTTGGAGAAGTACATACACTCCGACGACGGCACGTCGCCCCTTATTCGCCTAGGCCTGATTCACTACCAGTTCGAAGCGATCCACCCATTTGAAGATGGAAACGGTCGCATTGGTCGCCTACTCATTTCGCTGCTTGTCTGCCACTGGGGGCTGCTACCGCTGCCACTCCTGTACCTCAGTGCCTACTTTGAGCGGAACAGGGATGAGTACCTTGATCGGATGTTCGAGGTATCTCGGGCGGGAGACTGGGAGAGTTGGCTGGTGTTCTTCCTGAATGGAGTGGCAACGCAATCGCGGGACGCGGCGAAGAGAGCTGCCGACCTGGAAGATCTGCATGATCAGCTCCACAACCGCCTACATGAGGCCAGGGCGTCCGCCAACGCGCTGCATCTGTTGGACCAGCTCTTCGCGGTGCCTGTCATCACCATCAATAGGGCTCAGGAGTTTCTGGGTTCGATTACGTACATGGGAGCCCAGGGAGTGGTCGAGAAGCTGGTCGAAGTCGGGATTCTCCGCATGCGTCAGGAAGGGCGACTTAAGACCTATTACGCCGACGACATTCTGAGGGTGCTGCGGTAGTGCAGTGAATCCGCACCGAACACCCCCCTCGAAAACCGTTTAGCCGGTACCCCCGGCTACGAGGGTTCGAATCCCTCCCCCTCCGCCATGTGATGTCTCACGACATCGTGGGACACGTCAGCGTTCCCGACAGCCTGATTTGTACCGGTGCGCGCCCCAGCCGTATGTGGTGGACGCGACGATCTTGGGTGCCCGAAGTCCTTGTGCGGTGAACACGGCACGGCAGGCGGGGTGGATATGCGCTGAATCGTTCGCTCTCACGGAACTGCCAAGGCCATCCTCATAAGTGTCTGGTGCGAAGCCATCCGAACAGAGTGCGAGATAACTTCCCGTCCTCGAAGTCTCGACAGTTACTGCGGCTAGGAATCTCCCCGCGGTCTTCGCAGCGCTGAAGCCCACGTGGCTCGTGCATGACACGATCGTACGCGGTGCGGTCTCGGCCTGCTCGCAGTGTAGCCGAGCAGCAACACCCGGCGGTCGCCCCACGCGGCCGGCTGCTGAGGGCAGGTTGCGCTTAGTGGCGCAGGTCGACCTCAGAGACCCGGCAGCGCGAGCTGAGCGGCAACGCTGGACCAGGCGACGGCGGCAACCCGCATGCCCGGCGAGTCTCCACGGAATCGCTCGTCGTCTCCCGCTGCGAGTCCACTCAGCACGCCCGCCAACGCCGGGTCGAACGGGATCTCTGCGACCAAAGGGACGTCTCGCTGCGAGCACAGCGTGCGTACGCGTTCGGCGCCCTGATCGGAGAGATCGGCCTTGTTGAGCACGACGCGTACGGGCAGCCCCAGCCGCGTGGCGGCCTCGATCAGGCGTTCGAGGTCGTGCGCACCAGACACGGTTGGCTCGGCGACAGCCACGACAAGGTCCGTGCTTGCCACTGCAGCCGTGAGCGGGCAGCCGATACCCGGCGGACCGTCGATGAGAAGCACATCCGCGGCGCTGTGATCGGCGGCATCGGCGCCCAAACGGCGGACCTCAGTGACAAGCCTGCCCGAGAGATCCTCACCCGGCCCGAGTTGGCCGAAGGCGATCGGGCCGATGCTGCTCCTGCCGACACATGCCTCGCCCGCAGTGGACGGCAGCATCGTGACGGCCTTGCTGGGACAGTGGTAGGCACATCGACGGCACCCCTCGCAAGCGAACGGATCGACACGAAAGGCGCCTGCGGCGAGGTCGAACGCGATGGCGTCAAAGCGGCAGACCCGAGCGCACAGACCGCAGCCGATGCACGCAGCGGGATCGATCGCGGCCGTCTCGCCACCTGTAAACGCAAAACACTCCTCCGTCTCAGCATGCAAAGCGAGCGGCAAGTTCGACGCCTCCACGTCGCCATCCGCGACTGCCACTGTCATGTGCCGCGATGCAAGATGCGCGAAGAGCGCGGTCAGGGTCGTCTTGCCGGTGCCGCCCTTGCCGGAGGCCACTGCCACGGTCCTCATCGATGGAGCACCTCCGGGGCCACAAGACCGCGGATGGACGACCCCAAGCGAACCATGAGCTCGCCGAACTCGGGAAGCTCGTCACCTGCAAGCCCGCCGCGTGCATAGACCTCCGCCACACGCCGATCGAACGGGATGCGGGCAAGGATAGGCACCCCGAAAGCACTGCACACCTGGCTGACGCTCTCGGCGTCCCCGTCGTCCCGGTTCACCACCACGCCCATCGGGAGGTCCAAGTCCTGACCCAAACGCATGCTGAGCTGAAGATCGTGGAGGCCGAAAGGCGTGGGCTCCGTCACCAACAGGAGCGCATCCGCGCCACGGACCGCCGCCACAGCCGCGCAGGCCACGCCCGGTGGGGCGTCCAGCACCACGAGGTCGCTTGGAACGAGCCTCGCAGCCGCACGTGCCTGGCGGATGACTGCGGGCGACTTCACCTGGCCGACGTCGAGGCGACCGGTGACCAGCGTGAGGACACCGCTGTCTTCCACAGGACCGCTGAGAACCTCACCCACGCAACGAGGCACCTCGGCCATGGCGCCAGCGGCGCACACGTCCAAGCATGATCCGCAACCGTGGCAGAGCTCCTCGAAGACGATGGCCGGACCGCCGAGGAGCCGCACCGCGCCATACGCGCACGAATCACGACACTGGCCGCAACCGGTGCACCGGGCTGCGTCCACCTCAGCCACAAGCACGTTCACAGGCTCGACCGCCTCATGAACGCGCTTGAGGAAAAGATGGTCGTTAGGCGCCTCGACATCGCAATCCACCAGGACGACGTTCACGCCCGATCTTGATTGCGCAACCGCAAGGTTGGTGGCAACGAGCGTCTTGCCCGTGCCTCCTTTTCCTGACGCGACGGCAATCGTGAACGGGCGGCGAGCGTCCGCGCTGAGCTCCCTCACACGTGCCTACCAGCGGGCATGGTGCCCGTATCGAGATGCTGGAGCACCGCATCAGCAAGCACGTCGAACTCGTCGGACGCCGCTTTCGCCGCTTCGCCCCTATCGGCAAGGGCAGCCCACTCGGGCATAAGGGGCAACGTCGCGAGCAGAGGGAGGTCGTCGCTACCCCCTCCGGAGTTCGTCCCGAATGCCTCGATCCGCTCGCCACAATGGGGACACCAAAGGTACGCCATGTTCATGACGAGCCCGATCACGTCCCCGCCCGTCTGGCGCACCATGTCCTGCGACCGGCGAGCGATCTTCGTGACCATGTCCTGCGGCGTGGACACAACGATCACGCCATGCGGCTTCAGCGTCTGAAGTACCGTGAGTGCGGCGTCAGAGGTGCCGGGGGGCATGTCGACAACCAGGTATTCGGCGTCACCCCAATCCGTGTCTTTGAAGAGCTGATCGATTGCTCGAGATATGAGCGGACCGCGCCAGATCACGGCCTTCTCGTCGCTCGGGAGCATAAGACTCATCGACGAGACTCGGATACCGTCAGAGCTGAGGCCCGGCACGAAGCGTCCATCGGCGTCCACGCGCGCGCTGCGGGGCACTCCGAGCATGTGCGGCACAGAAGCGCCGGTGATGTCCGCGTCAAGGACAGCTGCGTGCCCGACGCGCCGTTGGATGCCAGCCGCCAGTCCGGTGGCGACAAACGATTTCCCAACGCCACCTTTCCCACTCATGACCGCGATGATCCGCATCGTCCGTCCTTCCCAGCGTTTCGAAGGATCTGCACCTGCTTGCACGCGGCGGTCACGACACTGAGCGCCGCGGTCATGCGCTCAGCGCTTAGTGATGGTCGCCACCGCCACAAACGAACCGCGAGTCCATGACGTCGACCTCGCCCTCGATCACGAGCTGCACGGCGTCCGCGACACCAGGAGTCTCGTCCTCGAAGAACACGGTGATACCGGCGTCATTGAAGCCTGCAAGCGGCCTGGCTCCCATGCCGGCGACTATCAGCGCGTCCACTCCGTGCGAAGCAAGCAGGTTCACCGGGGTAAGACAACCACCATCGACATGCGGAGGGTTCTCCACGATGCGGACCCCTGCGATCTTCCCGTCCTCAATCTCCACCAGTGTGAAGCAGTCGCAGTGGCCGAAATGCCCCGAACGCTCGCTCTCAAGTCCGCCTTCGCCGAGCGTGGGAACCGCAAGCACCATCTTCTCCGACATAGAGACCTCCCATGCTGTATCAACGACACTTACCGTCTACTCCGTCTTGCTACGTGCTTCGCCCTCAGCGAGCGCCGCCAACTCCCCGTTCGCGAACGCTGCAACCGCGTCGCGCACACTCATCCCCGTGCCATCGTGGCCGGGCACCCCAGTAATCTGGAGTGCCCGGTACGCATTCGGACCCAGATGGCCTGTGATCACCGCTGCGGCCCCGTGGTTGGTCACGATCTCCGCCGCGCCAAAACCAGCGCCTTGTAGTGCCTGGCAGTTCGCCGAGTTGTCCACCGCCCGCACCTCAAGAGTCTCGGTATCGATGACGAGCAGATAGCGGGCGCGCCCGAAGTGCTCGTCGACCCGGTCCTCGAGCGTTGGCCCGAGTGAAGACACGACCACTCTCATCGGGACCACCAACGACCCGCTCCGCGACCTTGAGCAGGCAGCGCACGGCCACCACCCAACCCGAAGCCAAAGCCAAGACCACGACCTGCGCCGCCTCGACCCCTGCCTAGAGTGACCGTGCGACGCTTGATGCGCGCCACCACGGTTTCGTCATCGGTCACACAGGTTCCCCTGCCACCACCTGTCATCGGCCCTTGGCCCGCCGGGCCCGTTCCATCCAGTCCTGGCATCGTCGTCCACCTCCCTATTCCGTCGGCGCCTCCTTGGCAAGCGCTTCTGTCAGTACGTCAGCCAGAAGCCCTGACAGACGCTCTCGCTCTCGAAGGTGCACGACCCAGCCTTCCGCAAGGTCACGACCCTCTTCACTGAGCTCGTAGTTCCGCCGCTGGGGCCCAGGGCCGCTCCCGGCCCACTCAGATACCACGAACCCCTCCGTCTCGAGACGCCGGAGGACTCGGTAAAGGCCTCCTGGGTCAACGTCAAGCTGCCCGTTGGTGAGTTCACCGATCGCTCGGCGCAGGTCGTAGCCATGCGCGGCACCGCCGAGCAGCGCTGCGAGAGCCGCAGGTTCCACAAGGGCCCCTTGCCCCGCACCGCCCGCATGGCGGCAACACGGCCGCGCGGTCCCGTGGACGCACGCTCCATGATGCCGACCGTCGTGGTACGTCTCGTCATTCACAGTGACTCCCTCTAAGAGACTTGTACATGTAAGTGTTCTCTGCACTATATGTTGGCCTCATATAGATGTCAACATTCGCGCTGCCTTGGTAGGAACGCGCTCGAGACCGGTTCGATGCCTCAGAAAAACAGGTACTCGAATCGGCTCACCGGCGGACAGGAAGACGACCGGCGAAGCACCAGGCAGGATGCCGCACACTATTGGCCGAGAAGAAGGCGGTCACCCACGAGATGAGACGCCGTTACCGCAAGGCGACCAGCCATGAGAAGGCCGCGATGCGCGGGGTATGCAACAAGGCCTGGGTCCGCCTCTTCTCCATGCTCAAGGACACCAGAGACGCCGCTGCCGTGCGTTTTGCCCCGAATCGACTCGGACATTCACTGAGTTCGTCACCGACGAGTCTTCCGGTTGCTGCGGGGAAGGGACCTCACCTGCATAAGGAGCAGACCCTACAAGGAGAACGATGGGTGTCACGTCGAACAGAAGGCCCAGAGTGTCGTGCGGCAGAACATCGGTTAGGCGCACATCGGCTCACCCCAGGGGGCTCAAAGTCCTGAACTCGATCTATGTCCTGCTGCACCTGCACACGAACTCACTCATGCCGCGCTCTACGAAGCCCGGCGGCGTCCGAAGAACGCGGGGTGGAAGGCGGGCGTCCCCGGGGGGACCAGCCCGACTCGGTCGCCGGGCCTTACGATCACGTCATACTCGAAGAGCCGCCCGTTGAGGAACACGCCTTCAACGAGCTCCAGAGGCAGGCCCAGGTCCGCGGCTATCCCTCGTGCGCTCACACCCTGCGCGGGCACTTCGACCTGGACGGTAGTGGGTAGTCCACGTTCGGCGCGGATGTCGTGAAGGAATGCGAAACTCCGCACGGTGGCGGTAGCGGCGCTCATGGCGTCATCTCCTCGATATGGCACGAGTGTCGCTGCACGAGAAGCAACCGGCATGCCTCTTTGTCGTGCGGTCGTTTGACCAGCCTCATGCTCGGGCATGTTCATGCCGATAATGTTGCTGGTAGTGTTTGCCATCTGCCGATGAGGCCCCATGGCTTTCAGTCTCCTCCAGAACATCGCCCTGCTCGTGGCGCTTGCGACGATGCAGCAGTTCATCGTCCGCCGATGGCGTCCGGGGACGCTGCCGCATCGGTTGCTATCAGGCCTTCTCTTCGGCGGCACCACCGTCCTGGGTATGCTCACTCGCGTGGAGGTCGTCCCCGGTGTCTTCTACGACGGCCGTTCCATCATCCTGGCCGTCGCGGGGATGTTCGGCGGACCTGTCGCTGCAACCATTGCCGCGGCCATCGCCGCGGCATATCGGCTCTACCTGGGAGGCGCGGGGACCATCGCCGGTGTCGGCGTGATCGTAGAGGCCACCGTCGCCGGCATCGCCATGTACTACCTGAGAAGGCGCCACGAAGAGGTCACTCGCTCTGGCTGGCTCTACCTGTTCGCGGTACTCGTGCACGTGGGCATGCTGCTCATCCAGTTCAGCTTGCCGGGCGGGATGGCGCCCGGCGTACTTCGACAGATCGCGGCTCCCGTGCTCGTGATGTATCCGCTCGGCCAACTGCTCGTCTGCCGGCTCATACTCGACCAGGAGGAACGACTCACCCGGGAGAAGGAGCTCGAGCGGCTCACTGCCTCGCTGGGAC
>JAJFTR010000010.1 GCA_021372825.1 Actinomycetes bacterium
TCCGTGCGGGAAGGACCTCCTCGATGGGCGTCCGGCGATAGCGCGCTGCGCCGTTGATCCCCTGGAAGCTCATGTAGCCTCCCGCCATGAGCAGACCCCCGCCTGAGCGGACCCACTCGGCAAGAACCACAAGACGGTTGACCGTCCGCTGGCCGCGCAGCCATGTGTCAGGGTGCAGCAGGATGCTGTCCGCTCCGATGTCGGAAAGCACCACGACGTCGTAGGCGGCGAGTTCCTCGACACTCGCCGGGAAGCGCTCCGGCACCTCATGAGCGGGCATGTGGTCCACGCCGATACCCGCGCCCTCAAGCGCGGTCTTGAGAGGTCCGACGCCACGCTCGTATACGACCGAGGTGAAGTTGTCGAAACCTTTGTAGTGCGTGGATTCGCTCACCCACGACTCTCCCGCAACCAGCACCCGCTTCATCATCTTCTCCTCTCGGCAGCCTCGAAGACCGCCCGTGGGTTCTCGGTAAGGATGCCGAGCAACGTGGGGCGATCGACACCGTGCCTCTCTAGACGCTGCGCGAAACCCGTCAATACGTGCGCATAGCCCATGCCGCCGTATGCGCGAAGAAGGGTCTTCAAGAAGACGTCGTGGCTCAGCAGCAGCGCTCCTCCGAGTCCGCGTTCGAGAAGTGCCGCGATGGCGCACGCGTTGTGCTCATCGCACGGACTCTGCCCCTCGCCCGGGTAGTAGAACTCCATGCCGAGCATGTCGTACTCGATCCACGCGCCCCTTGCGGCGAGTGAGTCCTGATACGTGGTGTCGTCCGCGCTGGGGTTCATATGACACAACACCACAGCGTGCGGGTCGACGCCCTCGCTCTCGACCACATCGAGCACACGATGCCCGTAGCGCTTCCACCCTGGCAGGTGGACGCACAGCGGCACGCCGGTGATCACTTGTGCGCGTGCGGCTGCGCGCAGCACGCGTTCTTCGGTCGGCGAGAACTCCAGTCCGACGCCGATCTCGCCGATCACGCCGGCATGGACTCCGTCGACGCCCTCGATCACGTCGCGCGCGATCGCCTGCGCGAGCTCGTCCACACTCATGCGCGCAACATGTGGAGGCTGTGTGCGCTCGAGGTAGTAGCCGCACCCCATCACGATCGTGAGCCCTGTGCGCTCGGCGATCGACCTCAAGCCCGCAGGATCGCGGCCCAGACCTACCGGTGTCACCTCTACGAGCGTACGGCCTCCCGCCGAGACGTACCGCGCCGCCTCCGCGACTGCCAGCTCGATGTCGTCCAAACGCGTATTGTCGAGGGAGAGGTAGGGGTCGGCTCGCAGACGGCCCAGGAACTCCATGCGCACCGGCTCACGGGCGATCAGCTGGTCTTCGGCGGCGTCAGCAGAGGGTTCGTGCCACGCACGCTCCCCGTTGAGCAACAAGTGCTCATGGCAGAGCGTCACCCCTAGGTCAGCCGAGTCGACCTCGCCGAGAACGGTGCGAACGCGTGCCATGACGCTTTCACACTCCGAACCGTGAGAAGAGGCGAGTGTTGGCGAAGATAGCGAGCAGCAGGATGGAGCCCTGCACTATTTGCACGTAGAAAGGAGACACATGGAGGAGCACCAGGCCGTTCGCGATCACGCCCAGCACGAGAGCGCCGAGCACCGTGCCGAGCACGCTGCCCCGTCCTCCGAGCAGGCTGGTGCCACCCAGAACGACTGCGGTGATCACCTCGAGCTCGAATCCCACGCCCGCGTTGGAGGAACCCGACGCCAACCGCGCAGCGACCAGTACACCTGCGACGGAGGCCGCTAGACTCGACATGATATAGACGACCAGCCCCACCAGGCGCGTGTTCACGCCCGTGCGCCGGAGCGACTCGGCATTGCTGCCAAGGCCGACGACGTAGCGGCCGTACGGCGTCCGGCTGAAGGCGACCGAGCCGATCAGCACCACCACTGCGGCGATGATCACCGGCACCGGCACGCTCGCGACCCGCCCTTGACCCAACACGGTCACCCACGACTCGCTCGGGATGGGAGTCGAGTATCCCTGGGTCACCAGAAGGGCGGTACCGCGCACGATCGAGAGCGTCGCAAGCGTGACGATGAAGGGGGGCAGGCCCTGGTAGGAGCTGAACCAGCCGTTCACCATCCCGATGAGCAGGCCCAACCCCAACACCGCGACGAGCGCGAGCGTGGAGTCCCAGCCTGCATGAGTCCAGATCGCGAGAAGCGAGCCTGAAAGCGCGACCACAGAACCCACTGACAGATCGATGCCTGAGGTCGTGATGACGTACGTCATCGTCACTGCCACGATCATCGTCGGAGCGATCTGCCGCAACATGTTGAAGAAGTTGTCCACACTTAGGAACGCCTCGGCCGTGATGCTGAAGAACACGAACAGCACGACCATCACCACAAAGACCGCGACGGTGAGGATGTGCCGGGCAAGCCACGCCTTGGCACGCGAGCTCCCGGCAGGGCGCGTCGACGCGGGGACTGCTTCGGAGACCGCTCTCACTGCGGCCCTCCTTGTCCGACGATCTTGGCTACCACCATGTCGAGCGTGGCCTCCTTGGCGTCGAGGTCTGCGGACATCGTGCCCTCGTACATCACGCACAGCCGGTCGCACACCGCAAAAAGGTCCTGTAAACGATGGGTGATCAAGATCACGCTCACGCCTCTTGAGGCGACGCGACGGATGAGGTCAAGCACCGTCTCCACCTCCGAGACGGCCAACGCGGCGGTCGGTTCGTCGAGGATCAAGAGCCGCGGCTGGAAATTGACAGCCCGGGCGATGGCGACAGCCTGACGCTGTCCACCCGAGAGGTTACGCACGGGAAGGTCGGTGAAAGGTAACCGGACATGAAGCGAGTCGAGCAGTTCCCGGGACTCTGCGTGCATCTTCTTGTTGTCCAGCAGGATCCGGCCGAAACGCGTCGGTTCTCGGCCGAGGAAGACGTTGCCCGCGACGTCGATGTCATCGCACAGCGCGAGGTCCTGGTAGACCATCTCTATGCCCATGCGCTGTGCATCGCGAGGCGAGCCGAACACGGTGTGTTCTCCGTCAATCCAGATGTCCCCTTCGTCGGGGATGTAGGCACCCGACAAGATCTTCATGAGGGTGGACTTGCCAGCGGCGTTGTCACCGACAAGTCCCACCACCTCACCGGGAGCGACGCGGAGGGTGACGCCGCGCAGCGCTTCTACCATGCCGAACCTCTTACAGATGCCGCGCATGACCACCCGGTCGGCCACCTGCGCGGACACGGAGGCTCCCTCCACGCTAAACTCCCCTCGCCTGTCCCGCTTGTCGGGACTCACACATCTACTGGAAGATCGAGCGGAACTCGTCGACGTTGTCCTTTGTGACGATGGTGATCGGCACGTCGACGAAC
Source organism: Actinomycetes bacterium (assembly GCA_021372825.1). GTDB lineage: Bacteria > Actinomycetota > Coriobacteriia > Anaerosomatales > Anaerosomataceae > JAJFTR01. Next base: position 3,357 of record JAJFTR010000010.1, read on the forward strand.
TTGTCTACCGTACCGCCTCCCACGAGCGTCTTGCACGCTTTCACGGCCTCGTAACCCTCGGTCTTCGGGTCTTGCTGGACGACGCCCACGACGAACCCGTCGTCGATGCCCGAGATGACCTCAGCAGTGAGGTCCCATCCAAAGAGCTTGACCTTGTCGGCTTTGTTCTGGGATCGCACGGCCGCCACGGCGCCGACCATCGCGGGCTCACCTGTGGCATAGACGATAGGGGTGTCTTGTTGCGCGGTGAAGAGGTTCTCGGCTGCAGTCATCGCGGCCTCCTGGCGGTTCTGCCCGTCCACGACCTGCGTGATCTTGGCTCCTGCCGCCTCCACCACTTCCACGAAGCTGTCCTTACGAAGGTTCTGGATGTAGGAGTTGAGCGCGCCGATGACGCCGATGTTGCGCGGCTGGACGTTGTTGTCGTCCATGTACTTCACCACGAACTCGCCGATCTGACGGCCCGCCGCCTCATTGTCGACGCCCACCTGGCAGTTGACGGCAGGGTCTTCAACGACTGCGTCAACGGCCACGATCTTGACGCCCGCGTTCGCCGCCTCACGAATGGCGGGTTTCACGCCTTCGACGTCGATGGCCACCACGATGATGGCGTCGAAGCCCTGCGTGACGAAGTTCGCGATGGCCTCGTTCTGCTTGGCGGGATCGTCATTGGCGTTGAAGATCGTGAGGTCCACGCCCTCTTCTTCCGCCGCCTTCTGAGCGCCCTCGTTCATCTGGTTGAAGAAGATCGCCTGCTGGTTGATCTGGACGAGACCGACCTTCACCGCCTTCTCCGTCGGCTCTTGCGTGCTCCCGCCTCCCGTGTCCGTACCGCCCGCACAACCGGCAGCGGAAAGTGCGAGCAGAGCGCCGGCCGCGATGAGCGCGACGAACCGCCTTTTCTTGGTGCTACGCATAGGTGCCTCCCTCCACAAAGTGGGTAAACGTTTACCCGAACGTTTACAATCTAGTTACCCACATCGGCGGCGTCAAGAACGTATCGTCGTGACAGATGCGGCGCCGAGTGTGCAAGAAGTGACAGCGGTCGCGCTCGACCTTGGTGCACTTGACTCCCGAGAGGGACGTCCAGGCGTAGACTGACGACATCAGGCTCGTAGCAGGAGGAGCGAAGATGGCGACCACCATACGCGACGTGGCGGAGCGCGCCGGAGTCTCGGTGGCCACGGCTTCACGTGTGCTCACCGGGAGCCGGCCCGTTTCTCCCGAGCTTGCCGAGCGGGTCATCCAGGCCACTCGCGAACTCGGCTACCGCCACAACGCGGTCGCGCGAGCGTTGCGCCGAGGACACACCAACGCGATGGGGATGGTGGTCCCCGAGATCGGCAACCCCTTCTTCCCCACGATCGTCGAGGCGGTCGAACGCCGCTTGCAAGAAACCGGCCGCGACTTGTTCTTGTGTGACGCACAGCAAGACCCCGACCTCGAACGTCGCCGTGTTCTCGCGCTTATCGGCAGACAGGTGGACGGCCTTGTGATCGTGCCCGTCTCGGCCACAGCGAGCGGCGCGTCACTCGCTGAGGCCAAAGGTCACACACCGCTCGTGCAGGTCGACCGCTACGTGGAGGGTGTCGACACCGACTGGGTCGGCGTGGATGACACGGCAGGCATCACCATGGCGGTGGAGCACGTCGTCAGCTGCGGTGCGCGCCGCCTTGCATGCGTGAGCGCCACGCCCGACAGTTCTGCAGGGCGTCGGCGCCTCCTCGGGTTCCAAGAAGCCGTGATGCGGCTGGGCTTGCCGACTGACGGACCGCCTCTGCTGGGATCGTTCACGGCCGAATGGGGACGCGTCGCGGCAGGGCGCATCGTCGCCGAGAAACACCTGCCCGATGCCGTCGTCTGTGGCAACGACGAAATCGCCGTGGGCGTGTTGGGCGAGTTCCGGCGTCGCGGAGTGCGCGTGCCACTTGACGTCCTGGTCACTGGGTTCGACGACATCCGCTTTGCGGCCCTGGCCGACCCGCCGCTCACCACAGTCCGGCAGCCGCATGAGCGTATCGCCGAGGAGTGCATCCGCCTGCTCGATGCTCGCATCGCCGATCCCGACGCGCCCATACAGCGCATCGCCCTCGAGCCGACGCTCGTGGTTCGCGAGTCCACCCAGCGGCTCTGGTAGTGCTCGGCCGCCAGAATCGTCGATGACAGAGGGGAGCCGGGCGATGCTCGATGCCGTGGAACTGACGCAAGCGCTCGTGCGCCTCGACACCTCCTCGGGAAACGAGGCTAGCGCCGTGGAGCTGCTCGCGCCTCTACTTCGAGGGGCAGGCGCCGACGTGATCGTCGACACGCTTTCGCCGGAGCGTGCGAGTCTTGTCGCGCTCGCGGGTCCGCGAACACGACCTCCGCTGGTCTTGTCGGGTCACCTCGACACCGTGAAGGCAGACAAAGGCGCCTGGACGTTCGACCCGTGGTCGGGCACCTGTGCCGACGGACATGTGCGTGGGCGTGGATCGAGTGACATGAAAGGCGGCGTCAGCGCGCTGGTGAGCGCCTTCGAGCGCTATCTCCGGCAGACTGCCGAACCTGCCGACGTCTGCCTGGTGCTCACCGCAGGCGAGGAGAGCGGCTGCCTTGGCGCTCTCCACCTACTCGAGGCGCCTCTCATCCCAGCCGGGGGACCGCTTCTTGTCGCGGAGCCGACGGCGTGCCGTCTTGCGACTGGACACAAGGGCGCGCTCTGGCTTCGAGTCACCTCCCACGGGGTAGCGGCCCACGGCTCCCGGCCGGATCTGGGCAGAAACGCCATCACGCCGCTCGCGCGCATCGCAGTCGCGCTCGCTGAACGCGCCCTGCCAGGTGAGCATCCCCAGCTAGGAAAGGTGACCGCGAACGTCGGCACGATCGAAGGCGGCACGGCGACGAACCTGGTGCCCAGCCACGCTACGCTCTCTGTCGACATCCGCACTGTTCCGGGCGTCGAACCGGATCGTCTGATCGAGACCGTCCGATCGTTTGCGGGACCCGCCGAGGACGTCACGATCGAGACGATCGTGACGTTCGCACCTGTGTACTCAGACCCTGACGGGCCATTCGTCTCGCTCATGGCCGAGGCATGCCGCGCGGTCCAAGGACGCGTCGTGCCTTCAGCGCCTCTTACGTACTTCACGGATGCGTCGGTGCTTGTTCCCAGGCTCGGTTGTCCCGAGGTCGCGGTACTCGGGCCCGGCGACCCAGACCTCGCGCACGCCGTGGATGAGAGCTGCAGCGCGCACGACATCTTAGAAGCCGCCGCGATCTACCACAGCGTGCTCGAGAAATGGGGTAGCCGCCCGTAGAGCGTCTCTCTCGAACGGACAGCAACCGCGTTACACTGCGACGCGTGGTCAAGATCGCGTGCCGGTAGGAGTATCGGCGAAAGTTTGCTGGCCTCTGGAGTATGGAGGGGCAAGACCATGAAAGTAGATGCAGGATCGTCACTAGTCCGTCTGAGACACGCGCTTGAGCGCATCGCGGCCGCTGTCCGTGCCAGAGAGGCGCCGCTCGTCGATCCTGAGGACGTCCCGTGCTTCACCGCCACGGCCCTGCGGGGTGATCCGAACGTGACGCGTGAGTCACTGAGCGGCGTTCTCGCTACATTGACGGACGCGGACCTCCCTGTGCTTCAGCGTGCCATCGAAGCCATCGACACGGGGGAACGCGCATGGCTTGGATTCAAGATCGTGACCGATCCATCGATTGCGACTGACAGCGAGGACACCGACGTCGTCGGCTACCGGGGCAAGGACCAGGGGAGCGCCGACGCTTGTTCGGGAGTCTTCGTGGTCGTCGATCCATCCGGTGTGCGCGAGGAGGCGGAGCTGCTCTTCAGCCGTGAGTACAGCGAGCGCGATCATCTTCAGATGCTCGACGTCACGCGCGGGCCGGCGATGCATGACGAGCAGTATGCGGGTATCGCATGGAAGGCCGCCCCGCTCTTCCGTCGCTCCCGACTGTTCCTGATGGGCGCGGGAACAGTCGCAGCCGAAGTGGAGCGGGTCGCGACCATGGTGGATTTTGAGACAACAGTCGTGGACTACGACCCCGCCTACCTCAACGCGGAGCGATTCCCGCTCTCCACACGCGTCCTCATCGAGAGCTTCGATGCGATCCCGGACCTCGGCATCACGCCGGACGATTACGTGTGCGTGCTCACTCGCGGACACATGTTCGACCCTCAGGCGCTGATCTATGGCATCCGGTCGGGTGCGGGATACGTCGGCATGATGGGGCACCCCAAGAAGAACGCGCGGGTGTTCGAACTCGCGGAGACGATGGGCATCGACAGAGCCTCGCTTGAAGCCACACACACTCCTATCGGCATCAGATTCGGTGCACGAACCCCGACGGAGCTCGCGATGTCAGTCGTGGCAGAACTCATCCAGGTCCGCGACGACCTGCGCAAAGTGACCGCGCACGCGCATACCTGATAGCCAGGACGCGGCATCACGAGCAGAACCACCTCGCCACGCGTGATACGTAGACCTGGAACACGGCCCAGAAGGCCCTCCTCGCACATGAGGCACGCTCCCTCCCAGTCCACCTTGGCGCACTCGACGTCTGGCGCCGCGCGAGGGCTGGCTATGCGGAATCGGTCACGGGGGTGGTGCGGGCGGTAGCCTTCGCACGCCATGACGAGTCGCTCTACGTCGTCCCCGCATAGTTTGTAACAATTGTTGCATCCTTGAGGACACACCGGTACGCTCGCTATCGTTGGGCCACCTACAATGAGGAGCGCACGCATGGGCAAGCGACTGACTATCGGCAGCGAAGCGCCTGATTTCCCCATCGATTCACCGTGGCATGGCAAGACGAGCTTCTATGAGGTGTCCGATGGGCGGCCCGCGGTCGTCGTTTTCGGGCGGTACCTGGGGTGCCCCATATGTCAGATGCAGATGGACGACCTGAAGCAGGGCATCTCCGCACTGACTTCACGAGGGGCGAACGTCTTCTACGTCCTCCAAAGCACGAACGAGACGCTGACCTCGGTCTCACGGGAAAGCGACTGGCCATTCGAGGTCGTCACCGACCCAGAGGCCAAGATCTTCAGCGCCTATGCGGTCCCCTACGGTAATCCGCTGAAGCTTGTGGGGCCGGGTCTTGGTCAGAGCATGCGCCGGATGAAGGAGAAAGGCTTCAAGCACGGAAAGTACGAGGGACACGAAACGCAACTGCCTGCGGCCTTCGTCGTCAACCCGGACAAGACGATCCGACTCGCACACTACGCTAAGAACATAGTCGACATGCCCACACCGGAGGAGATCGCCGCCAGTCTGCCGTGAGGCCGCTCCGTCTCGGCAAGATCGCACGATAAGGAGCGGGCGCATGAACTCCATTCACCCACGTACGCAGCCCACACCGCCGGTCTCGCAACGAAGAGGTGTGCGTCTTGGTGCCCCCAAGGGAATTCGAATCCTGATTGTGCTTGTGACGATTGGGGCTCGTTGGGACTCGTTGGCACAGCGGAGCTGCGGCGAGTACCAATAGTCACCATGTATTTGGGCAACAAATCGGGCAACAAATATCAGGCGTGCCGACTGTACGATTCCGGACCCCGCGAGTGCGCTGGGATGGTTGGCGCGCAGACTCCGAGCGCGACGCCTAGAGCGCCGACTGACGTTCACGCCTACCCATCTTGCAGGCGCCCATCTCGCCCAACATCGCCTCAGCAGCGTTGAGCTGCTGGGTCCCGCCGTCGATGTCCACGAGGTCTGGCCGCGTCGCGATCCGCGTGTCTCCTGTCTTCTCGCGCGCGAACCGGCGCTTCAGCACCTCGGCCGGCATCGCAACGTCATTGGCCTCCTCGGTCTGCACGCCCACTATTGGGCGTCGGTACGCGACCTTGCGGCCCGACCGCAAGTGAAGACCACCATCGAGCCAACAAACGAACGCCCGTGGAACATGGAGATGTCGTAGCAGGTGAAGATGGGGGCGATCGCGTTCGAGACGGCCGTCCCCCAGCCTGAGGTCTTACTCGTTGCGGAGCCGGAAGCCCTCGTCTCGGGAGGGGTCTATTGTGTTCACCGCATCTTGCCCGCTGAAGCGCCGCCCGTCCACTGTTCCCGTGACCACGAGGGTCTGATCGCCGGGGTTGAGAATCGCCTCAACGTCAGCCCGCGGGAACTGAACGACTACATCGGCTCGCTTGTTCCCATCTCCATCACGCACGATTCCGTCGGGGGGCATGATGGCCCCGACGACACCGTTGATGGTGATGCCCGTGACCTCGACTTCCCCGGGAACAAACTCTGGCGGGAAGGTGATGTGGACCATCAGGTTCTCGCCGTTGCTCCCCAGATTCAGCGTCTCCGGCTTTACATCGACAGAGGCCTCGACCGCGTCCGGACTCGTAACCTCGCCGATAGCGTCAAGAAGCGCGTTGGCTACGTCATCAGCGTCGTCGGCGAAGAAGACCTGGCCGTTGCTGCCCTCCGCGAGACGCTGGAAGGCAAAGGCCGTTGTCGGATCTCCACCGATGAGTATCGGATAGATGGAGATCGGATCCGCCTCATATGCCGCCTGTAGAATGTCGTCTACTACGTAGCCGGTATACGGTTCCGGATCATGCGGCGGTGCATCCCCCATCAGGATGATGACCTTGTTCGGCTGGGGTCTCCAGCCCCCGAGCGACGTGCCGTCGATGGCGTGCATCAAGCCCGAGTAGACGGATTCGCGCCAGTCGGCTCCCCATCCCAGGCCGAGCCTCTGGATTCCGGCATACAGGGTGCTTGAGTCGGCAGTGAAGCCGAGCACGTCGTTGAAGGCGTAATCGCCGTAACCGCCATAGGGCCACTGCGGAAAGTCGCGGTAGTCTACGATTGCCACCCTGCAGTCGACCCCATCCAGAGCGTCAACAATGGAGCTCGCCACCTGCTTCACGGACCATATGTCGTCCCACATGCTACCGGTCGTATCAATCACGAAGACCAGGTCCAGCTGCGGCATGGTTCCGACGATATCGAAATACAGCGGACTGGTGTACGCCTCACCCGAGTCTCCAACGGCTTCCAAACGCAGGTACCCATCTTCCAAGAACGTGACTGGGACGGAGGCGGAATGGCTCCAGTTCTCCGCCTGAGTCACGTAGTGCCCAATTCGCTCGCCGTTCGTCACCAGGGTGATATTGGAATACACGGTGCCCGCAGGCCACGATACTTCGACGGTCGCCTTCTCGCCCATGCGGCCGCTGATGACGTCGCCGATGCGCTTGCCTTTCACGGTGAAGTCGATCAGCGGACCGTCGCTCGCGATGGTCCTACCCGCCGCTATCCCGTCAACGACCGCCTGGGGCGACGTGTCGCCCCCCGTGTACACCCAGGTCAACACGCTTCCCGTGGACATCCCGTCGTGAGAATCGGTGCTTGCCATTGCAGCGGCACCCGTGCGCTTCTTGGCCTGCACGTCGAGCCGGTCCAGCGATGAGCGATTGCCCGAGTTGAATGGGAAGGGATCTACCACCTCAAGCCCCGAGAACCCCGTGATGCTGAAGTCCCAGGGGAAGAGCAGGTGGTTCGGATGCGCGACCACACCGACGGCACCTGCCCGAAGGACGGATCCGAGCGAATCGGCTAGTGAGTTCTTGAACGGGATGAATCGAGGAACGTCGTAGGCAAGAAGGTGTCCGTTTCCCGTCCCGTGGGCCGCTATCTCCTCCCCAACGATAACGGAGACGCCTGTCGCCATCTCAGCCGCCAAATACTCACTCCTGGCCGCCTTGAAGTCCGACGACTCGAGCCACTCGGCATCGTCCGGGTAGTCCCACGTGTGATCAGTGAATGCGATCCAGTCGAGTTGCATGATATCGGCTGCCTTGGCCTGCCACTCCGGGGAGACCCATGGCCAGGCATCGGACCAGTGGGTGTGGACGTGTCCGTCTCCCCTGACCCAACCGTCGAAACTCGCTGTCTGCGCCTGTATCAGCATCGACCGCTGCTCGACGATGACCCGACTCTCGCCCCCTTCGACCACGGTGGCCTCGAACGTCAACGGAAGGGTGCCTCCCACGGCAAGTCCGGGGTCGAGATCACACGGCCGGAATTCAACGATCGCGTAGGCGATGTTCTCGGCGACTTCAGTGTCGAGCAGGCGTTGCTCTGAGTACGTAGCCGCCGAGGACCCTAGAGCCTCTATGTCCTTCAAGCGGCGCACAGGCTTCGATATCGACGAGACTGTCTTGCCGATAGTTGCCGTCATCTTCTTATCGTTCGCCCTTAGCGTCACTTCTGCAACGGTGATGGCCGCGTCTGGCCGCAATTCGGCGACGGCGATCGCGGCCCAGCACGTCGTCTCGGTGCTCCCGACGACCTCGGGCACATCGACCACAATCTCCGTAGAGCCTAGCGGTAGGTCAGTGATCTTGTGAGCTGGAACCGCCGCAGCGAATGCAGGTTGCAGGACTACGACGATCGGCACCGCGAGCAGTAGCCAGATCCGTTTCCGGTCAACCCTCACTACAAGCTCCCCCTCTCATCACGATGAGCCCGACCCACCAACACCCCGAAAGCGGCACTGATGGCTCCCCAACTGAGCCAGGTCACAACAATCGCCAACCAGGTTCTGACCGCATCCACAAGACCGCCCTCGGCCGCGTCTGCGGCAACCAGTGGCTCGAGTAGCGCGTTGTCGACGAGACGACCTGGCAGCATCAAGAACCGCAGCGCGCGGCCAGTCAAACCCTCCGCATCGGTCCGTAGAATCATCGACAGGACGATCAGTGCCAGATACGCGATTAGGATGAAGAGCGGCCCACGGACGAAGCTTCGCAGGGCGCGAGATCGGGCCGACCGCGTCTCCAGAGACTTCCGCCACATAATCCCCGCCAGAACCGCCAGGGGCGGCGCCGGAGCTAGATGAACGATCACGACCAGGAGCGTGGATGACAGGAGCGGCATCCTGTAGTCCGCACGGTACGAGGCTATGCCGACAACGGCGTTGAGTCGCCCGAAGAGGCCAAGGAGACCTACGCCGACAAGCACGCGCAGTGATTGCCGGAGAGACCCCCCACGTCTGCTCGAATCCTTGGCCATGGCCCCCGCTCTGGCCGTCCCTACCCCCTGGCAGCCCGTTTTGTCGCGTCGGCTGTCGCTCTCTTGATTCCCGGTCCGACCGCGATCTCCTTCACGCTCTCGGGGCGAATCCGACGAACGGAGCCTTGAGCAGCGCCCACTTGCCGTCGTCCGCACGCCACGCACGTCGTCGAAGCACCAGGGCGCTCACGCGCTCGCCGTAAGACATCTGTAGCCCGTTTTCGCTCCCCAAATCGGGTTACTCAGGCCCCTGACCTGCGAAAATGTGGTGCCCCCAAGGGAATTCGAATCCTGATTGTTGAATCGCCCCGGGTTTCCCGGAGACTCCATCGTTTGAGAGGATGGGGTCATGGACAGAAGAACGCGTTACCCACTGGAAGTGCGTGAACGGGCCGTCCGGATGGTCTTCGAGCACACCGAGGAGCACGGGACGCAGTACGCCGCGATCCGCTCCATCTCCGGCAAGCTCGGGATGAGTCCGGAAACGCTTCGGCTCTGGGTCAGGCGGGCCGAGACGGACGGGGGGCCTGAGACCCGGCCTGACGACGGACGAGCGGGCCCGCATGAAGGAGCTCGAACGCGAGAACCGTGAGCTGAAGCGCGCCAACGAGATCCTGAAAAGTGCAGCGGCTTTCTTCGGGGCAGAGCTCGACCGCCAACAGAAGAGGTAGTCGAGTTCATCGACGAGCACCGCGAGCGCTTCGAGGTCGAGCCGATCTGCGAGGTCCTGCCGATCGGCCCATCATGGCCTGCTACGCCGCCAAGGCGCGCCCGCCCTCGGCGAGGGCGGTTCGTGACGAGCAGCTCAAGCCGGAGATCGGGCGCGTACACCGGGACAACCTGGGCGTCTACGGGGCCCGCAAGGTGTGGAAACAGATGAGGCGCGAGGGCTTCGACGTCGCACGTTGCACCGTCGCGCGGCTGATGCGCGAGTTGGGGCTTTCCGGCGTGCACCGCGGTGCCTTCAAAGTGACGACCCACGCCG
>JAJFTR010000023.1 GCA_021372825.1 Actinomycetes bacterium
GAGGCGGACGTCGTGGTGTTCAACACATGCGCCGTTCGCGAGGGGGCCGAGGAGCGCCTTCGCGGGCAAGTCTCGTCGCTCAAAGCCGCCAAGACAGTCGATCCTGACGTCATCATCGCAGTCGGGGGATGCATAGGGCAGAGGGATGGCGAGACACTTCTGTCGTACCTCCCGCACGTCGATGTCGTGTTCGGCACGCAGAACATCGACCACCTTCCTTTGCTCATCGCATCGGCCCATGCGACACGTTCCCCGGTGGTCGAGCGTCTTGATGAGTCCTCCACGTTCGCGAGCGACCTTCCGGCCGTCCGTGAGAGCTCCTGGCACGCCTGGCTGCCCATCACGGTGGGCTGCGACAACTTCTGCACTTACTGCGTGGTGCCGTACGTGCGCGGACGCGAGCGTTCGCGTGCGTTCGAGGACATCGTCGCTGAGGCCGAGCGGCTCGTGGGCGACGGGGTGCTCGAGATCACCCTCCTTGGACAGAACGTCAACTCCTATGGCCGCGACCGCTACGGCAAGCCTCGCTTCGCCGAGGTGCTCCGCGCGGTCGCTCGCACGGGCGTGAAGCGCGTCCGGTTCGTCACCAGCCACCCCAAGGACCTTTCGGATGCCACCATCGAGGTCATGGCGTCGGAGCCGGCGGTCTGCAACTACTTGCACCTGCCCGTGCAGAGTGGGTCGAACCGGGTCCTCGCAGCCATGAACCGCCACTACACGCGCGAGCAGTACCTTGCCCTCGTCGAGCGGCTCTACGGCGCCCTACCGGACCTTGCGTTGTCGACGGACGTCATCGTGGGATTCCCCGGCGAGACCCCGGCGGACTTCGACGATACGCTCGACCTCGTGAAACGGTGCCGCTTCGACCAAGCCTTCACTTTTCTGTACTCGCCGAGGCGCGGCACTCCCGCAGCTGCGATGAGCGACCAGGTGGCGTCCGATGTCGCCCAGGAGCGGTTCGAGCGCCTCGTCGAAGCGGTGCAGGCGTCGGCCAAGCTCAAGAACGAGGCGCTGCTCGGCACCGTGCAAGAGGTGCTGATCGAAGGCGCCTCCAAGCGCGACCCTCGCGCACTTGCCGGGCGCACGGCGTCCAACAAGGTCGTCCACGCGCCCCTGCCTGGCGGCACCGACGCGGCGAGCCTTGCAGGCGCCTTCGCGAAGGTCCGTATCCAAGAAGCGCACACATGGTTCCTCTCGGGCGTGCTTGAAGGGTATGAACGCCCATAGACACACATCTCGGAGGTGAGCGTCATGTCAGTCGACGTATTCGGTGTCATCGCGCCGCATCCGCCCATCATCCTGCCTGAGGTCGGGGGAGACGAAGCCTCTGTGACCGAGGCGACCGCCCGTGCCCTACGCTACGCCCAGGAGCTCGTGGAGCGCTTCGATCCTGACACCATCATCGTGATGTCACCACACGCCCCCGCGGTAGCCGACGCTTTCGTGGTGGAGACGTCCCCGTCCGTGGAGGGCACACTCGCGCAGTTCCGCGCACCGCAGGTGCGCCTGGACGTGCCCACCGACGTCGCCTTCGCCCGCGAGCTCATCGCCACCGCTGAGGAGCGAGGGATACCCACGCTTGCGCGCGAGGAGTTTCCCTCTCTTGCGCCGGGGGAGCTCGACCACGGCGTCCTGGTGCCGATGAGCTTCCTCGAGCCGTCGCACACCGTGCCCCACGTGATCCTGTCGCTCTCGTGGCTGCCGCTTGAGACGCACCGTCGCTTGGGTGAGGCGGTCGCCACCGTCGCGCAGGCGCAGAACAAGCGCGTCTTGTTCGTGGCGAGCGGAGATTGCAGCCATCGCCTGAAGCCCGGCGCACCCGCGGGCTACTCGCCACGCGGCGCGGGATTCGACGCCATGCTCGTCGAGAAGCTCGAACACCAGCGGCTGGACGACCTTGTCCACACCGACGTGCAGTGGGCCGAGGACGCAGGGGAGTGCGGGTTGAGATCCTTCGTGACGCTTTCGGGCGTGCTCCCGCATGCCGCGAGCCGGGTGCTCTCCTACGAGGGACCCTGGGGCGTGGGGTACCTCACTGCGGTCGTCGGCCCTGCGCGGGTACTCGACGAGCTCACAACACCCACGAGCGGCGCCAAAGGCGGGATGCCGGGCGAGCCGGAGTCCGAACCGGTCGCACTCGCACGTCGCGCAATCGAGACGTACGTCCGTGAGCGCCGCGTCCTGCAACCCGACGAGCCGCAAGGACTTCTTGCTGGCCGAGCCGGGGCGTTCGTGAGCCTGCACCGCGGAGGGAACCTTCGGGGATGCATCGGCACCATCGCACCCACCGCACCGACCCTTGCCGAGGAGATCGTGCACAACGCGATCCAGGCTGCCACCGCCGACCCTCGGTTCCCCCCGTTGACGTCACGAGAACTCGACGACTTGGAGATCTCGGTCGACATCCTGCACGAGCCGGAGCCCTGCGACTTCGATGACCTCGACCCCTCTACCTACGGCGTGATCGTCAGCCGCGACTGGAGGCGAGGCCTGTTACTCCCGGATCTTGAAGGTGTCGACACACCCGAGCAGCAGGTGGCGATAGCGATGCAGAAGGCCGGTATCTCACCTTCTGAGCCCGTGAGGCTCGAACGCTTCAGGGTGGACCGCTATCGATGACGGCGCCCTCGCACGACCGGTCCTCGCCACTCATCGCCATCGTCGGCCCCACTGCGGTCGGCAAGAGTGCGCTTGCCGAGGAGCTCGCGCTCGCCTTGGCGGGCGAGGTCGTGAGCGCCGACTCGATGCAGGTCTACCGTGGTATGGACATCGGCACGGCAAAGCCGCGTCCCTCTGAGCGCCGGGCGCCGATCCACTGTATCGACATCGCCGATCCCGGCACACCCTTCTCGGCAGCGCTGTACCAGCGAGCCGCCCGCGAGGCGATCGAGGACATCCGCGCGCGGGGCCGCATGGCGATCGTCTGCGGCGGCACCGGGTTGTATGTGCGCGCAGCGCTGGACGACATGGCATTCCCCGCCGGCGAGGCGAGAACGCCTGCGCGCGAAGAGCTGGAGCGGCTCGCCTCGGCGATCGGGCCCCAAGCGCTTCACGCCCGCTTGGAGACGATCGATCCTGACTCGGCCGCGCTCATCCACCCCCACAACGTGAGACGTACGATCCGCGCGCTCGAGATGGCGCGAGAAGGCGTCTCATACGCTGCGCAAGCCCGACGTTTCGCGCAACGCAGGAGCGTCTACCCCGTGACGTTCATCGGACTCGACATGGCCCGCGAGGCCCTCTATGAGCGCATCGACGCGCGTGTCGACGCCATGGTGGCGAGCGGACTTCTCGAGGAGGTCCGAACACTTCTCGGCCAAGGTCTCCGAGATGCCCTCACCTCACCGCAAGCGATCGGCTACAAGGAGCTTGTGGAGGTCCTTGAGGGCAGAGCCTCGCTGGATGACGCCATCGCTCGCATCAAACAGGCCACACGGCGCTACGCGAAGCGGCAGCTCACCTGGTTCAGGGCAGATCCTCGCGTGCGGTGGATCGATGTGACCGGGCTGTCTGGCGAAGCGATCGTAGAGCGCGCGGTTCGCCTGGTAGAATCGAACACGGCGGCCGAGCCTGCCGGCGCGTGACTCGGCTGCAAGCGTGTGCGCAACACGATGAAGGAGGTCGTCGCAGTGGAGCTCGCTTTCACCAAGATGAACGGATTGGGCAACGACTTCATCGTGATCGAAGACCTCGATCAGGACCTCGACCTGGACTCCAGCGCCGTCGTGTGGCTGTGTGACCGTCATTTCGGCGTCGGAGCCGATGGAGTGATCCTCGTGCGCCCCGCGATGAGTGCCGAGGCGGACTACGCCATGCACTACGTCAACGCTGACGGCTCAGTCGCCGAGATGTGCGGCAACGGCGCTCGTTGCTTCGCAAAGTACCTCGTCGACCACGGCCTGGTGAGCGCCGAGACGAGCAGCCTCATGATCGAGACACTCGGAGGGATTCGTCCCGTACGTGTGACGCGGGAGCCAGACGGGACGATGGCTACCGCCACGGTCGACATGGGCAAACCCGTCCTGGAGACACGCAAGATCCCTGTCCTTATCGACGACGACTTGGCATGCGAGTACCCGCTTGAGACGCCCGCTGGCACGGTGAAGATCACCGCCGTGAGCATGGGCAACCCGCACGCGGTGATCTGGGTCGACGACATCGACGAAGCGCCAGTGGATACGATAGGGCCGCTCATCGAGACCCATCCCGCGTTCCCCCATCGTACCAACGTGGAGTTCGCCGAGCTGGTGGACCAGGAACGCATCCGCCTACGGGTGTGGGAGAGGGGATGCGGCGAGACGCTCGCGTGCGGCACAGGCGCGTGCGCCACCCTGGTCGCAGCCGCGCTCTCGTGCAGGACCGGACGCACCGCCACGATCGAGCTCCCTGGCGGCGAGCTCTTCATCGAGTGGGACCCAGACGAGCATGTTTACATGACGGGCAGCGCCGCAGAGGTGTTCCGCGGCGCGATCACCCTCGAAGAAGACGACGAGCGCTGAGTACGTCCCCACGCCTCGCGCGGGGTTCTGTTACCATGTTCCGAACGACCGGGCCCATGCGGTACCGGCCAGACTGTCACCCGAAGACCGTAAGGGGATGTTCCACCGTGAGGATCGCGAGCCGCATGGCCGACTTGCCGCCGTATCTGTTCGCCGAGATCGACCGCAAGAAGGAGGCGAAGCAGGCTCAAGGCATCGACGTGATCTCGCTCGGCATAGGAGATCCCGACACGCCCACGCCAGGCCACATCGTCGACGCAATGGCTGCGGCGATCCGCAACCCGAAGAACCACCAGTACCCCGCGTACGCCGGTTCGAAGGCCTACCGCCAGGCGGCGGCCACGTGGATGAAGAGACGCTTCGGCGTCGATGTCGACCCTGACACGGAGACACTCGCGCTCATCGGCAGCAAGGAGGGGATCGCCCATCTCTTCCCGGCCTTCGTCGACCCCGGCGACGTCACCTTGGTCCCGGGGTGCGGATATCCTGTCTACCACGCCGGCGGCGTCCTCGTGGGAGGTAAGACGCATTGGATGCCGATGACCGCCGACAACGGCTTTCTCGCGGACTTCGAGAGCACTCCGGACGACGTTCTCGCACGAGCGAAGATGATGTTCCTGAGTTACCCCAACAACCCCACGAGCGCAGTGGCCGACGTCGATTACTTCGACCGCGCCATCGCCTTCGCGCGTGAGCACGACCTGCTTCTCGTCCACGACAACGCGTACTCGGAGATCGGCTTCGACGGATACCGCGCACCGAGCATCCTCGAGCGCCCAGGCGCCAAGGACGTGGCCATCGAGCTCTTCAGCCTTTCGAAGGCCTACAACATGACAGGCTGGCGTGTCGCATTCGCCGTGGGCAACGCCCAGGCCATCAAGACCCTGGCCACCGTCAAGAGCAACATCGACTCCGGTGTGTTCACCGCGATACAAGACGCGGCGATCGAGGCCCTTCTCGGCCCCCAGGATTCGATCGTGGAGCTCAACCGGCTGTACCAACGACGCCGCGACCTTGTGATGAGCGCTTTGGGTTCGATCGGCCTTGAGGCCGAGACACCCAAGGCCACGATCTACGTGTGGGCGAAGGTGCCGTCGGGATACTCATCGGCAGACTACGCCGCCAAGCTCCTCGACGAGGCGAACGTCATCGTCGCCGCGGGCACCGCGTACGGACCCTATGGCGAAGGGTATATCCGAATCAGCCTCACCACGCCCGATGATCGGCTCGAAGCGGCCATCGAGCGTATCAAGAACGCCTTGTAAGGAGCGCGGCTCAGACCGCCCCTATGACCGAGAACGACAACGCATACTACCAAGTCGTCACCGACACGCAGGACCGCGCGGTGCTCGTAGGAGTGGATCGCGCGCGTTCTGATGGCATGTCGATCGCAGACGATCTGGAGGAACTCGCACGTCTCACCCAGACCGCTGGACCTCTCGTGGTCGCCACGGTCACCCAGCGCCTCGACCACCCCGATGCCCGTACTTTCATCGGCAAGGGGAAGGTCGAGGAGGTAGCTCGGCTCGCCGGCGAGCATGACGCCAACCTCGTGATCTTCGATGAGGAGCTCACGCCCAGCCAGCAAGCCGCCCTCGAGACGCTGCTGCCCAGAGTCCGCGTCATCGACCGCACCGCCCTGATCCTGGAGATATTCGCCCTCCATGCGATCAGCCGAGAGGGGCGGCTGCAAGTCGAGCTCGCCCGGCAGGAGTACATACTGCCACGCCTACGCGGGATGTGGGGTCACCTCGAACGTGAACGCCTCGGCGGCGGCAGGGGAGCGCGTTTCGGCGCAGGCGAGTCCCAACTCGAAACCGACCGCAGGATGGCGCGCCGCCGCATCGCGGAACTCCGCCGGGAACTCGAGACCGTCTCCCGGTACCGGCGGACGCAACGACACGCACGGGCCGCGTCGGGGGTCTACCGTGTGGCGCTCGTGGGGTACACCAACGCAGGGAAGTCGACGCTTCTCAACGCTTTGACGGACGCAGGTGTGCTGGTCGCCGACAAGCTCTTCGCCACACTCGACGCGACCACACGCAGACTCGAGCTCCCCGAGGGCCGCCAGATCACGCTCACCGACACTGTCGGCTTCATAAACAAGCTGCCACACGGATTGGTGGAAGCATTCAAGTCAACGCTCGAGGAGGTCCGTGAGGCCGACCTCCAGCTCCACGTCGTCGACGCTTCCTCGCCCCATGCACGCACGCAGATCGCCGCGGTCAACGAGGTGCTGCATGAGATCGACGCCTCCGGAAGACCTCAAGTGCTCGTGTACAACAAGTGCGACCTTGTCTCGCAAGACGAACTCATGAGACTGCGCGCAAGCGCGCCGAACGCGGTGTTCGTCTCGGCCAAGGACAGAGCCGGGTTGGACGAGCTGCTCGAGCGCATCGCCAACGAGGCATCACGGACCGAGACCACCATAGATGTGCTCATCCCGTATACGCGCGGGGAGGTCGTGCAACTCCTCCACGAGCGAGGGCATATCATCTCTGAGACGCACGAAACAAGCGGCACGCGGCTTACCGTGCGCGTCGCTGAGAGCGACGTTGGACGGCTTGCGCCGTTCAGAGTCGATCAGCCACGCGAGAACACGCCCGGGGATGCGGACCTTCCGGAGAAATGACCTACACGCGCCGGAAGAGCGCGATCACCTTGCCGAGAACAGTGACGTCGCGGGCGTAGATGGGATCCATACTCGGATTCTCTGGTTGGAGCCGGATCCTGCCGGACTCCCGGAAGAAGCGCTTCACGGTCGCCTCGTCGTCGATCATGGCCACGACGATGTCACCATCATCAGCGGTGGGCTGCTGACGCACCACCACGAAGTCGCCGTCAAGGATGCCGGCGTCTATCATGCTCTCGCCCCGCACGCGCAGGATGAACGTCGCGTCACCGGCGAACTCGGCCGGCAAGGGGAGGGTCTGCTCGATGTTCTCGGCAGCGAGGATCGGGGCGCCAGCCGCCACGGAGCCCACGACGGGGACTGCCTGGACAGCGCCGTAGTCGACCGCACGCTCGGTATCGCGATAGTCGAGCACCTCGAGCGCGCGCGGCTTGCTCGGATCGCGGCGGATGAGCCCTTTTGATTCCAGGGCGGCAAGATGCGAGTGCACGGTGGAAGAGGAGGACAGGCCCACCGCTTCACCTATCTCCCTCACCGAGGGAGGGAAGCCGCGCCGGTGGATCTCGGACCGGATGAAATCGAGTATCTGGCGCTGACGCCGTGTGAGCTCTGGATGATACTCCATGCGTCCCCCTGACACTGGACTGCCGGCACAACGCCTGATCTGCGTGAAGTGTACGCGAGACACGTCAAAAGTGCAAACACGCGTTCGATTCTGGGCTTGCGCACGAACATGTGTTCGCCTATAGTGAAGCCGAACACATGTTCGTCTGGCCAGGATGTCAGACCCGCCCGGTATGCTCAGCACATGACACTCGAGTGAGGGAGGCGCAGGTGAGGACCATGTATCGGCTACCAGAGGGCAGGAACGCAGGTGCGCTGCACAACCGCGGCGCCAGTGGCCTTAGCACTGTCGAGATGGTTTCGGTCGCCCTCGTCGTGGTTGCGCTGCTGATCGTGGGGGCAGTGCAGGTCTCGCAGCGCAGCGTACCCGTCGTCGCCGACACCGTGACCGTCCTTGTCGAGCCCGCCGACACACTCTGGGGATTGGCCCGTTCGCACCCCGTCCAAGGTCTTTCCACTGCAGGCACCGTCGACCTCATCAAACAGATGAATGGCCTCGACACAAGCGCCATCATCGCAGGGCAAGCACTCGAGCTGCCTGCCGACCCGGCTGAGGCGAGTACGATGGCGAGCCGCTAGGGCAACATCACACTCATCCGTTGCACCCCAATATGTTGCGTGCTAGGCTGTTACGAAGCCTAGATGTGGGGGTGCTTCATGCGCTGTCCGTACTGCGGATTCGCCGAGACGAAAGTAGTGGATTCTCGGGTCTCCGAGTCAGGGGACGCGATTCGGCGTCGTCGCGAGTGTCTGAAGTGTGAGGAACGTTTCACCACCTACGAGCGCCGCGAAGAGGTGCCGCTCATGGTGGTGAAACGCGACTCCAGCCGTGAACCCTTCGACCGCGGTAAGCTGCTGCGGGGACTAGTGGTGGCCACGGCCAAGCGCAACGTGAGCACAGCACAACTCGAGGCATTGATAGACGACATCGAGACGGAGCTGCACAACTCGTTCTCGTATGAGGTGCCCGCGCGAGACCTCGGCGACATGGTGCTCAAGCGCCTGCTCGATCTGGACAAGGTGGCGTACATCAGGTTCGCATCGGTGTACAAGCAGTTCCAAGACCTCGATGAGTTCACCTCGGAACTGAAGAAGCTCGGGTGAGAGGCGCCCCCTTCTGGCAAGCTTCACGGTGTATCCCGGTGGTAGCACAACAGCGGATGGAGCTATGGGCGACGTCACACGTATGAAGGTCCGGCGTCTCGACGCAGGACTGCCCTTGCCGGCCTATGCGCATCCAGGTGACGCAGGGCTCGACCTGTACTCAGCGATCGACGTTGTGCTTCAGCCTTTCGAGCGCGCTCTTGTGCCCACAGGTATCGCCGTCGCCATCCCGGAAGGGCATGCGGGCTTCGTGCAGCCCAGAAGCGGCCTCGCACTCCAGCGGGGCCTCGGGATGGTCAACTCGCCCGGGCTCATCGACAGCCACTACCGCGGCGAGATCAAAGTCGTCGCCATCAACCTGGACCCCCGAGAGCCGCTTCATATCTCGCGGGGCGAGAGGATCGCCCAGCTCATCATCCAGCGGTTCGTTTCCGTGGAACTCGACGAAGTCACGGGACTCGATGCCACGGCGCGAGGGGAGGGCGGCTTTGGAAGCACCGGCGTCTAGGCTACCGCGAGTGCGTGTGGCTGCTCTGATCGTCGTCGACGATAAGATCGTCGTCGTACGGCAGCGCAAAGGAGCCGATGCGTACTATCTGCTTCCAGGCGGCGGCGTTCAGCTGTTCGAGACCATCGCTGACGCGTTACGACGCGAAGTCGCCGAGGAGACGGGGCTCTTGGTCGAGCCGGACCGCCCGCTTTTCATCAACGACACCATCGACCCTGGCGGGTCACGGCACGTGATCAACCTCACCTTCCTGTGCAGTGTCCTCGGAGGCGAGCTTCTTGCTGAGCCCGGCGACGCCACCATCGACGCGGTCGAGCTCGTCGACCCACAGTCCCTGGTCACGCTGGACTTCCGCCCGCCCATAGCCCACCAGATCCTCCAAGCGTGCCGAGAGCGCTTCCGATCACCCGCGCGATACCTTGGGCCGGTATGGATTCCAGAGAGCCACGCGTGACCATCCCGAACGCACACTTCTGGCAACTTTACATAACTTGTCCCCTGGCGAAGGGAGGTGTGGCCGAGAGGAGAGGCTTCGGATAGGCCGTCCCACGGCGGATGCAAAGCCGCCGGCACACCACGCATACGATCAGGACGTCTACGGAAGGACTGGTGCGATGGAGGACTTCTTCAAGTTCAAAGAGCGCGGGACCGATCTTCGGACCGAGGTGATCGCGGGTGTCGCCACCTTCATGACGATGGCGTACATCATCTTCGTGAACCCGGGCATCCTGTCGGCGGCAGGTGTGCCGTTCGCCGGCGCAGCCACCGCCACCGCTCTTGGCGCCGCGCTGATGTGCGTGTGCATGGGCGTCTTCGCGAACCGCCCGTTCGCTCTCGCGTCCGGGATGGGCCTCAACGCGGTCGTGACCTTCTCGGTCATCGGATTCCAGCAAGCGAATGTCCCCTGGCAGGTCGGCATGGCGGTGATCTTCGTCGAGGGCCTCGTGATCCTCCTCCTCGTGCTCACTGGGCTCCGCGAGGCCGTGATGAACGCGATCCCGATCGATCTCAAACGCGCCATCGGGGTCGGGATTGGGCTGTTCATCACGACGATCGGACTCAATGAGGGCGGCGTCATCCAGCCGAACTCGGCTACCTTGATAAGCCTCGGCGATTTCACGCAGAAGTACGTGTGGGTCACTCTCATCGGCCTTGTCGCGATCCTCATCTTCATGTCGCTCAAGGTGAAGGGCGACATCTTGTGGGGGATCCTGGTCGCTACCGTGGCAGCGTTGCTCCTGGGCGTGACGAGCCTCCCGAAGGACGGGATCGTCGGAGCGCTCGATTTCAGCACTTTCTTCGCCCCGTTCCAGCAGGTCGACGGAGGCATCGCACTCACCAAGGTGTTCACGCCCGCCCTGCTCCTCATGGTCTTCGCGATCATGCTCACGGACTTCTTCGACACGATGGGGACCGTCATCTCGGTGGGCGAGCAGGCTGGCTTCGTGGACGAGAACGGCAAGGTCCCGGGCATCCGCAACATCCTGGCCATCGACTCCATCGCAGCCAGTGTCGGCGGTCTTTTCGGGGCGAGCTCGATCACGACCTATGTGGAATCCGCAGCGGGCGTCGCGGAAGGCGGGCGCACCGGGCTCACCAGCATCGTGACCGGCCTGCTCTTCGCTGCCTCGGCGTTCTTCGCACCCGTGATCGCCATGATCGGCGGCGGCTATGATGTCACCAACGCCGAGCACTTCAAGCAGCTGATCGGTGCGGGCTTCACCGTTCCTGAGGGTGCCTACTACATGTACCCGATC
This sequence comes from Actinomycetes bacterium, assembly GCA_021372825.1. Classification (GTDB taxonomy): domain Bacteria; phylum Actinomycetota; class Coriobacteriia; order Anaerosomatales; family Anaerosomataceae; genus JAJFTR01. The sequence continues at coordinate 11,125 of JAJFTR010000023.1, forward strand.
ACCGCAGGCGCACTCATCGTCGTAGGGTTCTTGATGATGCGTGGCGTACGCGACATCCCCTGGACCGACCTGGAAGAGGCCTTCCCGGCGTTTCTCACGATCGTGGGCATCCCGCTCACATACAACATCAGTTACGGGATCGGCCTAGGCTTCATCAGCTACGTGCTCCTGAAGGTCTTCCACGGAAAGGCCAAGGACGTACACCCGCTGCTGTGGGTCGTGTCCCTCGCTTTCGCCGTCACCTTCGCCTTGCCCGCGATCCAGAAGGCGATCGGTTAGGTGGAACGCATGCCGGGATCTCGACGTATCATCCAAACCGATGAGCGGCTGCCGCTCTTGCAGGCGGTACCGCTCTCGATCCAGCATCTCATGGCCATGTTCGGGGCCACGGTCCTTGTGCCATACCTCACGGGCTTGAATCCCGGTATCGGCCTCATGACCTCCGGGCTGGGCACGATCATCTATCTCATCTGTGTGCGCAACAAGATCCCCAGCTACCTCGGGTCCAGCTTCGCCTTCATCGCACCGGTGATCGCCGTGGGGGGTGGAGCCGTCAACGGTGTCGCCCGTTTTCCCGAGAAGATCCCGTACGCGCTTGGGGGGCTTGTCGCCGCTGGCGTGGTCTACATGATCGTTGCGGCGATCGTGAAGGTCTTCGGAACCGATTGGCTGAACAAACTTCTCCCGCCCGCGCTTGTGGGTGCAGTCGTCATCGTGATCGGACTCGGGCTGTCGGCAACAGCGGTCAAGATGGCCATGTTCCCGTTCGCCGACCCTGCCAATGGGATCGATCTGAAGGGTCTCGCGGTCGCTGGGATCACACTTCTAGCGGCGGTAGTGTTTTCGTCGTATCTCAAGGGCTTCGCCAAGACGATTCCGATCTTGCTCGCCATCATCGTAGGCTACGTGGTGGCCGCGCTTGCGGGCATGGTGAGCTTCGAAGGCGTCGCCGCTGCCAGGTGGTTCGACGTGCCGTGGAACTACTTCACGTATCCCAAGTTCGACATCTCAGCTGTACTGATCATTGCGCCAGTCGCCCTCGTGGTGGTCGTAGAACATGTGGGGCACCTGCTCGTCATCAACGAGATCACCGGCAAGGACTTCACACCGAACCTGCCTGAGTCGCTTTTCGGTGACGGGCTCGCGACGGCGCTTTCAGCCGCGGTGGGCGGTACTCCTTCGACCACATACGCCGAGAACATCGGCGTCATGGCTGTGACCAAGGTGTTCTCCACTCAGCTGTTCTGGTTCGCGGGAGCCTTCGCGTTCATCATCGGCGGGTTCGTGCCCAAGATCTCCGCGCTCATCAACTCGATCCCGACCGCCGTCATGGGAGGCATTTCGCTACTACTCTTCGGCCTCATCGCTTCAAGCGGACTGAGGCTCCTTGTGGAGAGCGGCATCGACTACAGCCACACACGCAACCTCACGCTGTCCAGCGTCGTCCTGGTCATCGGCATCGGCATGGAGACGGGAGGCTTCACGATCCCCATCGGTGAGTACACGATCCCCGGTATGGCGCTTGCCACGCTCATCGGAATCATCCTCAACCTTGTGCTGCCGTATGAGTCAGAGGGCCTCGCGCTTGACTCGCCGGACTTTTCGGCAGACCTCCAGGCCGAGGCAGCCGCCGAGGAACCCTGAGGTCGCACATCAGCAGGAGCTTCCGCGCGGACGAACCGCCGCGCGCGCTCATAGCGACGGTCCCGGGCTGTGTACACGCGGTCCGGGACCGCTTCCTCGTCCGTACAGGTGTGCACGTGGATGTGCATCCGATCTCACTGCGTCGATTGAAGGCCACCACCGACGACTCCCCTCGCACCCGCTTCGGCATCGTTCTACGCCTGATAATATATCTTATGTCAAGTTGACTACAGGGGCCTCAATAGCCGCGTTCCCCTGGTCATGGCAGATGCTTGGATGCCGTGAACCGGCCCCCGAGGCCTAGAATCCCAAGCCCTCGAAATCGTCGTCAGCGATCCCGTCGCCGAGGACGTCTACGAAGTAGGTCTCCTCGAACTCGCTCTTGGTCATCTCACTCAGGTCTGCTTGGACCGCGGCGAGCCATTCCCGCGCTTCATCGGCGGTGCCAAGCTCCGCGATGACGTGAACGGCGTCCTCGTCGTCGAGCTCGACGGCTTCGACCCGGAAGACGTCTTCCTCTGCGGGCAGCTCGATCGTCGGCTGGCGCCACAGGATGTCGTCGCGCCACTCGAAGTCCGGGGAGTCTCCCGCGTCCACGCGGACGATCCGGAGCCGGTAGAAGTCGTCCGCATTCCCGATCACACGCGCCATCGACACCCTCCTCGCACTACTCTTCGAGCTTCGTGTACTGACCACCTGCGGCGATGTATCCCTCATATCCTTGCGCGTCTCGCACGTGGTACCAGCCATCGGTCTTCTCGATCAGGAACAGCCTCACACCTTTGTCGAGTTTCTTGACCACCGTCGCACTCGTTTGAGGCTTCAAGCGCATGTTCAGCCCGTCGACAAGGACCACTACCTGGGGACCTTCCCCTGTGACGCTTTCGGTCGTCCCCTCCCCCTTCACATCAGCGGCGCCGGTGGCGTCTTGCGCGGCCGTCGTTTCCGCGCTCGCGGAAGCCCGCGTCTCTCGCACGGCGTGGCGGTAGTCGGCATACGCGTCGAGCGCCATCCAGGTCACTACGACGAGCAGGACCCATGGAAGGACCTTCGTGAGCAGCTCCCTCAGGTCGAGATCGAACGACTTCTCGGATGGCGATCCGTTCATACGCGACCCCCCCACGCTAGATGTACAACCCACCGCCGTATACCGCAGGCTCCTCCACATGGTACTGCTCCATGAGGCCCACTATCTCCCCATCAGCGAGCGACAGGAACCCCCGTACTGCGACAAGATCGATAGCTGCTATCGCGTCGAGCACCTCCACCCCTTCTCCCGTCGCGACCGCCTGGGCTTGTTCCCACAACAGCTCCGCTGCATCCGACAGGGCATCCGCCGCAGTGACCAACCGTTTGGGGAGCGCCATCGTCGCCAGGTCCTCCGCTGCGATATGCATCTGTGAAGCGACCTCGGCAAGCTCTCGCCGCTCTTCTGTGTCTGGGTCGAGAGCGAGTGCCACCAGCTCGCCATCACTCAGCGCCGATAGCTGCCGGATGATGTTCTCAAGCGACCGCAATCCCGCACGTATTCCTTCACGACGGCCGATCAGTCCGAGCAGGTACCGCCTCACGGCGCGCCGCCACAGGTACAGCCCGAGAACAGCGAGGCCGATGAGCACGACCACCCCTAGGGCCGCCCAGATGATCACAGACGTGTTTGTCTGGATTGACACACTTCCTCCGCGTTCAGTTCTCGCGCCGTTTGTCGATCACGTAGCGGGTCTTGCCCGCTGTGCGTTCTATACTACCAGGCTCCACCAGCGTCACTCTCGCGCGCAGCCCGACCACCGAATGTATCTTCTCCGCCACACGCCGCGTGAAGGCCACCATGTCGGCCATCACGTCGGAGAATATCTCCTCGGCCACTTCGATCCGCACCTCGAGATCGTCCATCGCTCCCGTGCGGTCCACCACGATGAGATAGTGGGGCTCGATACCTTCGACTTGGAAGAGGGCGTCTTCTATCTGAGATGGGAAGACGTTGACGCCCCTGATGATGAGCATGTCGTCAGTGCGCGTACGCACCCTGCGCATGCGCGCTAGAGTCCGGCCGCATTCGCAAGGCGCCGTGTCGATCGCGGTAAGATCGTGCGTGCGGTATCGCAGAACGGGAAGAGCCTCCTTCGTGAGGGTCGTGATGACGAGCTCCCCCTCTTCCCCCTCCTCGACAGGCTCCCCCGTCGAGGGGTCCAAGACCTCGAACAGGAAGTGGTCCTCGGCCATATGCAGACCGCGACGGCACTCACACTCGCCTGCCACTCCCGGACCCATGACCTCCGAAAGCCCGTAGTTGTCGGTGGCAATTATTCCCAGGCGCCGCTCGATCTCGTCGCGCATCCTGTCACTCGAGGGCTCGCCGCCGAAAAGACCCACGCGAAGCGGAAGGGACGGGATGTCCACTCCGTTCTTCTCGGCGACTTCGGCCAGGTAGAGGGCGTAACTGGGTGTGCACACCAAGGCGGTCGTGCCGAAGTCCTGCATCATCATGAGGTGCCGCTCGGTGTTGCCGCTGCCCGCGGGGAACACCGTCGCACCGATGCGCTCGATGCCATAGTGCATGCCCCAACCGCCCGTGAACATGCCGTACAGGAAGCCGACTTGCACGCGATCGGCCTTGGCGACCCCCGCCTCGGAGGCCACACGCGCGGTGAGCTCCGTCCAGGTGTCCAGGTCGCGTCGCGTGTAGCCGACAACGATCGGCTTGCCGGTCGTCCCCGACGACGAGTGTACGCGCACGACCTCTTCCACCGGCACCGCGAACATCCCGAAAGGATACGTGTCTCGCAACGCGCTCTTGTCTGTCATCGGGAGGAGCCGTACGTCATCCAGTGAGCGGATGTCGGAAGGGGTCACACCCCGCCGGTCCATCTGCTCGCGGTAGTACGGTACGCGCCCGTAGGCCCATGCGACTGTGTATCGGAGCCTGTCCAGCTGGAGGTTCGCCAACTTCTCGCGGTCCATTGTCTCGTGCTCGGGGTCCCAGATGGGCATCGTCACGCCTCCGTTGCTTCGGTGCGCTCACTCGGGCACCACGCGGCTCTATCCAGCGCTTGCGGCCAGTTCCTCCTGCGACACCAGCCTGACGGGCTTGTCCGAGAGAAGATGGAGTGCGCGGTCCACATCCGCAACGTTGATGACCACGTACGTCGAAACCAAGGAGTAGACGTACTCGATGTTCACTCCCGCCGAGGCGACGAGCTTCAGCACTCCGGCGAGACCTCCAGGGACATCGGGAAGGTCGATGCAGATGACGTCGTCTTCGCGGACCGTGAATCCCGAGGACCTGAGAGCCTCCTCAGCCGCCTCGGGGTCGTCGACCACAAGGCGCAGGATCCCGTAGTCGGCGGTGTCTGAGACCGAAAAGCCGCGGATGTTCACACCGGCGTCCCCAAGAACGCTCGTGACCTCGCTCACGCGACCCGATTTGTTCTCGATGAACACCGAGAGCTGTTTGACTGCACGATCACTCATGTCTCGCACACTCCTTCCTGACACGCCGCGCGTCCGAGCTCGAACGCCTGGAGGTTCCCCTCGACCGTCTTCGGCGGCACACGGGATGCGATCACCTGTCGCCAGGTGGCCACATCGAACGGCAGGCCATACGAAGCGGCTCCCAAAAGGACGATGTTCGCCGAGCGCGGTGACCCCGCCTGGCACGCCAGACCCTCCGCGTCCAGGAAGACGGCGCCCTCATACGCCAGTGCGGCCACAAGCCCCGTCGGAGCGGGTAGCGCACCGGTAAGCACCGGTAAAGGCGGTATGACGCGTTCATTCACGACAAGCCTGCCTTCAGGGTTGAGGAGGGGCACCTTGCGTGCTGCTTCGATGACCTCGAAGGCGATCAGGTGGTCTGCTCCACCCTCGTCCACCATCGCGGAATACACCTTTTCACCAAAGCGCACCACGGTGTCCACTGACCCCCCGCGTTGGGCCATACCATGGACCTCCGAGAGCCTCACGTCATATCCCTCGGCCATCGCGACCTTCGCAAGCACATCACCCGCTAAGATCGTGCCCTGCCCTCCCACACCGGCAAGAACGACCGTGGTGACCGCGGTCATCATGCACCCCCCTCCACGTCACACGCTGGGCCGCCAGGAACGATCGCGGCGACGCGGCAGAGCTGAACGCACAGCCCGCAACCCACACAGGTGGCCGCATCGATCGTGGGGCGCCCGCTTGGAGTCTTCATGATCGCAGGACAGCCGATACGTACGCACGCGCCACATGCGGTACATCGCTCCTCATCCACCGCATAGGGCGGCTCGGCCATCGCCGAGACCAGCGCGCACGGCGCCTTGGCGATGACGACGCTCACGCCTGCCTCGGCGATCGCGCGCTTCAGAGCCGCCTGCATGCCCGTGAGATCGAAGGCATCGACGGTGACCACCGACGCGGCACCGAGGGCGCTAGCGAGCGCCTCCAGGTCAAGGGCCGGGGCTGGTGTGCCATCCAGCCGTATCCCCGAGACGGGATTCCCCTGATGACCGGTCATCGCCGTCGTCCGGTTATCGAGGATCACCACAGTGCCGGCGGAGCCGTTGTACACCATGTTGAGGAGACCCGTGATGCCCGAGTGAGCGAACGTGGAATCGCCGATCACGGCGACTACAGGACCATCTGAGCTCCCCGCCAGTTCCATACCGTACGCCATGCCGATGCTCGCGCCCATATCCACACACGCGTGCATCGCAGAGAGAGGCGGAAGAGCGCCTAGCGTATAGCAGCCGATGTCGCCGGTGACTGTCGCCTTGAGCTTGCCGAGCGCCCAGAAGACGCCGCGATGCGGACAGCCGGGGCACAGGAGCGGCGGCCTCGGCGGAAGGTCACCGAAAGGCTCACGCACCTCGGGCGCGGGCGCTCCGAAGGCAGCGGCCACGAGACCGGGTGTGAGCTCGCCCATCTCGGGAACGCCGGTCTCGATGACAGGGATCCCTAGCGCTCTTACGTGAGTGGCGATGTACGGGTCGAGTTCTTCGACCACAGCAAGGTGCTCGACACCAGCAGCGAACTCGCGGAGCATGTCACGCGAGAGGGGGTTCACCATCCCCAACTTGAGCACCGACGCCTCGGGAAGAGCCTCTCGCACGTAGTCGTATGCGATGCCGGCGGTGATGATCCCATACGAGGAGTCACGCCATTCGATGCGGTTGAGCGCTGTCGACTCGGCGAAGGCCGCCAGCTGCTCGCTCCGGCGTGCCAGCACTCTACGGCGTCTTTGCGCCATTGCAGGCATCATCACCCACTTGTCGACATCCGGCACGAAAGAGGCCGCCTTCGCGACCTCATCGCGCTCTCCGGGCTCCACGGGCGCTTTCGAGTGAGACACACGGGTGGTCGAGCGCACCAGGACCGGTGTGTCGAAGCGCTCGGAGAGCTCGAATGCGGCGCGGGTGAACTCGAGGGCCTCCACGCTGTCCGACGGCTCGAGCATCGGCACCTTCGCGAACGCCGCATAGTTGCGCGAGTCCTGCTCGTTCTGCGAGGAGTGCATTCCGGGGTCATCGGCCACGTACAGAACATATCCCCCGCCGACGCCGGTGTAGGCCAACGTGAACACGGGATCGGCAGCCACGTTCAGGCCCACGTGCTTCATGGTCACAAGAACGCGCTTGCCGCCCAAGCTCACGCCCGCGGCCACCTCGGCCGCTACCTTCTCGTTAGGCGCCCATTCGCAGTGGACCGATGGATACGTGGCCAGGTTCTCCAGGACTTCCGTGGACGGTGTCCCCGGGTAGCCGACACCGACGGCCACGCCTGCTTCCCACGCTCCGCGCGCGACGGCCTCGTTACCGGACATCAGAGTGCGCGACACGCGCTCACCTCCAGGCGACGGATACGGTGTCTGACCTGCCACGATTCGAAGAATGATAGCACACGTACCGCGCCTGACAGGGCTGTCCGGCCGTTACGGCGTCCACCACGAGCGCCGCGCGAGCGCACAGGCCGCCTAGAAGCGCGAGGCTCCCACGTAATCGCCACGACTCGCGATGCGCTCGGTAAGTGACGAGACCTTCACGACGTCGCCTTGCGAGGGTGCGTGTATGAAGTCTCCGTCACCCACGTAGATGCCCACATGATGGACCCGCGAGGGGTCTCCGCCGGTTCCGAAGAAGACCAGGTCCCCCGGCCTGAGAAGATCGAGGCGGTCAGGGGCGATGTGCGCTCCGGCTGTGTACTGCGACCTGCTCGTACGCGGCAGATCGATGCCGATGCGCCCATAGACATACTTGCACAGTCCGGAACAGTCGAACCCCGAAGGGCTTGACCCGCCCCACACGTACGGCACACCCAGGTACTCAAGAGCTATCTTCACGACCTCCGGGTGTCCCGCGGGCAAGTCGCCAGCCGACGTTGCTGCGCGGCCACCACTCCCCGACCTCGCCGCCGCCAGCCTTGCGGCCTTCGCCGCACGCTCGGCCTCGAGCTTACGCTGGCGCTCGGCCTCCTCGGCCATGAGACGCTTCACTTCCGAGTTGAGTGCCGAGACGTACTTCTCCTGCTTGGCGATCTGGGCCTTGATCCCCTCGGCACGTCGCTCGGCCTCGGTACGCAGAGCCACCTGCTCGGCTTCGCGCGCCTCCAGGGACTTCTCGATCGACTCGACGCGCGCCTTCGCCTCTTTGGTCCTGGCCACCATCTGCGCATCCTGGCGGTTGACCCGCATCATGAGGTCCATCCGCGAGACGAAGTCCTCGAATGACGACGTGCCGAGAAGGACTCCGAGCACACTCGTGCCGCCGTCTTTGTAGATGGCCGTCGCTCTTTTCGCAAGTTGGGCGTGTGACTCGTCGAGCTCGCGATTCGCGACCGCAAGGTCCTGGCGAGCGGTAGAGATCTGGCCGCGGGTCTTCTCAAGCGCTTCACAAATGGCGTTGTACTCCTCGACCTGCACTTCGAGGTCGTCGCCCATACGATCGAGATCGGCTTGAGCAGCGGCCGCCTCGGACTTCTTCTTCTCGATAGCAGGTGTCGTCGGAGCCGCAAGGGCAGGAAGAGATGAGACGCTCATGGCGAGACACACCGCGAGCACAAGAAGACGTCGAGCAAGAACATGGGGGTCTCGACCTGGTGTGGTGACGTGTGGCCGCACGGTTCACCTCCTGCTGCGACGAAGCTGCGACGGTGAGGCGACGCGAACGCCGCCGTTCGGTCGAGAAGATTCTACCACAAACAACAAGTGCCGATCATCCGCATGCGCGCAGGTCGTCGACACCGTACGCGTTGTTCTCGCTGTCGCGCACGCCTTTCTCAGAGCACGTGCATGAGGGAGACGACCCTCGCGTCGCCGAGCTTGTGCCTACCACCGAGGAAGTCGAGCTCGATCAAGAACGCATAGCCCGCAGTGCGCGCACCCGTGCGTTCGACGAGTGAGTTCTTCGCCGAGGCGGTTCCGCCTGTGGCGAGGACGTCATCGACGATCAGCACGATGTCATCCGGCCCGATCGCGTCAGAATGGATCTCCAGAGAATCGGTACCGTACTCGAGCTCATATGAGGCGCTGGTCGTCTCGGCAGGCAGTTTGCCTGGCTTGCGTGCAGGAACGAATCCTGCGCCGAGCTTGTAGGCCAGAGCTCCGCCGATGATGAAGCCGCGCGCCTCGGCACCGAGAACCTTCGTGATCCCCGCGTCCTCGAACTCCTCGGCGATCATGTCGATAGCAGTCCTGAAGCCCTCGGGACTTCCCAGCAACGGGGTGATGTCCTTGAAGATCACGCCCTTCTGCGGAAAGTCAGGGATGTCCCGGATGTACGATTCCAGATTCACGAGCGTTCCTCCCGATTCTCGCGTGCACTTGACCACCCTAGCGGTTCTGGGTCTCGGCCGCCAGTTCGGCTCGCTGTCACCCCATGACCTCGTCGCGGACGGTCGCGATATAAGGCAGGTTACGGTAGCGGCCTCCCAGATCGAGTCCGTAGCCGACCACAAAGCGGTCGGGCATCTTCAAGCCCCTGTAAGCGATGGGGATGTCGGCGAGCCGCCGTGCGTCACGGTCGAGCAACGCACAGACGCCGAGACTCGCCGGGTTGCGCGATTTCAAGACGCCGAGCAGGTAGTTGAGGGTAAGACCGGTGTCGACGATGTCTTCGACGACCAGCACGTCTCGTCGGGTGATAGCGTCGTCGAGGTCTTTGGTTATGCGCACCGCCGCACCCGACGAGTAGCTCGAGATGGCCATGAAGTCCAGCGTCACGGGAAGGTCGATGCGCCGACACAGGTCGGCCAAGAACACCAGTCCGCCGCGCAAGACCGTCACAAGCACAAGATCATGACCCGTATAGTCACGCGTTATGCGCCCGCCAAGGTCTTGACAGATGTCCTCGATCTCATCGGATGCGAGAAGCACAGAGTCGAGCAGAGGGTCGTGCAGTAACTGGTAGGCGGTCACTGCCCATCTCCCGGCGTCCGCTCATCTGTGCTCGCGATATAGCCTCCGCCCGCCTCGTACGGCTGCTCTTCGGTGAGGATCCCGAACTTGAACAGCAGCTTCCGGAAGTCCTTTTGATACAAGATCTTGATGTTCACGTCCGGGTAGAGCTCCTTCAAGCGCCGGACCTTGCGGTTCTTCTTAGTGACCAGCTTCTGGTTCATCGTCGTGAGCTCGATGTACAGATCGAGATCAGGCAAGTAGAAGTCCGGCGAGAACGAGGCGATGACGTTGCCGTGGCGGTCCCACTCTATGGGGAATGTCGTTGGTTCGTACTCCCAGCGGATGCGATAGAAGTCCAGGATCTGCGCCGCCACGCGCTCGCTGGCATGTGCGAAATCAACCGCTGCCGCCTGCGGAGAGACGGTCAGCGCGGTGCTCTTGTCGGTACTCGTGTCGCTCACGTCCCTTACATGACGTCATCGAACGCACGCGTGAGGGCGCGGTGCAGCATCGATCGCTTCAGGGCGTTCGTGAGCTCGGTGAGCTCGTTGAGCGCCTCAAGCAGCTTCTGGCGGGTCTCTGGTGTCCTGTGGAGAAACGACGGCATCAACACCTGTGAGAAGAAGGTGGCTTCTCGCTCGGCGAACGTCTCATACATGCGCAGATGCCGAGGCTCGATACCGAACTTCCGAAGATCCCAGCATGCATGAGCGATTGCGACATCGGGAGCTGGAAGCTCATCTCCATGCTCGCCTGCGACGAAGGCGACGAGCCCATAGTCTGCCAGCTCGCGCAAGAAAGCGACAGGCAAGCCCAAGGTGTCCGGAGCCGAGGAGAGCGGGACGGTCTCGGCATTCTCCAAAGGAAGACGGACCGCCTCGGCGCGCGATACGACGGGTTCAAGATCGGCAGGCACACGCCCCTTGTCAAGCTCCTTTAGCTTCTCGCGGATCACGGCAAGGGGCATGTAGTGGTCGCGCTGAAGCTTGAGCACAAGCTCGAGACGCGCGATGTCCTGCGGGTGGAACTTGCGATACCCACCGGATGTCCGTTCGGGCGAGACGAGTCCCTCGTCCTCCAGGAAACGGACCTTCGAGATCGTGAGGTCGGGGTACTCCGGCTTGAGTTGCTCGACCACCTCGCCGATGGTCATGGACTCATGCTCCGCGGCCATGTTGAACGCCTCCTCCTTCGAGGAAGACCATCTCGAAGCGACCCACCTGGACAGTATCCCCGCTGCGCAGAGACGCCTTGTCTACCCGCATGCCGTTCACGTAGGTCCCATTGAGGGACCCCACGTCCTCGATCGTCACTCCGTCCGCAGAGCTGTCAAGGATCGCATGCGCGCGTGACACGGTGACATCGTTCAAGAAGATATCGCTTTCTGGGTCACGGCCGATCGTGAGGACCGGCTGGTCGAGATAGAAACGCTCCCCCACTTCGACGCCCTTGCGCACCACGAGCATCGGGACATCGGATGATTCGAACTCCGTGTCGACCGTCGGCATTTCGACAGTGAGGGGTTCGAATGACGCGGTGGTTCCGTGAAGGCGCGCACCACAGGTGGGGCACTCACGAGCATCCGGGGTGACCGCCGCACCACACTCAGGGCACATGTCCATTGCCGACAACCTCCGTCCCTCTCCAGAAGAAGGACTCAGCTCAACAGCCCGAAGTCCCTTCGCTTGAAGGACTGCGCGATCTGCTCTTCGAGTACGGTCACGACCTCCGGATTCTCGAGCACGTGCGCGAGCTTCTCCTCGTTAAGACGGTTCTTCACGTACGGGTCTTTGAGCGCGTCCGTGAGCTTGCGACCGTTACGGACCTCCCGGATCACGTACTCCACGACACGTTCCTCCACCGCATCGATGGCCATTTCGTCGAGAAACGCCTGGATCTTCTCAGCGAGCGTTGCCACACGTCCTCCTCGTTCGCGGGTGCCTCATGACGTAGCCGGACCTTCTTCTTGCTCGTCATCATCCTCGGTGTCGATGGTAACATCCACTCGAGAGACACCACGCAGGTCGCTCGCCAGTATCTCGATCAAGCGCTCGATGTCGTGACCAGACACGACATCGCCTCCCGAGTCATGCTGCTCTTTCAGACGCCGTACGAGTTCCGCGCGCAGGATGTCGATCTTGCCGTGCAGCACGCGACGCCGATAGCTCACGCGTTGCTCTTCGGCATAGAGTTCGTCCAGGAGCGAACGGAGGTCCTCGACGGACTTCTCCTCCAGGTTGAGGAGGGCGTCATCGCTCGAGTGCTTGTTCTCCTCGTCCATGTCTCCTCCCGACCACCGCGGACTGATGCTCGTTCGAGGTTGATTGTAGCAGACACCGCCGACACCCCTCGACCTCCGCCTCACCTCGACCGTGCGGGTCCGAGGGATCTCGAGATGCTGAACGTTTCAGCAAACACGTCGGCCCGGCGCTTCTCGGCCAGGCTCAGCGCAGCTGGCTCCAGCGCCACTCCCAGAGTGGTGCTCACCGCGCGCGCCACCGCCTCGACGATGCGCTCGATCGCCGGCGCGCTGCCCAGAGCATCGGCCAGCGTCACTGTCACACGGCGGAGTTCGCCGGCCGCGTCTGAATCCAGGTGGAACACATCCACCTCTGCCGTCACGTCACGTGTCCGCACGAAAGAGCCGTGCTGCAAGACCGTCTCCCGATCCCACACCTGAGCGCTTCCTGAGAGCTTGGCCGCCCCAAGCGACAGGTCGGCGTTCGTCGCGTGCAAGTAGCACGCGGCGGCATGCGGTGTCCCTCTCGGACGCGCGGTGAGCTCAGCGGGTACTCCGAGGTCACGGTACGTTTCCGCGAGCGCAGCGCACAGGTAGCGGTAACTCGCCGACACCCCTCGCGGAACCCCATCGGCCAGAGAGGCGACGATCGAGTACGTGAGCTCGTCGTCGTGAAGTACCCCCCTGCCGCCCGTCGGGCGCCGCACGATATCGAATCCACGCCTCTCACAGGCCTCGCGGTCCACGTCAGCGATCTGCTGGAAACGGCCGAGAGAGACCGTGGGGACTCTCCACTGGTACAAGCGCAGTGTGGGAGGCGCCTCACCGTCGGCCACCGATGTCAGAACGGCCTTGTCGATGCCCATGTTCAGAGCGCCATCGACCCGGTCTTGGATGATCACACGCCAGGTACGCACGGGCCTCAGAGCGCTCCGTCTCTCATCGGCTTCCACGCAAGGTCCGGCTCTCGCGCCGCGCGCGCCTCATCAAGACGCCGCACAGGAGTCGAGTATGGGGCGCCGTGCAGCATCTCTGGATCGCTCTTCGCCTCTTCCGCGATCGCGAGCATCACGTCTGCGAACCGGTCGAGTGTCTCAAGGCTCTCGGTCTCGGTAGGCTCGATCATCATCGCTTCGTGAACGATGAGCGGGAAGTAGACCGTGGGCGGGTGGATCCCATAGTCGAGCAGCCGTTTGGCGATGTCCAAGGTGCGGACGCCATGCTCCTTGCGCTGACGCTCAGCCGAAAGCACGAACTCGTGCATGCAGCGCCGGTCGTAGGGAAGCTCGTACTCGCCGCGCAGACGCTGCGCGAGGTAGTTCGCCGAGAGCACCGCCTGCTCGGACACGTCCTTGAGCCCGTCACCGCCGAGCGCGCGGATGTAGCTGTACGCCCGGACAAGCACACCGACGTTCCCAAGGAACGACCGCACGCGGCCGATCGTCTTCTCTGGGGTGTGCAGGTGATACTCGCCCTCTCCATCGCGCACCACGACAGGAGAAGGCAAGAACTCCGCCAACGCAGGCGCGACGCACACAGGTCCCGCTCCAGGACCGCCGCCGCCATGGGGAGTCGCAAAGGTCTTGTGCAGGTTGATGTGCATGACGTCGAAGCCGAGGTCGCCCGGACGCGCATGTCCCATGATCGCGTTGAGGTTCGCACCATCGCAATACGCAAGTGCCCCCGCCTCATGCACAAGCTGGGTGATCGCACAGATGTTCTCGTCAAAAAGCCCCAAGGTGTTGGGGTTGGTGAGCATGATCGCGGCCACATCTGGTCCCAGCGCGGCTCTCAGTCCGTCCAGGTCCACCCCTCCCCGCGCGTCGCTGGGCACCTGCGTGACCTCGTAGCCGCACATCGCCACCGTCGCGGGGTTCGTGCCGTGAGCGGAATCCGGGATGATCACGCGCTTACGCGCGTCGCCCATGGCCACATGATAGGCACGGATCACCATGAGCCCGGTGAGCTCTCCATGCGCCCCGGCAGCGGGCTGGAGAGAGACCGCAGGCAGACCCGACACTTCGCCGAGAGCAGACTGGAGGTCATACATCAGGTGCAGGAGTCCCTGAACGGTCACTTCGGGCTGGTACGGGTGTGCATCAGCAAAGCCGTCCAACCGACAGGCCCACTCGTCGATCTTGGGGTTGTACTTCATGGTGCACGACCCGAGCGGGTAGAACCCTGTGTCCACTCCGAAGTTCGCGCTCGCCAGACGCTCGTAGTGGCGCGCGATCTCGACTTCGGTCACGTGCGGCAACGCCGGCGCCTCGCGGCGGAGCATGCCGCCCAGAGCCGCATCCATGTCTACGTCGGGCACATCCGGTTCGGGCGGCGTGACACAGCGTGACTCGGGCGTGCCGCTCTCGAAGATCAGCCGGCCCGTCAGAGGGGGTCTAGTGCCCTGGCTCACAGCGACACCACCTCCTCCACGAACGCGTCCATCTGCGCTCGCGTGCGCTTCTCGGTAACGGCGAAAAGCACCATCCCCGAGTAGCGTTCCCCGAAGCGAGAGAGGTCGAGCCCCGCGAGGTAGCCGCGGTCCAGAAGCGCCTCTTGCATCGCTCGGACATCACCTTCATAGCGCAGAGCGAACTCGTACCCGAACGGACGGCCGTTGGCTGGACTGAAGGCGCCTGTCCGCACAAGAGCGTCGTGGAGGTAGTGTGCCTTGGCGACGCACGCAGACGCGATCCCGGCAAGCCCCTCCTGTCCCACAGCGGCCAGGTAGACTCCCGCCGCAATCGCATTGAGCGAATGGTTCGAGCAGATGTTCGAGGTCGCCCTCTCTCGGCGGATATGCTGCTCGCGCGTCTGCATCGTGAGTACGAAACCAGGCCTGCCGTCGACATCGACGGTTCGTCCGACGATGCGTCCGGGCATCTGCCGCAAGAACTCCTGCCGGCAAGCGAAGAGCCCCAACCCGGGCCCGCCATACGACATCGGATTGCCGAGCGACTGCCCCTCGCCCACGACGATGTCGGCCCCGAACGAAGACGGCGGCTCCATGATGCCGAGCAGCACAGGATCGGCCGAGACGACGCAGAGCGCGCCCGCCTCGTGCGCGATCTCACCCACAGACGCGAGGTCTTCGACCGTGCCGAGGAACGACGGACAGGAGACGAGCACCGCCGCCGCGTCAACGACACTCGACCGAAGCGCGTCGAGGTCGATGCACCCATCGGGCGCCGGACATTCCACCACGCTGATCGCGCCGGAGGCCGCATAGGTGCGGAGCACATCCCGCCACTCCGGGTGCACACCCTCGCTCACCACCACCGAGTGCCGCTTGGTGACGCGAGCTGCCATGAGCGCCGCCTCCACGAGCGCGGTGGCGCCGTCGTACACCGAGGCGTTCGCCACGTCCATGCCCGTGAGCGCACACACCATCGACTGATACTCGTAGGTCGCTTGGAGCGTCCCCTGGCTCACCTCTGGCTGATAGGGGGTGTATGCGGTGAAGAACGCGGGCTTGCTCACCACAGCGTCCACGATGGCAGGGATGTAGTGGTCATAGCACCCTCCGCCGAGAAACGACACCAGATGCGTCGCGTTCTCAGCAGACAACGCCTCGAGCTCTGCTGCGAGCTCGATCTCGCTCAACCCGCGGGCAAGAGAGACCCCCGTCTTCAGGCGCACGCTCTTTGGGATGTCCTCGAACAACTCGTCGATGTCGCGCGCGCCGATGGCGCGCAGCATACTCTCCTGCTGCTCGCAGGTCACCGGTATGAAGCGCATCGCGTCAGGCTTCCTGAGCGACGAACGACTCGTAGTCCTTCGCGGTCATGAGCTCGTCGAGCTCGCCAGGATCGCTCATCTTCACCTTGATCATCCAGCCCACACCGTACGAATCCTGGTTGATGACCTCAGGAGTGTCCTGGAGTTCCGGGTTCACTTCGACGACCTCGCCAGAGACCGGAGCGAACAGCTCCGACACTGACTTCACCGACTCGATCTCGCCGAAGGACTCTCCACGTGTAACAGGGTCACCGACACTCGGCAGATCGACGTACACGACTTCGCCGAGTTGCTCCTGAGCAAAGTCGCTGATACCGATCGTGGCGACGTCTCCGTCGACCTTTACCCACTCGTGCTCTTTGTCATACCTGAGGTCTGCGGGATACATGTGAAGCACTCCTTTCGAGGTGACTACGACGACACGGCGCTGAGCGATGTTCGTGTGACGAACGGCGGACGGACGACCGTTGCGGTCGCGTGCTTGCGGCGGAGAGCGACCGAAAGTTCCGTACCAGGTACCGCAAGGGCAGTCGGCACGTAAGCCGTCCCGATGCCATGTCCGAGTGTGGGCGAGAACGTACCGCTTGCCACCTTACCGACCTCCACTCCGTCGTGCAAGACAGCATACCCGTGCCGTGGGACGCCGTCTGGGACGTCCAGGCCCACGAGCTTTCGCACCGGACCGGCCTCCTTGATGCGCGCGATCGCCTCCCGTCCTATGAAGTCCCCCTTTTGTAGCGACACGGTCCAGCCGAGTCCCGCCGAGATGGGGTCCACACCGCGATCCATATCGGTCCCGTACAGCGCGTAACCCATCTCCAGGCGCAAGGTGTCGCGCGCGCCCAGTCCGCACGGTGTCACCTCTTGGAACGACAGAAGCGCGCGCCAGATTCCCACGGCGTTCGAGACATGGCAGACGATCTCAACGCCGTCCTCTCCTGTGTAGCCGGTCCGCGCGACCAGGACCGGTGTCCCTCCCAGAGTCGCCTCGGCGATCGAGAACCGCGGCGGCGCCTCGAAGCCGGGCTGGGCCAACTCACGGATGACCGCGAGCGCACGGGGACCCTGCACCGCGATGAGAGCCGTCCTGTCGGACTCGTCTACCGCCTCCACTGTGTCCGGCAGATGCTCTGTGATCCAGTCCCAGTCGGTGCCGCGATTGGCAGCGTTGCCCACCACCATATACTCGAGGTCGCCGGTATGGTACACGATCAAGTCGTCGATGATCCCGCCGTCCTCATCGCACATGAGCGTGTACATCGCCGATCCGAGTTGGCCGATCTTGTCCACGTCGTTCGTGACGATCCTCTGCAGCGCTTCGCTGACCCCAAAGCCGAACAGCCGGAACTCCGCCATGTGGCTCACATCGAAGATGCCCACCCGCTCACGCACGGCCCGGTGCTCTTCGATGATGCCCGAGTACTGCACGGGCATCTCCCAACCCGCAAACGGCACCATGCGCCCTCCGAGCGCGAGATGCTCCTCATAAAGAGGTGTACGCAGCAGTACCTCACTCATGTGTCGCCTTCCTTCTCGCCTGCGTGTCCCCGCTCTGCGCCGCACTTACTTCGTCGGCAATACCTGTACGGGTATCGCTTGCAACGGTCCGCCGAACACTTTACGCCATAGACGCGTAGCGCCGATCTTGATCCCTTCCCACCAACCGGGCTCGGCCACGTCAGCGCCTGCGACGATCGGCACTTGCGCCAGCAACCGGTCTCCCTGCACGACAGAGAGCGTACCCACACGGTCTCCGCGCTTCACCGGTGCCGCAACCTCGCTCACCGTGTCGGCAGTCATTGTCACGGGGCCACGCACGTCGAACACCGCCACTGACGTCGTCTCAGCCACCACGGCAGGGACCCGCACGTCCAGGTAGTCGCTCACCGTCAGAAGGGCGGCTGTCGTCTCGGCAGACGTGACCTGCTCGACACGGTAGTGTGTGAATCCCCAGTCAAGCAGTCGCGCCGCCTGAGAGAAACGCTGCTCCTCACTGGAGGCGCCCATCACGACCGCGATCAACTCGATGCCGTTCCTTTTCGCGGAGGCGACCACGCAGTAGCCTGCGTCGTTCGTCCAACCGGTCTTGACCCCGGTCGCTCCTTTGTAGGTGCGAAGAAGCTTGTTCGACGCTTCGAAGACGACGCTCGTGCCGTCTTTTCTCGGCACGCTGACCTCGCGCATGCTCACGATCTGGCGGAAGACCGGGTCCTGCATCGCGTAGCGTGCCGCCGTGGCAAGGTCGGCAGCCGATGTGAAGTGGCCATACTCATCCAACCCGTGCGCGTTAGTGAAGTGCGAGTCTTCCATGTCGAGTTCCGCAGCCTTGGCGTTCATCTTCTGAGCGAATGCATCCTCCGTGCCGGCCACGTGCATCGCAAGAGAGATGGCGGCATCGTTGCCCGAGTGCACGAGCATCGCTTGCAGAAGCTGCCGCACACTCAGCTCCTGACCCGCCCGAAGGCCTACCCCGGCCTCGCCCACTCGTGTCGCCTCGACAGGGACCGTGACACGCTCATCGAGGTCTGAGACGGTCTCCAGGACCACGATAGCCGTCATTATCTTGGTCGTGCTCGCCATGGCGCGGTGCGCGTCGATGGCTCGCCCCCACAACACCTCGCCGTCCATCGTTTCGAGTACGCCCGCGGGCACCGACATGTCCGGTGCTTGCGCTTGAAGTGAGGGGACCGACCCGATCGTCGCCCCACCGATGAGGTCCGCAGGTGTGACCGTGGCCTGCGCCGGACCCGACGTCAGCAACAGGGCAGCGGCAAGGAGGCCGCACATCGCGGTCAACGAGCGCACGGCGCGGCTTCTTCGAGAGACCATCCACACTCCAAGGGACATGATCGGCGATGGGCACTCCGACATTCTACCGATTCGACGCCGCTCTGGCGCAGCCATAGCGCCATGCACCATCAACAGAGCGTCACTCGGCCAACACTGATTGGTATACTCGGTACGCACGAGAGGGGCAGGCGAAACAGGACGGGGGGTACTTGAAGCATGCGCGTCCGCGAGGCGAAGCTCACCGCACCAGACGACGGCTTCACGATGCTCGAGATCACGTTCGTGGTACTGGTGATTGGCATCCTCGCCGCGATCGCGCTCGCCGCGTACCACGGCTCCAGCGGACGAGCGCAAGACGCCGCATGCCGAGCGAACCAGCGCGTCTTAGAGTCCGCCATACCCATGTACGCGGCGGAGACCTCCGGGACGGTGTACCCCGACACGATCCAAGACCTCGCGCCATACGTCCGCAACGACTGGACGAAGATCGCCATATGCCCTTCAGACGGGACATCGCTCACCTATGACCCCGTCACACACGACATCTCCTGCCCTAACCACCCCTGAACAAGACCCGCACCCAAGGAGGCCGCAGTGAAGCACTCTCGGTTCGAGGCGTTGATCATCGCACTCGGAGCGATCGTCATCATCACCCCTGTCCTTCTGGGACCTCCTCTGAACCCTCAATGGCAGGAGCTGGTCGCGCAAGGGCTGCTTGTCGTCGTACTCGCCTCGGCGGTGCACTGGGGTCGCGATGGAGGATCGCTTGCCGCGGCGGCCGCCATGTTCGCCTACGTGGTGATCAGGGTCCCCCTCCTCTCGACCGAGGGACTCACGTCGAACACCGTTGGGATGATCCTCACGCGAATGATCACGTTCAGCTTGGTGGGAGTGCTCGGCGGAGAGCTCTTTGCACGGCTGAAGTACCTGCTGGCGCGGTTGGAAGGCTCAGCCATGCTCGATCACGTCACGAACGTCTACAACCGCAGATACTGCGCAAGGGCGATCGGGGACGGTATAGGCGGGTTCCAGCGCTACCAAACGCCCTTCTCGGTCGCCCTTGTGAGCCTTTCTCCAGGACTTCTCAACGACCTGCACACCGCACGACAGAACACGATGCTCCGTACCGTCGCCTCACGGATCCGCAACGACGTGCGGCTCGTCGATGACATCGGCTACCTCGGTGACGGCCGCTTCATGCTCCTGTTCCCTCACACGGACAAATCAGGAGCGCGTGCCGCCTCCGACCGGGTGTGCGCGACTGTGAGAGAAGCGCTTGGAGCGCGCGACCAATCCGTCGTCACTGTGACGCTTGGGTGCCCTGAGGACATCGACGCCCTGTGTGAGCTCGCACGATCACTCGACCCGGAGGTGGACCTTCCCTTAGACGCCGGTGTCGACGATGTCGGACAGCGGTCTTGAATCCGGCAGGTACAGAGCGTCGGCGTTCGCGAGCTGGATGCCCGCCTCGGCCAAGACGCGGGCCGCACGGACAGGGTCGTCCACCCGGAAGATGTCGATTGCGGCGTCCGCGCTCGGCTCGACGAAGCAGTAGGCATACTCCACGTTGATGCCCGCGTGACCGAGGGCTTCAAGCACGTCCGCGAGTCCTCCCGGCCGATCGGGCACCTCTACCGCGATCACCTCGGTGAGCGACGCACTGAAGCCCGCGTTCTCAAGCACGTCGGCGGCCGCGTGAGGGCGGTCGCATATGACTCGCACCACCCCGAACTCAGAGGTATCGGCCACCATGAGCGCCCGCATGTTGAGACCCGCATCGCCAAGCGCCCGTGTAAGTTCGGCGAGCCGTCCCGTGGTGTTCTCCAGAAAGACACTCAACTGCTCGACCATCTACTGAACGCCCCCTTCGGAACGCAGGTCGATGACACGTCTGGCCTTGCCTTCGCTGCGTTGTATGGACTTGGGCTCGACGAGCTTGACATCGATGGAGACGGCAAGCGCCGAGGCGATCTCCGCGGCGACTGTCCTCCGCAGATTCTCGAGTGCTTTGACCTCATCGAAAGGCACTTCCGGGCCGATCTCGACATGCACCTCCGCATGGTCCATAGCCCCTCGTTTCGTCAATACGACCTGGTAGTGCGGGGCGACTCCCACGATGCCGACAAGCACCTGCTCGATCTGACGGGGGAACACGTTCACACCGCGAACGATGATCATGTCGTCGGTGCGTCCCCCGATCCGCTCTATCCGCCGCGATGTGCGCCCGCATGGACACGTACCGGGAACGATCCGCGAGATATCCCTCGTGCGATAGCGCACAAGGGGAGCCGCTTCCTTGGTGATGGTCGTGATCACCACTTCGCCTGATTCTCCATCGGGCAGTGGCTCCAGTGTGTCAGGGTCGACTATCTCCACGATGAAGTGGTCTTCGTTCACATGCAGACCGTTCTTGCACTCGCACTCGAATGCGACTCCCGGCCCCATGACCTCCGAGAGGCCGTAGATGTCCAAAGCGGTGATCCCGAGAATCTGCTCCACTTGCGTCCGCATGTTGTCACTCCACGGCTCGGCTCCAAGAACGCCGAAACGTACAGGAAACTCGCGGACGTCCATCCCCATCTCAAGGGCGGTCTCGCCGATCAGGAGCGCGTAGGAGGGCGTGCATGCGAGACCCGTGACCTGGAAGTCACGCATGACCTGCACCTGCCGGTGCGTGTTGCCTCCGGAGATAGGGACCACAGCAGCGCCCAAGCGCTCACAGCCGTAGTGAAGCCCTAGACCGCCAGTGAACAGGCCGTAGCCGTAGGCGACCTGGACGACGTCGTCAGGGGTCCCTCCTGCTGCGACGATCGCGCGAGCGGCGAGATCGCTCCAGCGCTCGATGTCTGCTCGAGTATAGCCCACGACCGTGACTTGCCCGGTCGTACCGGAGGAAGCATGCAAGCGCACGACCTCACGCATGGGAGACGCGAACATGCCGTACGGATATGCCGCCCTGAGGTCGTCCTTCACCGTGAACGGGGCCTTATGGAGGTCCTCGGGGGAATGCACCATCTCGGGACGGAAGCCTGCCTCATCGAACTTGTCGCGATAAGGCCTCACGCGGTGGTACACGCGGTCGAGCGTGTCTTGGAGACGCTCGCGCTGTAGCGCCTCAAGGTCCTTGCGAGACATGGCCTCGTAGTCCGGCTGGAACACCTCTACCCCTACTCCCCACTGACGGCGCCGGGTGCGCTGGCACTCACGGCGCGGGCGTTGAGGACGTGGACGGCTTGGAAGGACTCACCGTCTTGGTCCCGACGCGCACGACCTCCGGCTCAGGCTTGTACACCGACTTGAAGGTGTCGGTCCGTATGATCGTGCCGCCCTTCTTGACGATCCTCGTCACCACGATCGTACGGCCGTTGACACCCTTCTCTTCCACCACGCGAGTACCCTTGGGCAAAGTCGGGTCTTTGATCTCCTCGACAGGGTATTTCACGATGTTCGTGAAGTCGCCCGTCTTGTACTCCACATCGTACCCAGGGTCGGTACCGTAAAGCGAGATAGTGACGGTCGAGGAGGAGTATGACGTGGCGATGAGGACCCACGTCTTGGTGTCGTTCTTGAACTTGAAATCCGGCCCACCCCACGACACCGTGGCATCACGACCCTTGGGGTAGTGGCTGATGTACAGCGAGTGATTGTGCCGCTCGACGACCGGCAGCCCCGAGAAGAACACGGTGTTGAAGATCGTCGTACCCACTTGGCAGACCCCGCCGCCGAGCTGTGGCACGAGCTCGCCGTTGACGATCGCATTGGCTTCCTGGTAGCCCTTCTCGGCTGTGCGAGGGCCGATCGTCTCATTGAAGGAGAAGACGCCCCCCGGCGGCACGAGCGTCCCATCGAGGGCGTCCGCGAGCAGGTGGATGTTGTTCACGCGCGGCTTGTTGGAAGCGGCGTAGTCCGTGGTGTACGTGGAGATGCGCTCCTTGATGCCCATCTTCTTGGCGTCGCCGGTGGTGATCGCCGGTTCCACGCGCTTCATCGCAAGCTCCACCGTGCGCGCCTGACCGGGGCTCGAAAGAGTCTCGTAGAGTGTCACGGCCAGCGCGTCCGCGTCCAGCCCAAGACCGTCTTGGGACGGGACGATCGAAACGGTACCGTTAGACACTTTGAACGTCGCGTCCCGCGCGACCTTACCGACCTCTTTGATGAGCGGGACCACGGTTGCGGACACCTCGGCGCTGTCAAGGTAGCACACCAGTGTTGCAGTGCCAGGAGCTACACTCTGTGTGGCCGCGGACGACCGGAACGCGATCCACTTTGCGATCTGCTCCGGAGCGACCTCCCACCTCTTCGCGTCATAAGTGAGCGTCACCGGCCCGCTCACGAGCGCTGTGGCCGCCTCATAAGCGGCCTTGGCGCCGTCCTCGGTTATCGAGGCTTCCACCGGCGCCAACTGCACGTCCACGACGCGGTCTGCCGAGACGAATGCCGCCTGGATCTTCTCCTTGGCGCGGGATTCCTCGACGGCGGTACCCTCCTTTGGAGGGACGAGCGTCACCTGAGTGCCCGAGACTTCGACAGACGCGTCAACAGCAAGCGTACCGGCCTCTTCGGTGACGGTCTCGAGGAACACGCCCAGCAGCTCCGCGTCCGTGCTCGCCACCAGCGGGATGTCCCGGGCACCGAACCACGCACCCACACGGCCGGCAGCGGCCGCAAAGAAGCCGGAGTCCCTGCCGACAGAGTATGCGGCCTGTGCGAGCGACGTGGCGTCGACCGTGGCGCCCACCTGGTCGGACGTGAGGGACCACTCCTTAGCGTCCAAACGGACGGTCACTGGTCTACTGATGAGCGTTCCGGCCTTCTGCCTGATCGTGGCAGCCGCCTCGGAGCGGCTCATGCCGCCGACCGCGATGTCCCCCACGTGAACCCCAGGGTGCACGCGACCTGCCGAGGCGATGACATCCACGAGCGCCGCGACGACCACGATGGCGACAAGAACGCACCCCACGATCGCGAGTCGTCGAGCCCTAGGGGACGCCTCTGGCAAGAACCATGCCCTCGAAGACCGGCGTTCCCGTCCCGAGGAACGCTCGCTCTTGCGCAGACGTGGTCCTGTATCACTCGAAGGAGACTGCCCTACGGGCTCGCCTCCGGGTTCCTCCTCAATCCGGCTGAGGTCGTTCCACGCACTCTCGGTCATGCGTTGTGTGTCCCGTCCCTTGGCTGCCACGAACGTCCAGGCATTATACCTGACGCACCTGACAAGCGTCGCGGAGCCGATGCCCGGCGGTAACCTGCCACACCAAGGCTTGTGTGGCTAGCCGCCCTCGATAGCCCGCTCGACCCGAGCTATGAAGCGCGCCAAGATGTCCTGCGCGAGCTCATCTGTCGCACCCTCACTGAACACCTCGACAAGCGGCTCGGAAGCATGCGGGAGGACAAGCGCCCAGCCACCGTCCCCACAGACACGCACCCCTTCGGTCATCTCGACCTCGTGCTCTTGCGCAAGCTCTGCCATCGAGCGCATGACGGCGCCCTTGCGGTCGAACGGGCAGGGAACACTCGCGTGAGCCAGATGGAACGCAGGGAGCGTTCCCACGACCTCGTCAAGAGACGTCCCGAGGCGATCGAGCATCTTCAAGAGCATCCCCACCGTCATCACGGCATCGTAGGATGCGAGGAATTCCGGGAACACGAAACCACCGGTCTGCGAGCCGGCGAATCCCACGTCTTCGCGCAGGGCAGCCGCCGACAGCGAGCGCCTCGAGGTGCCCACCCGCACGACTTCCCGCCCGCTTCCAGCTACGATGTCCTCGATGACGTGGGAAGCGGTGAGCGGCACCGCAAGACCGCGCGCCGTCTGATCGGTCTCGCACCACAGGCGCACCATCGCGTGAAGCGCCGTGTTCCTGTCGAGCACCGTGCCATCTCCGAGCACCAAGGTGACGCGCTCAGCGGTCGCGTCCATCGACACTCCAAAGGCCGCGCCGAAGGTACACACGGCACGCGACAAGACACCGATCTGCTCGTCGCGCTGCTCGGCTGTGACGCGCGTCTTCTCGGAGTCGACGAAGGGCCTGAGCGCGACCAGGTCCACCCCCCAGCGCGCACCGATCTGCGGCAGGACGAAGGAGGCTGGGCTCAGCCCCATGTCCACCACGATCGTGGGATTGTGCTTCACGATGCCCTCTCCGCCCAGCGCATCGAGCAGCCCGGAGGCGTAGTACTCAAGCGCACGCGGCGGGTACAGGATCTCCCCCACGTCCTCGAAGAACGCTCGGCGGAACTCCTGCCGGAAGTACAGCCGCTCCACCTTCTTCTCCACCCACGGCGCAAGGTCGATACCGCGTTTGTCATAGAAGTGGATCTCTACGGTCTGTGGATCGGTGGCCGAGGCGCACACGTGGACGCCGCCCTCGCAGCGGGTGTCCCGGGTCGTGAAGCGCGTGACGGCAGGAGACGCGACCCTCAAGTCACGCACGTTGTTCCCCGTGGAGTTCAGACCCGCCACCATCGCTCGCTTGATCATGCGCGCAGCGCGGCTGGAATCGCGGCTGACCACGACGTGACTCTTGGTCGGGAGGGTACTGCCGAAAGCCTGAGCGAGTCGCAGGGCGAGATCGGGGGTGATGTCGATGTTCACGAGCCCCGCGATACCATCACTGCCGAACAAGGAGCGCACTCCTGTGCTCTCCCAGATGATCGAAGACGACACCATCGCGCCCGATTCGATCCGCTTGTAGGGGTAGACCTGGACATCGTTTCCCACGATCGCCCCGTGTCCCACCACGGTCTCGTCACCGATCGCAACCCCTGGCTCGACGCGTGCCCGGGCCCGGATGTCCACACCCCTACAGAGCACCGCACCCTGCACTGCCGATCCGGCGCCTATGAAGGAGTCCGACCAGATGATGGAGCGTTCCACGTCCGTATCATGACCGATCAGACAGTTGTCGCCGATCACGGTGTAATCACCGATCCGGGCACCGGACCGGATACGGGTGTTCTCACCGATCACCACTTTCGTCCCGATCTCGGCGCCAGGATCGACCTCGACGCCCTTCCCGTACCACACGTCACCGAGAGCGCGGGTACCCGGTATGAAGATGCGGGCCTTGCCGTCCAAGACGTCACGGTGTGCCTGGACATACGACTCCAGACTGCCGATATCACACCAATATCCGTCCGCCACGTACCCATACAAGTCATGACCCTCCCTCATGAGTGAGGGGAACAGGTCGGAGGAGAAGTCGTACGCCTTGCCTTCGGGGATGAAGTCGAAAACCAGCGGGTCGAGCACATAGATGCCGGTGTTGATGGTGTCCGAGAACACCTGCCCCCACGTGGGTTTCTCCAAGAAGCGCTGGATCTTGGCGTCTTCGCCTGTGATGACGACACCGAAATCGAGGGGGTTCGGCACCCGCGTGAGAACGATCGTCACCGGGCCGCCATGCGAGTGATGGAAATCGATGACCTTCCCCAGATCGATGTCGGTGAGCGCGTCGCCCGAGATGACCAAGAAGGGCTCGCCCGACAGCGCGTCCTTGGCGTTCCTCACCGAACCTGCCGTGCCGAGAGGAGATTCCTCCACCGCGTAGGTGATACTCATCCCCCATTCTTCGCCATCGCCGAAGTGGTCCTCGATCATCTTGGGCATGAAGGCCAGTGTCGCGACGACCTCGGTCATCCCGTGGTGTTTGACCAGCCCGAGGATGTGCTCCATGACCGGCTGGTTGAAGATCGGCACCATCGGTTTCGGGCGCATGCTCGTCAGCGGACGGAGGCGGGTCCCTTCCCCGCCGGCCATGATGACAGCTTTCACGTCATCGCCTCCTCGGTCGGCGCGACCCGCGCGCCAGCGTCCCTTTCCATGACTCTCACTCTGCTTGCTTTGCTCGCGCGAGTGCTTGCCTTCCCCTGACGGTGTATCCCGCCGCCGCTGAAAGCGACAGCACGGTGCCCACGTACACGAGCCACATTCCGAGAGGGACCGGCGTCTGTCCGGTGCCCGGCAGCCACTCCGGCCCAGCCAGACCCGCTCCCGGCACCATCGGCCATCCCGCGATGAGTGATGCGAAACCGCAGAAGAGCACCGCCGTCGTGAGCTTGCCCACATACGTCACGGGAAGAATGACACCGTGACGCTCCAGTACGTACGACCCGTACAGCAAGTAGACATCGCGTCCCAGAAGCAGGACCGGTATCCACACCGGCAAGACACCGATGACATACAGCCCGATTACTCCAGAAGCAAGTAGCAGCCGGTCCACGAGCGGGTCGATGATCTTCCCCAGCTGGGTGACCGTGTGCGTCCGGCGTGCGATCTGCCCGTCGACCCAGTCGGTGGAGGCCGCAAGGGTGTAGAGCGCGAATGCCGCGATGCGGGACCGCTCCGTATCACGCAGAAGCACGGAGAAGAAGAAGGGCACTAATAGCAGGCGTAGCAGTGTCACGACGTTCGCGACAGAATAGACATTGTGGCTGGCCTGATCAGTGCGTTCTTCTACCACCAGTCTCTCCTTCGGAAATACCAGAGCATCGCACCGCCGATGAACACCATGGACCCGATCACGACGGGAAACGACCATGCCGCCTCAGCCGGTGGCCACATCCCCCTGAGCAGGTTCATCCCGTATATGCCCGACAACAGCGTAAGCGGCATGAAGATGGTGGCGATGATCGTCAGTTGCTTCATGATGAGATTCATGCGGTTGGATTGGGACGACAGGTAGATGTCCATGCTGCCGTTCGCCATGTCGCGGTAAGTCTCGATGGAATCCTGGACCCGCGCGAGATGGTCTCCCACATCCTGGAAGTACATGTAGGCGTCCGGCTCGACGAAAGCCTCAAGCCGGGCAAGACCCCGTACGATGTCACGCTCGGGAGCTACCGCCTTGTGGAGCTGTATTAAAGATCGTTTGGCTGCGAACAGACGCTGGAGATGCTCCTGCCGGGCACCCTGCAACATCAGGTCCTCTAAGTCTTCCAACTCGTCGGCGATATGTTCGACCACTGGGAAGATGTCATCCACCGACTCATCAAGGATAGCGTGGAGGGTCCACTCCGCGCCGCGCCTCAAGAACTCGTTGGCGCTCTCTGCGACGCGGTCGAGAGGCTCGAACCCGTCTTGATGCGCGGTCACAAGATGCTCCTCGCCAAGAAAGACATCGAGCTCGTGGGTCTCGAGCCTGACGCCATCAATGGCATACGGGGCAAGCCAGATAAGGAAGGTGAGGTCGGGGTAGACGTCGTACTTCGGCCGCTGTGGGAAATGAAGACAGTCCTCCACCGCCAGCGGCGGCAGCGGGAAGCGCTCACTCACTCGACCGAACGTCTCTTCGTCGGGATCGGTGATGTCCACCCACACCGGTCCGGTAAGCTCAGCCGGAAGCGACTCCAACCCGTCTGACTTGAGCTGCCCGTCCTTGACCCAGCGGACGGTGATACGTGAGGACATACCTACCCCCGAACGCTTGCAGTGGACAGCATCAGCATAGCAGAGCGACCCATCGGCTCAGTCACCGAAGACCTGCTTGTTCACCTGCTTGGCCTTCAGGAACTCCTCGTAGGTCTCGGCGAACGTCTGCGAGCCGTCCTTGCCGGTGAGGACGTAGTACAAATAGCCGGTCTTTGCCGGGTTCGCTGCGGCCCGGAGAGCCGCGAGCCCTGGGTTGCTGATAGGCCCAGGAGGCAACCCATCGCGTATGTACGTGTTGTAGGGGCTTCTTGTCTGCAGGTCCTTCTCCGTGAGCTTCGTCGTACCCTCAGGCAGCGTGTACAGGACGGTCGCGCACAACTGGAGCCTCATGGGCTTCTGGAGCCGGTTGTAGATGACAGAAGAGACGAGCGGGAACTCCTTGGGAAGCTTGGTCTCGCGCTCGAGGATCGAGGCGATGATCGCGACGTCGTACACGTCGAGGTTCTTGGAACGCGCGTAGGTGAGGTCCACCTTCGCGATATTGGCGTCGAAGGCGTCGAGCATCATCTCGACAACCTCCCGCGCGGAAGTGCCCTCGCGCACCTTGTAGGTCGCAGGGAACAAGAAGCCCTCGAGAGAGCGCTTGTAGGCTCGCTCAAGGTACGGGTGCTCGGCGACGAACTCGGAGGCGCCCGAGGTGACGAGTGCGAGCATCTCGTCGTGGGGTATCTTGGCTCGTTCGGCGAATCGCGCTGCGATCTGCGTGGCCGTGAACCCCTCCGGTATCGTGACCGTGTAGTAGGTGACACGCGGGCCCGAGGCCAGCGCCTTGAGCACCAACTCGTCGGGCATCCCCGTCGACAGGTCGTACTCCCCTGCCTTGAGCTGGCCGTCCAAGCCCGCTTGCCGGGCGTTCCAGCGGAAGAGGACGGGGTTTCTCACCACGCCAAGGGCCGCGAGCTGCTCGCCTATCTCGGCGGTCGAAGATCCTGAGGCGATCACGACATGCACGGGCTGGCCCGCGACGACATCAGCACCTGATGTGCCGTGAAACGCCCATGCGGCGATGGCCACAGCAAGGGCGAGGACGAGCACGACGACGGTCACGGCGGCGTACAGGCGTCGTGACCGTCGTCGAGGTCTGCGTGCGCGAACAGCGCCACTGCGCGCAACGTCCCGGGTTCCCGCGCGGCGGCGCGCGGAGTGGACGCCTGCACGCGCGGACGTATGGTTTCTGCGTGTACGTGCCTTCGTCTCGTGCACAGTCATCCCATCGACGGGTGCTGTGCGAAACACTACCACGCGATCCTGACTTCTGCGAAGAACCGGCGTCCGTGCCCAGACGCGTGATCCTATTCGATGATCTCCCAACCGTGCGAGCGCGCATGGCCGGCTAGCTTCTCGTCGGGATGGACGGCCACGGGGTGCCCGACCGCTTCAAGCAGGGGTACGTCGCCTAGACTGTCAGCGTATGCATAGCTGGCTGCCCAATCCACGGATCCATCGTCAAGATGTGCTCTCGCCCGCACGAGTTTGCCCTCGCCCAGGCAGGTGGGTTGTTCGCTCTGACCGGTGTAGCGGCCATCCTTGACGACCAGAGGCGTTCCCACCACCTCGTCGATGCCCAGATGCTCACCGATTCGCTGCAGCATCTGCGTCGGAGTGGCCGAGACGAGCACTACTCGATGTCCTTGCGACTTATGGACCTGCACGCGCTCCATCACATCATGGCGCACGAGCGGCAAGACGTAGTTCTCGGCGATCCAATCGAAAGAGCGCCGTGCTTCTTCCTCGGTCCATCCGCGGACTGTCCATCCCAGATGCCGGGTCCACATCTCGCGGTAGAACGACTCGGGGATGAGTCCCAGCCGCCACAGCGGGTACAGGGACATGTGCACGGTCATGAAAGTGCCGAACTGCGCCTGTCCCTTGCGGTGCTCGCGACGCTCCTGGGCGATCCCACCCCAGAGGTGGCCCGTGTAAAGCGTCCCGTCCAGGTCGAAGAGAGCCGCCACCGTCCGCGCGGGGTCAGCTCCCGCGGCCGACTCGCGGACGGCAGGTATCGTGTCGACCATCACGCCGTCCCTATCACTCACAGCCATTCGACCCCCATATCGCGTCGCGCCAGCTCCCCACGTCCCGATACGGGCCAGAACGGCCGCTAGACGCGCTCTGGTGAACCCCAGAAGCCGATCGCGAGACCTCCCGGCCCTACATGCGTGCCGATGATCACACCGATCCTGCCCTGTCTCACACCGGCGACCGGGCAACGCTCGGTGAACAGCCGCTCCAGAGCCGCGGCATCCTCCGGGCACTGCCCATGGTTGATTATCACCGTTTGCCGCGCGGGTTCTATCATGCGTTCACAGGTCATGTCCGCGAGCATCGCAAGAGCGCGCTTGCGTCCGCGCGTCTTCTTGAGGACCGCAAGCTCGCCCTTGGAGTCGACATGCAAGACCGGCTTGACGTCCAGCATCCCGCCGACGGCGCCGACAGCGGCCGACACTCTGCCGCCACGAACGAGATACTCGAACGTATCGACGGTGAACACCGCGTTCGCCCGCAGGCGGTTGCTCTCGGCCCACCCCACGACCTCTTCGACCGGCACACCGCTCTCGAGCTGCGAGACCATCTCAACGAGCAGGAGTCCCTGGCTTACCGAGACCGCAAGCGAGTCCACGACGTACACGTGCGCATCGGGGTGCTCGGCCATGAAGCGCTCACGCGCGGCGACCGCACCGTCATAAGAGGCGCTCAACCCCGAGGAGATCGTCACCACTACCGCGGCTTTGCCTTGCTCGTATGCCGATCGGAACGCCGCCTCGCAGTCGGTCGGACGCACCTGAGCGGTCGTTGAGCGCGCGCCTTGCCGAAGCGTGTCGTAGAAGTCGTCGATGTCCATCCCATCGCCGAGATGCTGTTCCTCGCCGAGCGTGTACGGCATGTGCAAGAGACCGATGCCGTGCTCGTCAAGAGTCTCCTGCGGCAGGTCACAGGCGGTGTCCGTGAATACCAGTGCGTCGCTCACAGGGTTCTCCGTTCGTGTCGGTCAGGCAAAGTGAGGGCGGTCGAGTCGCGGCGGGATCACGTGTCGGCGATCCCCAGGGCCGAGACGATCTGACGAGAGGCGACATCGGTGTCGATCGGTTCATCGGAGAGCGACCCCTCCAGCACCAACCCGTCGAGCATCGCGGTGAGCATGGCGGCGAGCGTTCGACTGCTGAGGACAGAGGCACGCTCAGCTTGCGTGTGCACCTCGTCTATGACCTTGGTGAACGCGTTCAGGACATCATCGCGAAGACCGCCCAAGAAGTCGCGGACACTGCCTTCCACAGGAGACAGCTGAGTCATCGCGGCGGCGATAAGGTTCTTCTCGCGCATCCCGAACTCGAGGTAACCGGCGATCATCCCTCGCAGCCGCTCGGCGGGCCTAAGACCGCCGTCGTCCGCGCGCAGTATCCGCTCGAGATCCGCATGGACTTGGTCGAGGACGTTCTCGTATATCTCGCGTTTACTCGAGAAGTGGTAGTACAGCGCCGCCTTGGTGACCCCCAGGCGTTCGGCGATGTCACTCATCGACACGCCGAGATAGCTCCCCTCCGAGAAGAGCCCGCGCGCCGTGTCGAGTATCCGCTGCCTGCTGTCGCTGCGCCTCCCAGTGACTGTGTGAGACACCTGCAGTGTCATCTCCTTCGTGCGGACAGACTTACTGACCGTTCGGTAAGTGAGACGCTAGAAGAAGACCTCGTCGTCGTCAAGAAGAATCGGAACGACAGGGCGCCTAAGTCCCCCACTGCCGACGACCGGCGGTGTCACGGTCGAACCACAGCCGGCGAGCGAGCACGCGCCAGCGCTCCTGCCCCTCGGGAACGGGTCTGCCGTTGGCCTCTAGACGCTTGAGAGCCGTGAGTAGCGCCATCGCGACGCACCCCCACGTCGTCGCCGCGGGTTGCGCGGACGCGACGCTCATCACCGGCAACATGATCAACCCGAGCCATGCCAAAAGACCCTCGGCATGGATGAGGAGGCCCACGATCATGAGCGATGCCTGCAGCACGAGTCCTTGCGGGAACAAGACCAGAAGCGTCCCCAGGGCGCACGAGAGCGCCCTGCCGCCGGTGAAATGCAGGTAGAGCGACCACGCATGGCCCGCCATCGCGCACAGACCCACCGCGAAGGCGGCCGCTCGGCCCAAGTCGAGTGTATCGAACGTGACCCAGACGGGACCCGCAGCCTTCGCGACGTCGAACAGCCCGACCGGAACGACCGACCAATGGCCGATCACATGCCAGGCGTTCGATCCGCCAACGCTGCCTGAGCCGTGCTCGCGTATGTCGACGCCGCGGAACCACTTGCCGACGAGATACGCGCTCGGCACCGACCCGAGCAGGTACGCGACGATGCACATGCAGACGACTTCCCACCACATGGCGCTACTCCGCGAAGAACGACACGCTCAGCACGGGACCGACATGAGCGGCCATCACCGGCGTGAACCACGTGATGAACATCTCGACGACATCGAAGCGCTGGCGGATCCGCTCGGACAACTCCTCGGCTGCCTCGGCCTTGTTGCCGTGGCTGATGGCCATGTGGACCGGGCGGTCGCCGACGGCCGTCGCGGTGAGCTCGAGCATCTCTTCTACGGCCGAGTGCCACGTATGGGGACGGGCCACGCCTTCGACCGAGCCGTGACCGGGGCTGATGCCGACGATCGGCTTGACCTGCAGCATAGTGCCGAGCAGTGCCGCCGCCGACCCGATACGGCCTCCTCTGCGAAGATACTCGAGTGTCTCCACGACAGCCAAGATCTGCGAGCGGCTGCCGACCTCGCGGGCACGGGCGATGACCTCGTCGACCGAAGCGCCAGCCGCAGCAGCACGCGCTGCCTCCAACACGATGAAACCCTCGGCGGGAGCGGCTGTCCGCGTATCGACGACATGGAGGGGCAGATCGGGGCGCATACGCTGCACCGCCTCGGCCTCTTGGAGGCAGCTGCTAAGCTCGCGCGCGAGCAACAGCGCGACAATATCGTAGCCCTGCGATGCGAGCCCATCGCAGACCTCGATAAGCTGCTCTGGAGTGAACGCCGAGGTGGTGACGCGACGGTCGTCAGTGGCGAGCCGATGGTAGAACTCCTCCGGAGACAGGTCCACGCCGTCGAGGAACGTCTCGTCGCCCCATACGAGTGTAAGGGGAACGACGTGTATGTTGTTCTCCTGCGCCAACTCGGGCGGGAGGTTGGCCGCTGAATCCGTCACGATCGCTACGCGTCTCATTTTGCCTCCTGATCTTCTGCGGGGGCTCACTTCCGAGTCCCGAACACCTCCGTCGTCCGTGCTGAGACACGACATCTCCCCTACGCGTTACCACGCTCTTCCTCTGGCGCATCCGCACGCCCGGTCCGCCAAGACAGGCGGCTACCCGGCAACCCGGAAGGGAGAGAGCCTGGTCATGCGACAAGAGCGCGCGAACCTGCATGTCGCATGCCCACAGCGGCGGCGTGCTTGCCCCGACGGCACGTCCACAGCTGAGCCCTTTCGGTCTCGGTGAGTATACCCACTGTCGCGCGGAAGTCGTGCACGACACATATGACGCCAA
The DNA here is from genome assembly GCA_021372825.1 of Actinomycetes bacterium. Lineage (GTDB taxonomy): Bacteria > Actinomycetota > Coriobacteriia > Anaerosomatales > Anaerosomataceae > JAJFTR01. The sequence continues at coordinate 44,875 of JAJFTR010000023.1, forward strand.
GAAGGGGGATCCGCACCGACCCACATCACACATCACCGAGTGCTCAGGCGCCAGACCGGCGTACCCATTTGCGCACCTCGAGCAGCGACATCCACATGATGGTGAGCAGCGCCACGACGCCCACCGTCGAAGGAGGCAGCCACACGAGCTTGAGCTGAGCGCTGATCGCCGGAACATAGAGCGCCACACAGATGAACACCGCGGTAGCCAGCGCCCACAGGCTGACGACCTTGTTCGCGAAGACGCCTACCCGCGCAAGCGGCTGACGGTCTGAGCGAGAAACGAACGCGAGCGCCACGTGCCCGATCATCCACGCAGTGAAAGCGAGCGAGCTGCGTTGGATCTCGCTCCACCCCTGGGCGCCTGCCCAATAGTAGGCGGCCATTACAGCGGCGAACAGGAAGAACCCCTTGAGTGCGATGTCGCGCAACTGCGGCCCGTCGAGGATGCGGCGCGTCACCTTCTCCGGTCCGCGCGTATGGATGTCCGGCTCGGCAGGTTCCGCGACGAAACCGGCGGACGCGGCAAGGTCCATGAACAGCTCGAGCAAGATGATCTGGACAGGTGAGAAAGGCAGCGGCAGGCCGAAGAGCGCCGGCAGCAGGAACACCGCGATCAGGGCCAGCTTAACGGAAAGGTAGTACTTCACGCCCTTGCGGAGGTTGTCATAAAACACGCGCCCCTCGAAGATCGCAGTGGTGATGGTCGCGTAGTTGTCGTCGGCGACGATGGCGTCAGCGACGTCTTTGGCGACATCGGTACCCCGGATACCCATGGCGATGCCGATGTCAGCGCCCTTGATGGCGAGCGAGTCATTGATGCCGTCACCAGTGACGGCGACCTTGAGCCCGCGACGCTGAAGCGCTTCGACGATACGATACTTGTGCTGGGGCGTCGTACGAGCGAACACCTGGACCCTCCCCACGATCCCGTCGAGTTCGCTGTCACTCTTCTCGTCGAGTTCGGGCCCCGTGATGACTTCACCGTCGCCCTGGCCGATCCCCACTTCTCGAGCGATCGCAGAGGCGGTTGCCGGATGGTCTCCGGTCACCATGATCGTGCGCACACCAGCCCGGCTCATCGCTGCGATGGCGGTCGGCACCTCTTTGCGCGGCGGGTCTTCGAAGGAGAGCAACCCGGCGAACTCCAGGTCACGCTCCAGAGTCTCCCACTTGGCGTCCCTCTCGCCCTCGCCCACACGCCCGGTGGCCACGGCGACCAGCCGACGAGCGTCGGCCGCGTCCCTTAGTAGAGCATCCCGCACCTCGGCTGGCACCGCGGCGCACTTCTCGAGGACCTCTTCTGGAGCGCCGCTCACGTACAACGAACCGTCGTTGCGCAGGACGGCCTTGGTCTTCTCGCCCTCACCCAGTTCCCGGCGCCGCAGGATCTGCCGTGGGTCGAGGCCGATCCCCATCTGTTCCGCTCGACGCCTGATGGCCATGTCGATGAAGGTCGCGTCGACCGGCGAGATCGCTCCCATCGCGGCTGTGATCGCTTCCCTCTCGTCGGTGGCCGGATAGATGCGGGAGAGCGTCATCTTGCTCTCGGTGAGAGTCCCGGTCTTATCGGTGACGATGACATCGACCGCACCCATTGTCTCGGCCGCTTGCAGACGCTTGACCAGGAAGTTCTGTTTCGACAACCGATAGGAGCCCAGGCCGAGCACCATGGTGACGATGATCGGCATTTCCTCGGGAATCGTAGCGAATGACAATGACAGACCGGTGAGGATCATCTCGTTCAGCGGCTTCCCACGCAGGACACCGATGAGCGGTATCACTATCGAGAACCCCACCGCGACCCACACGAGCTTGCCCGAAAGCTCCTTCATCGCCTTCTGCAGCGGCGTCTTGGGAGGCTTCACCGTTTTGAGGCCCTCTGCCAGCTCGCCGATCTTGGTCTGCCCGGCCGTTGCGGTCACTTGCGCCGTCGCGCTCCCGGCGAGCACGATCGTGTCCGCATACACGCTCTCCCCCGTGGACTTCTCGACCGGCAGGGACTCGCCGGTGAGCGCTGACTCGTCGATCTGAAGTCCGAGAGCCTGCGAGACGGTCGCGTCTGCGGCGATCTTGGTACCGGCCGCGAGCACGAGCGTGTCTCCGACCACCACATCGACCGCATCGATGTGCGTGACACGTCCGTCGCGCACGACCGCAGCCTGGGGGCTCGCCATCGCAGAGAGTCTATCGATAGACCGCTTGGCCCGGTACTCGTTCTGAACCTCCGCCAGCGTCAGAAGCAAGATGATCACGAAGATCGTGATCGCGTCGGTTGGCTTGCCGAGAATCGAGTAGAGCACGCCCACGACCAGCAACAACACGATCATCGGCTCCCGGACTTCTTCCCACAGGATGTCGAGGAACGTCACATGCGAGGGCGCGAAGATGATGTTCGGACCGCTCTCGGCGAGTCTGCGTGCGGCTTCAGCAGAGGTCAGGCCCTCGGGTCGGTCGTCCATGGCTCACTCCCATCATTGTGGTCTTACGCGTTGATGGTGAACAGCCGGAGAGCATGAACCCGATCGGCTCTCAAGACCTTCCATCGCGGTCGAAGTACTTGATACCCAACGCCATCGGCGACAGTCACGCGACCACGTGTCTGAGTTCACCACATAGTGGGCACCTGTCCCAGAACATCGTGGACACCTGCCGAGCTCGAGGAACGGATCGTGGTGATCCGAGGCGAGCTCGTGGATCCGCTTCGAGGCGGGGTGACGCTTTGGCACAAGGAGGTGATCATGCTCGTCGCGGACCTCGATGTCCGCATCCTGACGGAAGAGGGTGAGGTGCTCAGGCACCTCACCCTCGATCCGACCAAGAACCATCAGGCTATCAAGTCCCAGAACGTGTCCACGATGTCGTGACACATCTGTCCATGATGTCCTGAGACATCACATGGTCGGGCTGACAGGATTTGAACCTGCGACCCCTTGACCCCCAGTCAAGTGCGCTACCAAACTGCGCCACAGCCCGTCGGCCGCCCTCACGGGCAGCGAGTAACCATAGTACGGTTCATGCGCCGCACGTTCAAGTCGCAGATGCCTGTCACGAGCGCGCGCCTGTCACACGGAGCGTTTCGCCCGCACCAGCGCCGCCACGCGATCCAGCAGTTCGCGGGCGATCAGACGCTTGTCGAGCACGGGAAGCTCCTCAGCAGCATAGGACGTCACGAGCACCACACGGTTCTCATCGGTCTCGAAGCCGAGCTCACCCGAGACGTCGTTGGCCACCACGAGGTCGAGCTTCTTGGCCAGGAGCTTCTCACGTGCCGAGGCACGCACGCCGGATGTCTCGGCGGCGAACCCCACGAGCACCGCTCGGCCATCGTTGCGCTCGCCCAGCTCGGCCAGGATGTCGGGGTTGCGCTCGAGCGCGAGTGTCTCGGGCGCCTCGGCCTTCTTGATCTTGCCGCTCGCGAAGGAGGCGGGACGGAAGTCGGCCACCGCGGCCGAGGCGATCACCACGTCGGAGGAGTCGAACCGTGCGAGCACCGCCGCTCGCATCTGCAGCGCGGTAGTCACGCGCACGACCTCCACGCCGAACGGGTCCGGCAGCGTGACCGGGCCGGTCACCAAGCTCACGCGTGCACCTCGACGAGCAGCTTCCTCGGCGATCGCGAAGCCGGTCTTGCCCGACGAACGGTTGCCGATGAAGCGCACGGGATCGATCGGCTCGTGGGTGGGCCCTGCCGTCACCAGCACGTGCAGGCCCGACAGGTCGCGCGCGCGGGTGGCCTCGGCCTGCGCGGCATCGGCGATCACGGCGATGTCCGCGAGCCTCCCCTCGCCGACGTCTCCACACGCGAGCGCTCCGTACGCGGGCTCGACGAATGTGTAACCGCGTGCGCGCAGCGCGTTCACGTTGGCCTGCGTCACGTCCTTGCGCCACATGTGCGTGTTCATCGCCGGCGCCACGATCACCGGCGCCTCTGTCGCCAGCACGGTCGTGGTGAGCATGTCGTCCGCTCGGCCATGTGCGAGTTTGGCGATGACGTTGGCGGTACACGGAGCGATCACCACCACGCTGGCCTCCTCGGCAAGCGAGATGTGGTGCACCTTGCTGCCGGGCTCGTCGGCCCAAAGCGAGACCGCGACCGGCTCTCCGGAAAGAGTGCGGAAAGTGAGAGGGGCAACGAAACGCGTGGCCGACTCGGTCATGACGACTTTGACGCGGAAGCCGCGCCGCGAGAGCTCTCGCACGAGCTCGCACGCCTTGTATGCACCGATGCAGCCGGTGACACCGACGAGGATCGTCTGCTGTTCACGCTTGGACGCCATGTCCACCTCCTGGCGTCAAGGATACACCGAGGAGACACGCCCGATGCCGCCGGAGCTAGCCGATGAGCACCGCGCCGGGGCACGCCGCATGCGCGCGCCGGTTCGCCGAGTAAAGCGGTGCATCCAGCAGCGTGGCGACGGCAGGTGCGCACGCGTCGTACACGTCACAGCCGAGCCGATCCGCCTGCTCGAGTGACGCATCCGTCACACGCTCGTGTGGCGGAACGCTCACGATGCCAGAAAGCGCAGGGACGCGCACAGCCTTTGCCGCACTCACCGGTCCCGCCTTGCGGCGTACGGTGCGCAAGCGAGCGGATCTGGATGGGTCTTGACGCACTCGTATTCCCGCACTCTTGAGATCCCGTAGGTGTACGTGGTGGCGCCAGAGGCTGTGACAGAGCGGACAAGGCGGTTCTCGGCGGCTCGCGTGAAGACGGTCGTCGCACTCTCAGCGGAAGCGGTAGCGCGACACGTGAGCGCGAGCGAGGGGCGGTGGGCGTAGGAGAAGGTCGCGGTGCCGGCGGGTCCCGACTCCGTGCGGGAGGTAACTCGGTCGAGGTCGTCGTATGTGCTGCTCGCGCTTCCGGAGGTCGCTCCTGAGAGCGACTCGACCCGCACGTGGGAACCGAGCACAGACCTCACCTGGCGCACAGGTTGATGAACAGAATCAGACACAGAACGCCGAGCACCCGACTTGCGAACACAGCTCGCCTGAATTGCAGATCGGTCAGCTGTATGCCGCTGGTGGCGGCGCGGGAGCGAATGATCCCCTTCCCGAACAGCAAGCTCGTCAGGCCGAGTACTACTAGGATGACCTTCTCCACGTCAGGCTGCCTCTCCGCTCTGTGGGGCCTAGGGGAATACGTAGAACCACTGAAGCGCAACGCCAGGGGAGCTCACACCTGCCTGACCGTAGTCGTTGTCGACGATGTGCTGGCCCATCGCGTTGAAATCCCATGGCATCGATCTGTCATTGTCTGACCGCCATCCGTAGGAGCCCCCACCCACGTATCCACCCGCCACCTCGATGTAACGATTGCCCGGCTCCGTTCGGCCGGGGCCGATCATGCAACTATATCCTCTGCCGGCAGGCCGATGGTGACGACCCCGCCATACATGTGGCTATCAGTCATGGCACCGTTGTGGTAGTTCAGAATCAAGTCGCCTGTCATTCCCACCAGATTCAACTCGACCACCGTCATGTTGAGATCGATATACGCGGACTCTACTCCTTCCATCTCGATCCAGGCTTCAGCCTCCCCGACAGCGGCCGCCAACCATCGCGCCTAGGTGTCCTTGCGCCTCAGACGGCCGAGGTGCTGCCGCGTGAGCATCGCCTCGTAGTGCAGCCGCATGCCCTTGGCCCACCAGTACCGGCCAGCTTCTTGTTCTTAGTGTGCTTCGACGCGTGTATCGCCACCTCGCCGGACGACACCTTGCCGTCCCCGTCCAGGTCAGCGACCGCGCCGCTCGGGTCGCTCGCCCCCACCGGGTCCCCCTGGCAGTACGCGTAGGCGTTCAAGCTGAGAGGGTCTCCGGCGCTCGGCGGTGCGGGGTCCGGTGAGAGGAAGCGGA
>JAJFTR010000056.1 GCA_021372825.1 Actinomycetes bacterium
ACCTTCTCCGAATGATCCCCACCGACGTCGCCCAGGCTGCGCTTGCGGAGAGTGCTGGAGTGCTGACGGATGCGGAGATTCAGCGCCTGGCGGAACGAATCGTCGGTAAGAAGCGGGCCCATGAGCTGCTTGCGCCACTCGCAGAGCCGCTGCCGCTGAAGGTGCAGGTTCTCGGAGGTCTACGCGTGCAAGCTCCCTGGGGCCTCATCCCTGACAAGGCCTGGGGCAAGCGCAAATCGCGTGTACTCTTCGCGATGATGGCAGTGTCTCGGGGGAAGGACATCTCGCGCGATGTCCTGTTCGAGCACATGTGGATGGGTTTGCCGCCTGGGCGCGCTCTGGCCAACTTCTACGTCGTGTGGAGTCACATGCGCAAAGCCCTCATGCCGAATCCGCATGCCGGCTGCCCATATGTCGAGCATCGCGGAGGGGTGTGCCGCATCATGCCAGGGCTGGTCGAGACGGACCTAGACGAGTTCTATGAAGTCGCGGGCACTCTGCGCGCGGCTGTCGCCGAGGAGGACGTTGAGGCGGCAATCAAGGCGGGCGAACGTCTACTGGCCATCTACCAGGGAGAACTCCTGCCCGGTGACCTGTACGACGATTGGTTTACTCCCATCCGGAACGACCTCAGGCACGAGTTCGGTGACCTGATGGCTTTGGTGGGGGATCATCTCGCGGTCCATCAACAGCCTGCAGCGGGTATGCGTTTTCTGCGCGCTGCGCTGGCTCAAGACCCGTGGCGCGAGGATCTCTATCAGATAGCCCTCAGGTGTCAGATCGCGGCCGGTCAACGCAGCGGCGCTGTTGAGACGTACTTAGCGTGCAGGGCAAGACTCTCAGAAGACCTCGGTTTAGATCCTTCGGCCGAGACACAACGTCTGTACGAGCAGATCCTCGCCATGGAGACCCCACCGCCTCCTGCAGACGACTGAGTTCATCCGAAGGGATCATGGCTTGCTCATGCTGGATGGCATAGTGCTGGGACTCGTCGCTGGTTTGATCACCAGAGGGTCGTTGGCCAATCTCGCTTCGACACATCTCAAGGGTGAGACAGCGATTGTCTTGCTGCTGGTGATCCAGCTCAGCATCCCGTCAGTCGCATCTCGGGTAGGGCTGTCGCGCACCGTCGCGCTCGCTCTGTGGCTGGTGGTGATGGCGGGGCTTGTGGGACTGGCGATTTGGAACCGGGATGCGCCGGGCATGCTCCTCGCAGGTATTGGCATCGCTATGAACTTCCTTGTCATCGGACTGAATGCGGGAATGCCTGTCTCGTTGTCGGCGATTGCCAGGCTCGCGGACGAGGCCGCTGCGCCCGCCTTCGATCTTCTGCACCAGGCGCTTACCGACGAAACGATCGCTCCACTGCTGGCGGACGTGATCCCGGTGCCAGGCCCTGCATGGCACCGTGGTGTCGCCAGTGTCGGTGATCTTCTCTTGATGACGGGTACCGGCTACTTCGTGTACGCATCACTCAGAGGGAAGAAAGCGTCAGCCAGTTAGGTTTCGGAAAGATGTGGGTTGGGCGCGTTCTGTAGAGTGTGTCTCGGCCCGGCCATCCGGGCATGTGGGATCGGACCGAACCGGCTTCCTGATGCGGACGAAAGCGGTACTCGTTTCAGTCGTATGGTGTGGAGACGGGAGACTCCTGAGGGGCGCCAAGAGGCTGAGCGCGTGCCGGACCGGAGGGGTCCATGATTCCAGGCGGCCGGGGGGCCATACGTGTCCCCCGGCCGTCGCTTGTGGCACGGTTCGTGCACGTGGCGTGTGCTAGAATCGCTGTGCTTCACGCCAGATCACTCGATACTCCAGAGGCCTGTTGAAATGCCTAACTTCCTCACGAAACTGCTCACCATGGGCGAAGGAAAGCAGCTTCGCGAATACGAATCCATCGTCGCCCAGATATCGGCACTAGAGCCCGACATCGCTGCACTGCCAGATTCCCAGCTTCGTGCGAAGACCGGCGAGTTTCGTGCGCGTCTCCAGGCAGGTGAGTCGCTCGATGACTTGCTCGCGGAGGCGTTCGCGGTGGTGCGTGAAGCCGCCAAGCGCAGCCTTGGCATGCGTCACTTCGATGTCCAGCTGATCGGCGGGATCGTGCTGCATCGCGGCATGATCGCCGAGATGAAGACTGGCGAAGGTAAGACGCTCGTCGCGACGTTGCCGGTCTATCTGAACGCGCTCGAGGGCAAGGGCGTGCATGTCGTGACCGTCAACGACTACCTGGCCAAGCGTGACAGCGAGTGGATGGGGAAGGTCTATCGTTTCCTTGGTCTCGAAGTCGGCCTGCTCCAGGCACAGATGGATCCCTCCAGGCGTATCGAGGCCTACAGGGCCGACGTGACTTATGGTACGAACTCCGAGTTCGGGTTCGATTATCTGCGCGACAACATGGTGGTCCATCCGGACGATCGCGTGCAGCGAGGTCATCACTACGCGATCGTCGACGAGGTCGACTCCATCCTCATCGACGAGGCGAGAACGCCGCTGATCATCTCGGGAGCGGGAACGAAATCGGCCGATACGTACAAGGCCTTTGCCCGGGTGGTTCCGCGTCTGAAGCCGGATGTCGATTTCGAACTCGACGAAGCCAAACGTACTGTCGCCCCTACCGAGGAGGGCATACGTAAGGTCGAGGAGATGCTCGGCATCGAAGACTTGTACGCTGACCCGTCCGGCCAGCTCGTCAACCATCTGCAGCAAGCTCTGAAGGCGCAGTTCCTCTTCAAGCGCGACGTGGACTACGTCGTCAAGGATGGGGAAGTCCTCATCGTCGACGAGTTCACCGGCCGGCTGATGTACGGTCGACGGTACTCCGAGGGCCTCCATCAAGCGATCGAGGCCAAAGAGAAGCAGCACGTTCGCGAAGAGAACCAGACGCTCGCGACGATAACACTGCAGAACTACTTCAGGATGTACGAGAAGCTTGCCGGCATGACCGGTACCGCCGTCACCGAGGACCAGGAGTTCCGCGAGATCTACAACCTTCCTGTGACGGTGATCCCGCCGAACCGCCCCATGATTCGTGAAGACAGGAACGACCTCATCTACCGTACCGTCGAGGCCAAGTTCAATGCTGTGGTCGCGGATATCGAGGAGCGGCATGCGGCTGGTCAGCCGTGCCTCGTCGGCACGATCTCTATCGAGAATTCCGAGCGCCTGGCGCGTCTGCTCGCCAAGCGCGGACTGCCGCACAAGGTCCTGAACGCCAAGTTCCACGAGCAGGAGGCGCACATCATTGCCCAGGCAGGGCGTGTGGGCGCGATCACGATCGCCACCAACATGGCCGGTCGTGGCACCGACATCATCCTCGGCGGGAATGCTGAGTTCCTTGCCGAGGAGATACTGCGCGATCGAGGTATCCTGCCGGAGGATGCGACCGACGAGCAGCGAGCCGACGCGCTTGCCGATGCGAAGCGCATCACGTCAGAGGAACACGAGAAGGTGGTCGCCGCGGGAGGCCTGGCGGTCTTGGGTACCGAGCGGCACGAATCACGCCGGATCGACAATCAGTTGCGCGGGCGGTCGGGCCGTCAAGGTGATCCGGGTGTGTCACAGTTCTATCTGTCGCTCGAAGACGACCTTATGCGTCTGTTCGGTGGCGGTCGGATGGACCGCATCTCGGCGCTCATGCAAAGGACCGATATCCCTGACGATATGCCGATCCAGGCCAGCCTCGTGAGCCGCGCTATCGAGAGTGCGCAGCGCCAGGTGGAAGCGCAGAACTTCGCCGCTCGGAAGTACGTGCTCGAGTACGACGATGTGATGAACAAGCAGCGCCAGGTCATCTATGCCGAGCGGAACAGGGTGCTCGACGGCAAGGACATCCATGGCCGTGTGAAGGAGATGATGGAGCAGGTCATCTCTTCTTTGACGACCGAGCATTGCCCGGAACGCACCTATCCCGAGGAGTGGGATTGGGACGGGCTTCGGGAAGACATTCGCATGCTCACAGGACTCGACTTTGTCACCGATGAGATGAGAACGACGGTCGAGAACGTCTATGAGCTTTCAGACGCGCTTTGCACGGCGTCCCTCGAAGCGTACGACCGCAAGGAGGCCGAGCTCGGAGCCGAGAATCTGCGCGAGCTCGAGCGCCAGGTGATGTTGCGTGTGATCGACACGCGGTGGATGAACCACCTTCTCGAGATGGATTACTTGCGCGAGGGTATCGGTCTTCGCGCGATGGGACAGCGCGACCCGCTGGTGGAGTACAAGACCGAGGCGTACGATGCTTTCAGCGCTCTGGTGGAGGAAATCAACCGCGACTTCTTGCGCACGATCATGCATGTGCAGGTCGTGGTGCCGGAGGAGGCGCCTCGGCCGCAGGTGCGCGCCGTATCTTATAGCGCGCCGTCGGAGTCGACGATCTTCGCAGGCGCTGTGAACCAGGCGGCCGCTTCCATCGAGGGACCCTCGCAGGGGCAGATCGCGCAAGCCGCGGCTGCGGTCGGTGGAGGTGGCGTCGCGACGCGGACGGTCGTCAGGGACAAGGAAGACCCCTACGCCCACGTTGGCCGTAACGACCCGTGTCCGTGCGGGAGCGGACGCAAGTACAAGCACTGTCACGGAGCGAACGCCTAGCGGCGCGCACGTTCCCGAACAGGGCGAGTGCTACAATCCGTGTGCTGAGTGCCCGATCCAGCGCGAGAGTCGCGCGCATCCCAAAGATGAGACCATGATCGAAGACCACACAAACGACATACGTGCACTGCGCGAACGGGTCGCACGCGTCGGGGAGTACCTTCACCTGGAAGCCAAGCGTGCCGAGGTCGCCTCCCTGGAGGCACGATCGGTCGAACCCGGGTTCTGGGACGACCCTGCCGTTGCGCAGTCCGTGATGTCCACTGCTGCCGCACTGCGAGACGAGATCACCGAGTACGAGGCCATTCTCGCAGCTCTGGATGAACTCGACGTGGTCAATGAGCTGGCAGTGGCGGACGACGACGACGACCTTGCCTCAGAGACCGAGTCGTCGCTCAAGGAGCTGACTCGGCGAGTCGACGACATCGAGCTGTCGTCCTGGTTCACCGGCGAGTTCGACCATGGGGACGCCATAGTGACGATCATCCCTGGTCAAGGTGGCTTGGAGGCTCAGGACTGGGCCGAGATGTTGCTGAAGATGATCACCAAGTATGCGCAGTCACGTAAGTGGAAAGTGGACGTACACGACGCTCCTGCCGGAGTGGAGATCGGAATCGACCGCGCCGTCTTCACGGTCCACGGCCGCAACGCCTACGGGATGCTCACTTCCGAGGCGGGTGTGCATCGACTCGTGCGTATCTCGCCTACCGATGAGAAGAAGCGCCGTCAGACCACTTTCGCCAAGGTCGAAGTGCTGCCGGTGTTGCCGGAGGACGTACAAGTCGAGATTCGAGAAGAGGACCTGAGGATCGACGTGTATCGCTCGAGCGGTCCCGGCGGACAGTCCGTCAATACCACCGATTCGGCTGTTCGCATCACCCATATCCCGACGGGAATCGTCGTCACGTGTCAAAACGAGAAGAGTCAGCTCAAGAACAAAGAGACCGCGATGACGATCCTGCGCTCGCGCTTGTACGAGATCGAGCAGGAGAAGAGACGAGCGGAGATCGAAGCACTGAAGGGGGAAAAGAAAGACATCTCCTTTGGAAGCCAGATCCGCAGCTACGTGCTCTACCCCTATCAGCTTGTGAAGGACCTGAGGTCTGGAGTCGAGACCAGCCAGGTCGACCGGGTCCTCGCGGGCGACATCGAGGAGTTCATCGTCGGCTACCATCGGTGGCGTGTCTCAGGACAGATCGCTGCTGCCGTGGGTGGGGGCGAGTAAGTGCGTCTCAAGGCCGACCTGCACACGCACACACTGGCCTCGAGCCATGCCTACTCGACGGCGACTGAGATCGCGATGGCCGCGAGCGCGCGGGGGCTGGAACTGGTCGCGCTGACCGACCATGGTCCGGCAGTCCCTGGTGGCGCTCATCTCTGGCACTTCTGGAACCTCAAGGTCGTACCGTCGATCCTTTCCGGAGTGCGGCTCCTCAAAGGCTGTGAGGCCGATCCGGTTCCCGATACCCCTAACGGTATCGATTTGCCCGATGGGATCCTTGAGCAGCTGGATTTCGTCGCGGTGGGGCTTCATCCCGAGTGCGGTTTCGATGACCACGACCGGTCGCGCAACACCGAAGCGATGCTGCGCGTCATGGAGAACCCTCTCGTGGACATGGTCTCGCATCCCGGCAACGAAGACGACTTTCCTCTTGAGATCGACACAGTCGTCGCGGCTGCGGTCGAGCATGACGTCATCTTGGAGCTCAACAACTACTCGTTCGATCCACGGAGTGGGCGCCATGCGTCGCTGGCACGAGAGCGCGAGTTCGCTGCAGCCGCGCGTGATGCGGGTGCGAAGATCGCGATCAACTCGGATGCTCACTTCCACCTGCTCGTAGGAGACGTGTCTCACGCGGCTTCTGTGGCTTCAGAGATCGAGTTTCCTTTGGAGCGGATCGTCAACCGCGACGCGGAGGCGGTGCTGGAGTTCCTTCTCGGCAAGCGAGAGCGTCCGGGGCTGGATGCCGGAGGAGAGTGGTAGTCATGGTCCGGGACGTCTTGCGTCGTGTCTCGCCGTCGAATGTGCTCACGAGCCGGCGTGTGCGCGACTACATCTTGATGACGGTCGGCATCATCATCACGGCGTGGGGTCTGGATGCGTTCCTGGTGCCGAACAAGCTGGCGGCGGGTGGTGTCTCGGGGCTTGCCACCGTTCTGTATTACACGCTCAAAGACCAGGGGATCGTCGCTCCCGTCGGGCTCATGATGCTCGCGATGAACGCCGTGTTGCTTGTGGTCGCCGTGGCGATGAAAGGCTGGCGTTACGGGGCGAGGACCATCTATGGGATGGTGGGTCTGTCCGTGGCCGTCGACGCCCTGGCGACCGTCACTCCGCATCTTGCAGCCGATGACCGTCTGCTTGCTTGCTTGTACGGCGGAGCGGTCACCGGCGTAGGGATGGGCCTTGTGTTCAAGGCCCGGGGGAACACGGGAGGCACTGACATCGTCGCCCAACTCCTCGCTGACCGAACGAACTACGGCATCGGACAGATGATGTTCGCTGCCGACGCGGTCGTGACTCTCATCGCCGCTCTCAAGTTCGGCCCTGAGTTGGCCTTGTACGGCGCGGTCGCGGTGATCGTGACAGGGCGGGTCATCGACATGGTGCAGGAGGGTGTTTCGGTCGACAAGGCGGCCTACATCATATCTGAGAGATCCGACGAGATAGCGGATGCGATCCTGAGTCAGCTTGGCAGAGGCGCGACCGGGCTTGCGGGGCGAGGGCTTTACTCGGGAGCGCAGACCGAGGTCATCATGACCGTCGTCTCCCGCCGCGAACTCGACGCGCTCAAGGCGATCGTCCACGCGGTCGACCCCGGTGCTTTCGTGGTGGTGGCCGACGTGCATGAGGTGCTCGGAGAAGGCTTCAAGGAGATAGGAGTCTAGATGGCACTAGCCACAGATATCGGCGCAGTCCAGGACCTTGCACGCAGGGTGCGTCGCGACATCGTGCAGATGCTCGGTGCGGCCGGCTCCGGGCACCCAGGAGGGTCACTATCGGCTGCTGATATTGTGGCGACGCTGTACGGCGATGTCATGCGGCATGACCCTGACGACCCCGCAATGCCGACGCGTGACCGTTTTGTGCTCTCCAAGGGCCACGCAGCTCCCGTTCTGTACGCGACCCTTGCCGAGACGGGCTACTTCGATCGTGAGCATCTGGGCACCCTGCGCCGGCTCGGGTCGATGCTCCAAGGGCACCCCGATGCCAAGAAGACCCCCGGCGTCGAGATGTCGACCGGATCGCTCGGCCAGGGTCTGGCCATCGCCAACGGTATGGCGCTCGCGCTTCGGCTCGATGGGAATCTCGACTCCACCGTGTTCGTCTTGCTCGGCGACGGTGAACTGCAGGAAGGCGAGGTCTGGGAAGCGGCGATGTTCGCCGCGCACCAGCGGCTCACCAACGTGGTGGCGATCGTCGACAACAACGGGCTGCAGATCGACGGGGCATGTGACGAGGTCATGTCTTTGGGTGACATCCACTCGAAGTTCGCGGCGTTCGGATGGGATCCTGTCTCGTGCGACGGGCACGATGTCGGCGCCTTGATCGACGTGCTCGGCTCGGCGCGCTCACGGGCACGCGGGAACGGCCGTCCAATCGTGGTGGTGTGCACGACCACGAAAGGTAAGGGGGTCTCCTTCATGGAGGGCAACGCCGACTGGCACGGTAAGGCGCCCGGTACCGAGCAGGTCGCTCGGGCGCTCGAGGAGCTCGGAGCGCCGGAAGGTGATGTCTCGTGACAGACAAGCGAGCGACACGGGAGGCACTTGGCACCACTTTGGTCGAGCTCGTCACCAGGGGTGTCGATGTCGTCGTGGTGGAAGCCGACCTCTCCAAGTCGACCACCACTGCGACGTTCAGGCAGGCGTATCCCGAGCGGTTCTTCAACGTGGGCATCGCCGAGCAGAACATGATCGGCACGGCGGCAGGTCTGGCTGTCGCCGGCAAGGTCGCTTTCACCGGCTCCTTCGCGGTGTTCGCGACGGGCAGGGCTTACGACCAAGTGCGCAACAGCGTGTGCTACGCGGGACTCGACGTGAAGCTCGCGCCGACGCATGCGGGTGTCACAGTCGGGCCAGATGGTGGTAGCCACCAGATGGTGGAGGACATCGCCCTCATGCGAGTGTTGCCGGGGATGCGGGTGCTCGTGCCCGCGGACGCGACCGCGGCGGCAGCGGCTCTGCGGCTCGCGGCCACGACCCCGGGGCCCTTCTATGTCCGTCTCGGCAGGGCGGCTGTGCCGACGCTGTACGACGAGGATGCAGCCTTCGAGCTCGGTCGCGCACATACGCTACGTGAAGGCAGCGACGTGACGATCGCCGCATGCGGAGTCATGGTGGAGCGTGCGCTGTGCGCTGCCGACATCCTCGCAGCCGAGGGAGTGAGCGCTGAGGTGATCGACGTCTTCTCGATCAAACCCATCGACTCGGTGGCCATTTCACAGTCGGCGCGCAAGACGGGGGGCGTGGTCACCGCCGAGGAGCACTCGATCATCGGCGGTCTTGGCTCGGCAGTGGCCGAGGTGCTCGCCGAACAGATTCCGGTGCCGCTGCGCCGGATAGGTGTGCGCGACACCTTCGGCACTTCCGGTGACCCCGAGGAACTGATGCGCCACTTCGGACTGACGGCGGAGGAGATAGCCTCGGCGGGACGCGACATCGCCCTCCGCAGGTGAATCTTATGTGAATGTCCCGTGTCGCCGACGCATCGCGCGCGCGTCGGTACCGGCCTGTTTGCTAGAATAGCGCGCGTATGGCAACCGACAGAATCGAGTGTGTCCATGATATCCATGCGGAACGTCAGCAAGACGTACATTGCTGGCAAGCCCGCGCTGGCTGAGGTGAACGTCGATATCGAGCAGGGCGAGTTCGTATTCCTGGTCGGCCACTCGGGCTCGGGCAAGTCCACGTTCATCAAGCTGCTGCTGAGAGAGATCCTGCCGACGACAGGATCGATCGTGGTCGCTGGGCAAGACCTGGTGAGAATGAAGAGTTGGAAGGTGCCGTTCCTGCGGCGCAACATCGGATGCGTCTTCCAGGACTTCAAGCTGTTGCCGAACAAGACGACGTATGAGAACGTCGCTTTCGCGCTCGAGGCGATCGGGCGCAGCAAGCATGTCGTCCGGACCCAGGTCCCTGAGGTGCTGCGGCTGGTAGGGCTTGAGGACAAGATCGACTCGTATCCCGATGAGCTCTCGGGCGGCGAACAGCAGCGCGTCTCTATCGCGCGGGCCTTCGTCAATCGTCCGCCACTCCTTCTGGCCGATGAGCCTACCGGCAACCTCGACCCCACCACGTCGCTCGGCATCATGAGTCTGCTGTCCCGGATCAACAAGACCGGCACCACCGTCCTTGTGGCGACTCACGACCGCGAGATGGTGGATTCCATGCGGAAACGCGTCATCGCGCTGGAGAACGGCCGTATCATCCGTGATCAGGACAGGGGGGTGTACGGCGATGGCGATTAACCTCGGGTATTTCGTCCGAGAATCAGTGGTGAGCTTCCGCCGTAACTGGGTGATGAGCCTTGGCGCCATCATCACCATCTACCTGTCCTTGCTGCTCGTGGGCGTGTCTGTGACGGGTTCGATGATCGTGGGTCAGGTCGTCCGCGACGTCGAAGAGAAGGTATCGATCCGCATCTTCCTCAAGGACGGGGCGGCGCCGGAGGACGTCGACAAGCTGCAGGCGGATCTTGCGGCGGATCCTCGGGTGAAGAGCATCAAGTACACGTCCAAAGAGCAGGCGCTCGAGGAGTTCAAGGCCTCCATGACCGAGAGCCCCGAGATCGTAGAGCAGCTCGAGGTCAATCCGCTGCCCGCGTCGCTCGATGTGGACACGGTCAAGCCGCAGGACGTCATGGCCGTGGTGGAGACCATCAAAGCCAACCCGACGTTCGTCAAGGTGTGTGACCGGCCCGATGACCCAGAGCGCTCGCTCAAGTACGGGCAACAGATAGTCAATCAGCTCTTTGCGTTCACACGGGTGTTGCGGGTTGTCGGTGTCGTCTTCATCGTCATGCTGGCAGTGATCAGCTTGATCTTCATCAACAACACCATCCGGCTCGCCATCTACGCGCGCCGTAAGGAGATCGGCATCATGCGTCTGGTGGGTGCTTCGAACTGGTTCATCCGGACGCCGTTCCTGCTCGAGGGACTCATCCAGAGTCTCGTCGGGGCGCTCCTCGCACTCCTGACCCTGGGCGTGTTTGAAAGTTTCGCTCTCCCTAAGGTCGAGCAGACCGTCGCGTTCCTAAACCTCTCGCTCTCACCGGGGAGTATGGCTCAGGTGGCGGTGATCCTCATCGTCGGTGCTCTGGTCATCGGCCTCTCGGGCTCCGGGTTCGCTCTTCGCCGATACCTCAAGGTGTAGGACATGCGCAAAGTCCTCAAGGGCGTCGTCATCGCCGTGCTTGCCGCGTGTCTGCTTGGTCTTGCATTCGCCGGGGGCGTAGCGGCAGGACGTGGGTCGCAGACCATCAAGGTGCCGGGCGTCTCGAGCGCCTCTGCCACACCGGAGCGTGCGGCGAGCGAGGTGCAGTCGATCATCGAGCGTGAAGCGCTGGTTCCCAGCGATGAGGAGTCGATGACCGCTGGCGTCGTCAAGGGCATGCTGGATTCACTCGGCGACCCGTACGCTTTCTACTTCGACCCCGAGCACTACCGCTATTTCAACGAGCAGAACGAGGGGCGCTTCTACGGCATCGGCATAACCATCTCGGATCGCGATGGCAAGCCCTATGTGGTCTCGGTCATCCCGGGCACGCCTGCCGAGAAGGCAGGGCTCAAACCGGACGACGTGATCGTTTCGATCGACGGTGTGACCAGGGACAAGTGGGACCTCGACGATGTGGTGCGGCGCATCCGCGGTGAAGAAGGCACCACGGTCAAGGTGGGTGTCCTGCGGAACGGCTCCAAGAAGCCGCTGCAATTCACGATCGTCCGCGCGAAGATCGATGTGCCGAACATCGAGACCGAGCTTGTGGACGGCGACGTGGGCTACATACGGTTGTATTCGTTCAACGACCCTGCGGCTAGAGATGTTCGCGAAGCTGTCCAGGACCTTGCAAGCAGGGGAGCCAGGGGCTTTGTCCTCGACCTCCGAGACAACCCCGGAGGGCTCCTGAGCTCATCGGTCGACGTGCTGTCGCTTTTCGTGAAGGACGGAGTCGCGGTGTCGGTACAGGCCAGGGCCAAGGACTTGAGCGAGACGTATCGTGTGAGCGGCGACACTGTGACCGATGAGCCCCTGGTGGTCTTGATCAACGAGAACTCTGCTTCGGCGAGCGAGATCGTCGCGGGGGCATTGCAAGACTACGAACGTGCCACTCTAGTGGGCGTCACGAGCTTCGGCAAGGGAAGCGTGCAGCAGATAGAGGAGCTGAGCTTCGGCGGAGCGCTCAAGCTCACCATCGCACGGTACGTCACTCCCAAGGGCAGGATCATCGACAAGAAGGGTGTCGTCCCAGACATCACCGTGAAGATGGATGCCGAGAAGCAGACCGACAAGAAGACAGACGCGCAGTACCAGCGCGCGGTACAGGAACTCAAGAAGCTCCTCTAGTCCTCATCATCCTCGTCGTCGAGCATGACGTTCGAGATGGGATCGAACGCACCGTTCTCGATGAGCCGCAGCATAGGGCGTCCCTCTGTGGCTGACGTGTCTTCCGTGACGACCATCTCAAGCGTCGTGCCGTCGCCGTGCAGAACGAATCGCGTCCTGCCATCCGCGAGCGCTTCGAACGACAGGTAGCGGAAGCTCGCAACGTTGAGGAACAGGCAACCGTTCACCAGGATCGTCGCCGACTCGGGGTCTGCCATGATCTTCACGAGCGTTGCGCGGCCGGTCTCAATGGTCCGTCCTTCTGCCACATAGGAATACTCGAATCCCTCGACGGTCTCCATTGCGCGCACCATGTCGCGCAGGTCGGTCACGGTACCGGTGCCGATGAGGCACGAGGTCAGTTCACGGGGGTGCTGCATGTGTTCTCCGAACGCTCAGGTGTAAGCTTGCGTTGTACGCTCATTCTAGCATTCGAGGCAAGGTACCCACCGTCCGCCTCACCAATGCCGATCATCGATCACGAGGCCAAGGAGGGCGCGTGCGTCCTGACAAGCTGGCGCTTAAGGTACTCAGGACTCTTGGCAGGCCAGCGTCTGCCGAGGAGGTTCTTGCCGAGCTACAAAGACAAGGGACGACCCGCGAGCGCGTCCTGGCCGCGCTTGCCGCACTGGTCCATTCCGGCGCGGTAGTCGAAGTCGGCGATGGCCGGTACCTGGCACTTCGTTCGCGGAATCTCGTTGTGGGCAGGCTTTCCATGAACCGGCGGGGGTTCGGTTTCGTGTCGACTCCCCTGGGTGAGGTGTACATTGCGCGACGCGACATCCATGGGGCCCTGCACGGAGATACAGTCGCGGTCAGGCTGCACGCCCAGGGTGGCCGTGAGGGGCGGTCTGGTGAGATCGTGCAGGTCTTGGAGCGCTCCCTCCGCTCCGTAGTCGGCCGGTTCGAGCGTCACGGTGATCTTGGTATCGTGGTCCCTACTGACCCACGTGTGCGTAGCGATGTTTTCGTCGATCTACGGGGCTCGACGCTCCAGCCGAGACCGAATGACGTGGTAGTTGCCCGCATCACGCGCTATCCGACGGCCCGAGACGCCATGCAAGGCGTTCTCGAAGAGGTGCTGGGTCCGGCTGACGCGCCGGGCGTGGATGTCGCCATCGTCATCCGCGAACACTCGTTGCGCGAGTCCTTTGGCGAGGAAGTAGAGTCCGAAGCCGATGCACTCGTCCAGGACGTGGAAGCCGAGCTCAGAAGAGGACGGGCGGACCTGCGGGACCTGTTCACCATCACGATCGACCCTGCTGACGCCAAGGACTTCGACGACGCGATCTCTGTGGAGCGGCGTGATGGCGGCTATCGGCTCTGGGTGCACATCGCCGATGTCAGCCACTACGTCGCGTGGGACGGCGCCATCGATCAAGAGGCGCGCATCCGCGCGACGTCGGTCTATCTTGTCGATCGCGTGTTGCCGATGCTGCCGGAACGTCTGTCCAACGAGATCTGCTCGCTCAAGCCGGGTGAAGATCGGCTGACGTTCACGGTTGAGGTCGACTGCGACAAGTCAGGGGACGTGCAAGGTTATCGGCTCTACCCTTCGGTCATTCAAAGCGACCGCCGTCTGGACTACGACAGCGTCGATTCATGGATCGCCGAGAACGCTGCATACCCCGACGCCGACGCGCGCCGCACGGTCGAGACCTTGCGGTCCTTGGCATCAGCGCTTCATCAGAGGCGACAGGCTCGTGGCAGCCTTGATTTCGAGACGGTCGAGGCGCGTGTCGTCTTGGACGAGGCGGGTAGACCGCTCGACGTGTCGTTGCGGCGACGCACGGTGGCAACGAACATGATCGAAGAAGCGATGGTACTGGCCAATGAGGTCGTGGCACGGCACATGCGGGATGCGCGAGCGCCCATGCTCTACCGCATCCACGAGGACCCCGATCCGGATGCGCTTGCCCAGATCGCGGTGATTCTAAAGGAGTTCGACTACCCGATCAAAGACGTGCACGGTGCGAGTCCCCAGACATTTCAGCGGATCATCGCATTCGCAAGAGGCCGCCCCGAAGAGCTCCTCATCAATGCACTGCTGGTGAGGGCTCTCGAGCGCGCGCGCTACGCCGACTACCTCGAGTCTCACTTTGGTCTGGCGAGCGAGGCGTACTGCCACTTCACCAGCCCGATCCGGCGATACCCGGACCTGATCGTGCATCGGCTCCTGAAGGCGCAGCTCACGCAGGCGCTTGAAGCCGAGCCCGCTGTGAGCATCACCGGCGAGCTCACGTGGCTCGCCGATCACTGCTCGACGATGGAGCGGGAGGCCGAATCCGCTGAGAACGCATCCCAGAGAGTCAAGCTTGCGGAGCTCATGACCGAGCATATCGGCGAGGTGTTCGACGGATTCATCAGCAGCGTGATGTCGTTCGGACTGTTCGTACAACTGGAAAACACCGCAGAAGGTCTTGCACACGTTCGTTCGATGACGGACGATTTCTACCGTTTCGAGCCGGAGCGCTTCATGCTCGTGGGGGAGAAGCGGGGGGCGGTGTACCGCTTGGGCCAGAAGGTGCGAGTGCGCGTCGCAGGGGTGAGCATCGCCGAGCGCAAGATCGATCTCGAGTTGGCCTGAGCGTGGCGCGCAGAGCCGCTCGGCGTTAGACTGGTACATCCACGGCTATACACTGAGGAGGCTTTCGTATGCAGCCGAAGTCGTTTGAGTTCCTGAAGACGCTCGTAGAGGCACCTTCGCCGTCAGGTTATGAGCAGCCTGCTGCGGCCGTGTTCCGCGACTACGTCACTCCCATCGCGGACTCGGTCTCTACCGACGTCATGGGATCCGTTCACGCGGTCCTCAAGGGAGCCGAGGGTGGCCCCAGCGTCATGATCGCTGGGCATATCGACGAGATAGGGTTCATGGTCACCTACATCACTGATGAGGGCTACTGCGCGTTCGCTCCTATCGGTGGACATGATCCGCAGATACTGCCCGGTGCGAGAGTGGATGTGCACACGAAGACGGGAGTCCTCCGTGGTGTGCTCGGCCGGCTCCCTATTCACCTGCTGGACGAGGACGAGCGCAAGAAGGTCGTGAAGATGGACCGGATGTTCATCGACCTAGGCATGGATGGTGAGGCGGTCAAACGTCACGTCCGCATCGGCGACCCCGTGACGTACGCTGTCGGGATGGAGACCTTCGGCGATGGCATGGCAGTGTCTCGCGCTTTCGATGACAAGATGGGAGCCTGGATCGCTGCAGAGGTGCTGCGCACAGTGCGGGAAGCCGGCGGAGCGGCCGGGGATCTCATCGCCGCAGCCACGGTCCAAGAGGAGATCGGTCTGCGCGGCGGGACCACCTCTGCGTATAGCCAGGATCCCGTGGTGGGCATCGCGGTGGAAGTCACGCACGCGACGGACTACCTTGACGTCGACAAGCGCAAATTCGGTGAGGTCATCTGCGGCAAGGGTCCCGCGATCAGCCGCGGCGCCAACATCAACCCGCGCGTCTTCGACTTGCTGTGTGAAGCCGCGGAAGCCGAGAACATCCCTTACCAGGTGGAGGGCGCACCGCGAGGCACCGGGACCGACGCGAACGTGATCCAGCTCGCCCGAGGAGGCAAGGCGGCCGCACTCGTGAGTGTGCCCTTGCGCTACATGCACACCCCGACCGAGGTACTGTCACTTGAAGACCTCGAGAGCACAGCGAGGCTGCTTTCCACTTTTGTGTTGCGCCTGAAGCCCGACACCGATTTCACGCCGTAGACCCGGCTGCCGATCCGCATGCCACGGGCCAAGCGCTATGTGGTCAGGAGTGCGACATGCCATCCGAACGAAGAAGCCTCATAGCCACCAACAAGAAGGCGTTCCACGACTACGAGATCGTGGAGACGTTCGAAGCAGGCATCGCGCTCACGGGCACAGAGGTCAAATCGCTGCGGGAGAACAGAGCGACGCTTCGGGATTCTTTCGCCACGGTCCGCAACGCCGAGGTATGGCTTCACAACCTGCACATCGCTTCCTACAGTCACGGTAATCGCAGCAACGTCGACCCCGACAGGACACGTAAGCTGCTGCTGCACAAGAACGAGATCCGGTATCTCATCGGCAAGACGAAGGAGCGCGGGTACACGCTCGTGCCGCTCAGGCTGTATTTCTCCCCGGCAGGGCTCGTGAAGGTCGAGCTTGCGCTCGCTCGCGGCAAGAAGCTTTACGACAAACGTGAGGCACTGGCGGAGCGGGATACCAAGCGAGATGTAGAGCGCGCGCTCAAAGACCGCACGCTCGGCCGCTAGACGGCACGCTCTTCGCTATCTACAGGAGTTACAATAGATGCGTACAGACGCCGAGCACGTTGACATGCGTCGATTCCGGGGGCGACTGGATTCGACACGATAGGTCTGAGGGAAGAAGCAGGCCGAGGTCTCCTCGCCTCGATAAACAGGGGTACAGACGCTCAAGCGTCGACAATGACTACGCTCTCGCTGCCTAGTAGGTAGCGACGTCGACCCGGTGTGAGTCCCCGCCACCGGCAAGACGTCACTTCAGGGGACTGCCGCAGCGGTCACGGGCAGGAACGCCGCTGCGAAAGACGCGGACTGCCAGGGCGCGGGCACGCGGGTCACCAGTGTCGCCTTCGCTGACGAGAATCGGTGACTGAGCCTGGAGATGCTTCCCAGGGGTCTATCGTGGACCGGAGTTCGATTCTCCGCGCCTCCACCAGATCCATTGTTGCGCTCGCCGGTATCTCGCCGGCGGGCGCTTTGATTTGTGTGAACGCAGCTCTGATAGGGGTAGAGAGTTGATTACAGCGGTGAGCCGTCCACCGCGCAGGGTCACCATCTGGTCAGCGGGGAGTGGTTGGGAATGACACTCGGTGAAGCCCACGACATGCGCGTCGTCTTGATCGAGGCGGGCACGCCGGGACTCAATGTGTACTCTCATGTTGCGATGGGCCGAGGGACGCCACTTCTGGCAACCGTGTTGCGCGATGCGGGTTACGAGGTACGAGCCGTCGTCGAAGACGTCAGCGGCAAGGACTCGATCGACTGGGGCGCAGTGGCCGACGCGCGAATCGTGGGGTTCTCGGCGATCACCTGTACCATGCCGCGCACCGTCGACCTCATGCGGAAAGTGCGCGCTGTCAATCCTCGCTCACCGATCGTCTTAGGGGGACCGCATCCCACGTGCGAGCCCGTTCGCTCTTTGGACGCAGGTGCTGACTTCGTTGTTCGAGGTGAGGGGGAACTCGCTTTTCCGCGCTTATGCTCCGCTCTTCTCGGCGGAGATCCACCGCTTGACACCATTGCGGGACTTGTGTGGCGAGAAGCGGGGGAGATCCATCACGGACCCGAGCCTCGCCAGCTCACGGCTGCCGAGCTCGACTCGCTTCCTCACGTGGACTACTCGCTGGTGCATCACGCAAGCAAGGCGTCCGTCGGGTGGGCATGGCGGGCACGTGGGTGCCCGAAGCGGTGCGACTTCTGCGAGGTGTGCCGGATTTGGCCGCATTACAGGGCGCGTAGTGTCGAGAAGAGCGTGGAGGAAGTCCTCGCGACGCAGGACGCGGGATACGCGAGCACGTTCCTCATCGACGACAACGCTGCGGCCGACAAACCCGCCTTCAAGAAGATGCTGGCGATGTTGGCCGAGCGCGGCTTTGCCCGCACGCTCGTCACGCAGATCCGCGCTGACGCGGTTTTCGAGCGCGATGGGTCTCTTGACACGGAGCTCCTCAGGTTGCTGAGGCGTGCGGCCACGGTCACCTTCGTGTGCGTCGGTGTCGAATCGGCATCCGATGCGAACCTCTCGAAGATCGACAAGGGCATCGACAGCGCCGCCATGGCCCGGGCGCTGCGCGCGATGCGGCGATACGGTCTGATCGTACACGGGATGTTCATCGCCCTTGCGGAGGACACCGCCGGCATCATCAGACGCAACGGTGCATACGCGCGCAAGTATGTGCACTCGCTTCAGTACCTGTTCGAGGTCCCTCTTCCCGGGACGAGCCGAACGAGCGAGCACCGCCGAGCGGGGCGGCTGCTGTTCACGGACGATCACGATCTTTCGTACTACGACGGCATGCACATCGTGCTGCGGCCGCTCGCGATGTCGGCGACGCAGATGCAGCACCTCGTCGTCGAGCAGTACCGGCGCTTCTACTCGGTCTCGCGCATCGTGGCGACCGCGATTCGCTCGCTGTTCGGACGCGTACGTCTGCTCGGGCCTGCACAACGTGCGTATTTGCGTCGTTTCCCGATAGGACAGCGGGTGTACTGGTGGGCGCGGCTTCATGTGGAGCAGATGCTGGCGCCTGTCGCCGCGCTCGTGACAGGCCACCGCCGAGTGAAGGCTTTCATGGCCGAGGAGGGCTACCGGGACTACTTGCACCGATTGGACGCCGTCTGAGCTTCTTCGTGTAATGCGACGTTCTTGTGTCGGCCACGATCGGGTGCGCTGCCGTGTGTCATACTCTTTCGCATGTCTCAAGACACACGATATGGCTTCCCGCGTGGGGCGTGGGATGCAGCCAAGGAAGAAGCGCGCGACTTCCTCATCGGCCGAGCCCGGGCGAGGGGTACTACGAGCTACTCAGAGCTTTGCGACGTGATCAGTGCCGTGCAGCTCAGGCCCTACTCGTTCGCGATGAAGGCGTTCTTGAACGAGATCTGCTCGGCAGAAGATGCGGCACATGGCATCATGCTTGCGTCCCTCGTGACGCGCAAGGACACGGGACTGCCTGGTGACGGCTACTTCGCATTCGCGGCCGCTCTTGGACGCGACGCCTTCGACCGCGAGTCCTTCTGGCGATCGGAAGTAGAGCGCATCTACGCAGCCTATCCCCCGGAGGAGTGAATCATGCCCGCTTTCGTGGCAGGGCTTCCGCCCTGGTTGAAGTACGTCGTCATCACGATCATCCCCTGGATCGAACTTCGCGGGGCCCTGCCTCTTGCGATACAGCAGGGCGAGCGGCTCTACCTCCCTATCATCTTGGCGTCCAACCTTGCGATCTTCTGGCCAGGCTACTATTTCCTGGAACTCGTGTACGAGCGCTTCCCCAAAGGTGGCTGGATCCACCGCAAATTGGAGAACATACGCGAGAAGGCCCGTCCGCTCGTGGAGAAGTACGGCATGCTCGGACTCGCGGTGTTTGTCGCGATTCCGCTGCCAGGCACCGGCGCCTACTCCGGGACCGCGGCGTCGTGGCTGCTCGACATGGAGCCGAAGAAGGCGTTCATGGCGGTGTCGTTGGGGGTGGCTGTCGCCTTTGTGATCGTCTGGGTCGTGAGTGAACTTGCGGTGGCCGGGATCAAGTTGCTTTAGGGGAGAACTTGACGATGGTGCAAGGACTGCCGCAAAGAGCGACCCTCACGTTCGGGCTGACGTTCGTGGGCCCTTCAGCCCTCGCGCCACTGACCCGGGACGCCGTCGAACCTGCCACGTCTCTCGTGCGAGCGTGCCGCGAACTGGATGCGGCGTTCGCGTTCGTGCCATGGGACCGGCCGTGGGCGGTGGACGCGGCGGAGCAACTGGCGCAGGAAGGGGTAGCGCCCTTTGCGGTGTTCCAGGGCCCCTTATGGCCGGTGCTTGAGCAAAGAGGCGTACAGGCAGGACTCGCGGACACGCTGCTGCATCCCCGTGAGATCGCGGCTGAGATCGACGCCCGTCTGGGGGGAATAGCCTCGCGTGTATCCGACGCGATCGAGGCTGGCGCGAGGGCGATCGTACTCGCCGAGGACCTCGCCGGAGGCGAGGGACTGCTCGTTGCCCCTGACTTCGCCATCGAAGCCCTTCTCCCGCGCTTCTCCTCGCTTGTCGAACTCGCGACGAGCGCTCGGGTGCCTGTGGTGCTGCACTCCGATGGCGACATCCGAAGCCTGCTCACCGCGGCCAAGCGAGCGGGCTTTGCGGCGGTACATGCAGGAGGCGGGCTTGATTTCGAGGCCTTCGAGCGCTTGTTTTGGGCTGTCCGCGCAGAGGAGCTCGTGGCCATCGGCGGCTTTCAGACGCTGGAACTCGAGCGTGGCATGCCTCGCGCCGAGGTGTTAGGCAGCCGGCTTGGGCTTCTAGCTCGCGCTGGCGGGCTCCTCGTCGCCGACGACGGCGGGATCACCGCACCCGAGCAGATGGCAGCGTTGGTCGTGGCTCTTGCGGCGGCGCGGGCGGCCGCGGGTTAAGGATTTGGGTCCTCGGTCAGCGGAGCGCTTGTGATTGCCTTGCAGTAGCGCGGACTGGTAATGTCTGTTGTCGGTGTGTGTCGGCGCGCATATGGCGTGTGACGGGGGGTCGCGTGAAAGTCAAGGTGTGTTGCGCACAGATCGCGCTTCTTACACTCATCGCGATGGGGTGCTCGGTGATGAGTGCCGTGGCGTTTCCCGAGACGTCATACCCCGGGCGTGACGAGTACGGAGACACCTGTTGGTACACCAACTGCCACGCCGTGTCGAACAACGATGGTACCGGTCCTCATGGGAACTACTCGGCTACATCCAACGTGTGCAGTTTGTGTCACACAGTGCATGACGCGCCGACTGGTGGAGTGGCGCTGCTGCCCGAACCGACGGTCACGGGGATGTGCCTGATGTGTCATGACGGTACGGGTTCTCCAGGTTCTGGGGTCTACGGAGCGATTATCGGCCGAGGTCTCACGGTCTCCTCGGAGCACTCGGTCAACGCTACGAATGTCATTCCTGGCGGCGACATAGGAGGGGGAGACACGACCCGCGATTTCTCGGAGGGCGGAGTGCTTGGCTGTGGAGATTGTCACACTCCTCATGGAAGCCGAACGGTGGCCCGCTTCGCGGGAGAACGCTCGCGCAACTCCACAAAGGACACGTTCCGGAATGCCGAACTACGCAGCACCCGTTTGCTCAAGCAGCTGCCGACCGGCGCGACGACGCCAGTGGTCGAGTACGGATCGGACTGGTGTATGGCGTGTCACGCGGGTAGAGGTTCCTGGATCGGGGGGCCGATGAACCATCCGGTAGACTCGAAGCTCACAACCTCTGCTCCCTACGTCTACGACCGGGTTCCTCGGATGTCCAGCGATACGGCGACCGTCGACCAGGTGGTTGGGAGCATGGGCCGGATCGCTGACGGCACTGAGTGGCGCGTCCGTCACAACCGTGCCTTCGTCATGCCTTGGCCGAGGACGGTGCTGCAAGCGGGTCACGCCCCGATATGCATGCAATGTCACGAGGACGCAAGGAGCGTTGGGGCGGTAGGCGCCGTGGCATCAGCGACCGTGTCGACACCCAACGGTACGACTGCGACTGACAACCCGAGGTTCCAGAACTTCCCTCACGAGTCTACGAACCCGAAGTTCCTGGTTGAGGTGGGGGACGATCTGTGCACGAACTGTCACCCGACGGAGCAGTTGCCATAGACGACGAAAGGGCGCCTATGCAAGGCGCCCTTTCGAGTGGGAGGGGCGTGTCGCGCTAGCCGGCCTGCACCGCGCTTCTGCCTTTGAGAGGCATCGCCTCGACGACGAGGTCGATCACCTGCCGGATCTCCAGACCTAGGTGGTGCTCTTTGTTGAGGTCTTCGATCTGAAGGCGGCAGTTCTCACACGGACAGGCGAGTACGCTCGCACCGCTCGCGCGGAGCTGCTCGACCTTCTTCGCTCCGCTCTTGATACGCGTGTCTCTGAACTCCTCGATGGCGACGATGCCGCCCCCACCCCCGCAACACCACTGTTGCTCGCGGTTGGGAGTGAGGTCGACGAAGTCATCGGTGAGCGCTTTGACCACATCGCGCGGTTGCTCGAAGATGCCGCCGTTGCGTGCGATCTGGCATGGGTCGTGGTACGTGACCTTACCCGCGATGCGGCCCTTCTCGACCGTTATGGAGCCGTCCTTGATGTACCGGTCCACGACTTCAAGGATGTGGCTGACCTTGAAGGGTAGCTTCTCTTGGGTCCAAGCTTCGTAGAAGATGTCCGCCACTCGGTATGCATGCCCGCACTCGGGCACGACGACCTCGCGCACCCCCAACCGCTTGGCCTCATCCATGAACCGCTTGGCGATGAGTTTCGCCTTCTCGGTG
>JAJFTR010000026.1 GCA_021372825.1 Actinomycetes bacterium
CTTGTACGAAGCCCAGGTACTGGAATCCGACGTGCAGGACTACGCCGGCAATCAGACGCGGTTCGTTGTGATCGGTCGTGGGCTGCAGCCGCGTACGGGAAAAGACAAGACGTCCCTTGCCCTGTTCATGAAGAAGGACAAGCCCGGCGCGCTGCTGATGATCCTCTCGGAATTCGCGTACGGCGACATCAACCTGACGAAGATCCAGTCACGCCCCACCAAGCGGCAGTTGGGGGACTACATGTTCTTCGTCGACTGCGAGGGGCACATCGATGACCCCGAAGTGCGCCTCGCGCTCGACTGCCTGCGCCTGAAACTCCGAGAGGTCAAGGTCCTGGGCAGCTACCCAAGGGCGACGTAGACGCCTGCGGTGGACCGTCACGAAGTCCAGGGTTCGCTCGAGGCTAACGTCATCGAGTCTTCACCTCGCACGTGCCGGCGCGGTACATCGAGTCCGTGGACGCCGGAGCCGTGGTGGTCTCGGTCGTCTTCTGTGAGGTGCGTGGTCGAGCGGGTAGTCGGCAGTAGATACACAAACGCATGTTCGATTCAGGCTTGATCGATGTCATGTTCGGGTGCTAAGATCGAAGTGCCCTGATCGTCGACGAGTCTTCACTGCGGTGGCGCCTGCCACTCGCCATGAAAGACATGAGGGGAACGAGAAGATGAGCGAGTCGTACTGTGCGCGGTCGCAAACGTGCACGGATAACCGTGGCCGCGTGGTCGAACTGTTCGCTGGCGTAGGCGGCTTTCGACTCGGGCTGGAAGGGGTGCCCGAGCGGTTCCGCGGACAGTTGCACGAGACCGCGGGATACGACGCTGATGATGGAAAATGGAGGGTCGTGTGGGCCAACCAGTGGGAGCCCGGCTCTGGACCCAACGCCCAGCACGCGTGGGGGTGCTATGCGCGGAACTTCGGACTCGACGAGACAGAACGCGAGTATGGGAACCGGGACATCGCCCAAGTCCCCGTGAGCGCCATCCCCGATCATGATTTGCTGGTAGGTGGCTTCCCTTGTCAAGACTACTCCGTCGCCAAGCCGCTCAATCAGGCGCATGGCATCCAGGGGAAGAAGGGGGTCCTTTGGTGGGAGATACATCGCGTCGTGCAGGCGAAAACCCCCGAGTACCTTCTCTTGGAGAACGTCGACAGGTTGTTGAAGTCCCCAGCCTCGCAGCGCGGTCGTGATTTCGCGATCATCCTCGCCGCTCTTTCGGACCTCGGCTATGTCGTGGAGTGGCGTGTGGTGAACGCTGCCGACTATGGCTTTCCCCAGCGCAGACGCAGGGTGTTCATCGTCGGCAGGCATCTTCGCACACTCGGAGACGCAACTCCCGACGGGTTCGCGACGATCACTACTGAAGGCATCCTCGCCCACGCGCTTCCTGCCGTTCCTGCGAATGGCGAAGGACCGCGACCCGCTGACCTCGAGCTCGTGGGCGATGCGTACCAGCTGTCTGCGGGATTCGGAATAGGCCGTTCAACGAGTCCCTTCGACAACGCCGGCTTCATGGCTGGACGCAAGGTGTGGACCCAGAAGATGCTGCCGAACCCGCTGCCAGGGCACCGAGAGTGGTGCCTCGGCGATGTCGTCGTCGGGTTGGCTGAAGTGCCCGAGCAGTTCATCGTCCCCAAAGAGCAGCTTGGTGAGCCAGGCGTGCGAGGGACAACCTGGCGCTATCTAAAAGGACCTAAGAGCGAGCCCCGCCGGCATGCTGCAAGTAACACGGAGTACCGCTACTCAGAAGGTGGCATGTGCTTCCCCGATGACCCGCGCCTCCCATCCCGGACGATACTTACAGGTGAAGGGGGTCGGGGGCCCTCTCGTTTCAAGCACGTCATCGAGCAAGACGGCGTATACAGACGTCTCACGCCTGTCGAGCTTGAGCGTCTCAATGGATTCCCCGACGGTTGGACCCAGGGAATGCCGGACAGCCGACGGGCCTTCTGCATGGGTAACGCACTCGTCGTCGGACTTGTGCGCGCCATAGGTGACGAGATAGCGAGAGACCGCGAAACGAGGAAGTGATGACAAGCCGGCTCGGTCCTGCTCCGGAAGCGTCTTCAGAGGCGGTCTCGCGGTCGATGAAGGGGAACCGAGGCAAGAACACCCGCCCGGAGATGGAGCTTCGCAGGCTCCTCAGGGCAGCGGGCTATCCCGGGTATCGGCTGCATTGGAAGGAAGCACCAGGGCATCCGGACATCGCCTATCCTGGACGCAAGGTAGCGATTTTCGTCAATGGTTGCTTCTGGCATCGCTGTCCGCGCTGTGACCCGCCGCTTCCCAAGAGGAACCAGGACTTCTGGATGCGCAAGTTCCAACTCAACCGCGAACGCGACCAACGCAAGCTGGAGGAGCTGGTCTCTGCTGGGTGGACGGTCATGGTGGTATGGGAGTGCGAACTCGCTGGGGACACCAGTGAGCTGGTGAGGCGCCTCGTCGAGAAGCTCGAGACTCGACCGTGAACTCCTCCTTGCTTATCGTGTTGCTAGGGTGGAACACGGCACTAGGAGGCGCACGGTGAGGTTCAGGACCTGTTCGTACCGGCATGGGTTGGCACTCATCGAACACGAGGCGGAGTTCTCGGACCTCTGGGAAGAGATTGAGGAGGTACTTTCCGGCATCTCAGACGATGACATCATCGACGAGTTCCAAGCTGGTGGCCCAAGGAAGAGTATATCAATGTGCATCAACAGGCTGATCAGCCGTGGTCTAGTGTCGTGTGGATGGTCTTCCGAGAGTCCGATCTTCGCAGATCCCGTCTACAACGTGAAAGGTGAGTCGCGTTGGCGGCTGGACTTCGCCAAACGGAACGTATCGATCGAAGTGGCCTTCAACCATGGCGAGGCTGCAGCGTGGAACCTTCTGAAACCCGTACTCGCGAGCGAGTTGAACCACGTGCGGAAAGCGATCACGACCGAGATAGGTGTCGTCATCACCGCTACCGAGGAGCTGAAGGCGGCGGGAGGGTTCGACGGTGCGGTCGGGACCTTCGAAAAGTACGTCCAGTATCTGCGGCCGCTGCGTGACGTGCTCACCGTGCCTCTGGTAGTCATAGGTCTGGAAGCTCCCGATTCCTTCCGGATCGTGCACCTTGACGGCGGGCACAAGAAGATCGGGCACGTCGAGAGAACACAGCCATAGGGTCGAGCGCATTCGGAAGCCATACGGTCTGCTGGCGCCGCCTTAGTGGGTACTTTCCAATGGAGAGGCGCCATGCACATCATCACTACAGAGCGCGTGCCCATCCTCGTATGGGGCGAGTCAGCCGACGAGGCCACGCTCGCGCAGGCGCGCAACCTCGCGAATCTGCCGT